>NZ_ANAX01000245.1 GCF_000341065.1 Nocardiopsis halotolerans DSM 44410 | reverse complement strand
CGCTGCTGCGCCGCCGTTGGTGCCACCGCAGGAGCGCGCAACCATCCCCGAACCCCAGGCGTTGGTTGCCCTCCCAAGGCCGCTCTCGCCGTTGGTGCCGACGTCGCCACCGCCACCATCAGCGGCCTGGGCGTTGGGCGCAGCCCCCAGACACCCGCCGCCGTTGGTGCGACCGTCGCCAACCCTCACCACCGGGGACAGCACCGCTACCCGGCGCTGGAGGACCCGCTCGCCGTTGGTGCCAACGCAGCAGAGCCCGGCCATCCGCACACCTCAGGCGTTGGGCGCAGCCCCCAGACACCCGCCGCCGTTGGTGCGACCGTCGCCAACCCTCACCACCGGGGACAGCACCGCTACCCGGCGCTGGAGGACCCACTCGCTGTTGGTGCCATCGCAGGAGC
>NZ_ANAX01000244.1 GCF_000341065.1 Nocardiopsis halotolerans DSM 44410 | reverse complement strand
GTGCCAACGTCGCCACCGCCACCATCAGCGGGCTGGACGCTGACCGCCGCACGAGGAGTTCCCGGTCTCGCGCCGGGAACCCTCCGGGGCCAGAGAGTGCAGGAACGTGGGTTCTCGGATCAGTTCGCGCCCAGCCACAGGTCGGGGCCGAAGACCTCGTAACGGATACGGCGTGCGGGCACCCCGGCGTCGATCATCTGGGCGCGCACGTTGCGCATGAACGGCAGCGGTCCGCACAGGTAGACGTCGGCGTTCTCGGGAAGGTCCACCGTACTGATGTCCATCAGCCCCCGATCGCCTTCGCCGTCGCCGTCGCCACCGGTCTCGTACCAGTTCCGCGCGCTCGCGTCGGACAGCGCGTCGACCAGGGCGGCGGTCTCCTCGCGGTGGGCGTGGTCCTCCGGGCTGCGGTCGGCGTGCAGGGCGAGGACCGTGCGGGCGCTGTCCTGCTCGGCGAGCCGGTTGAGCATGGCGAGCATGGGCGTGCAGCCGATCCCCGCCGAGACCAGCACGACGGGGTGGTCGCCCTCGGCCAGGGTCACGTCGCCCGCCGGGGTGGACACCGTGAGGGTGTCGCCGGGTACGACGGTGTCGTGCAGCAGGGTGGAGACCTCACCGGCGGGTGTGTCCCCGGCGTTCAGGCGCTTGACGGTGATACGGCGGCGCTTTCCGTCCCCACCGGTCAGGGAGTACTGACGGGCCTGACGGACACCGTCCGGCATGAGCAGCTGGACGCTGACGTACTGTCCGGGCTCGAAGTCGGGGAGCGGAGCGTCGTCCTCGGGTTCGAGGGTGAGGGAGGCGGTGTCCGAGGTCTCCTGGCGGCGGTCGGCGACCCTCCAGGAGCGCCAGACCTCGCCGCCCGAGTGCCCCCGGCTGGCGTACACGCGGGCCTCCAGCGCGATGAGGGATCCGGCCATGAGCCAGTAGACCTCGTCCCAGGCGCGGACGACGTCGGGGGTGGCCGCGTCCCCGAGGGTGTGGGCGATGGCGTCGAAGAGGTACCTGTGCACGATCACGTACTGGTCCTCGGTGACGCCGAGGGAGACGTGCTTGTGGGCGATGCGGGACAGCAGGGCGTCGGGTCTCTCGTCGGGGTGGTCGAGGAGGAGGGCGGCGAAGGCCGCGATCGATCCGGCCAGGGCCCTGCGTTGTTCCCCGGAGGACTGGTTGCCCCGGTTGAACAGGCCGTCGAGGAGTTCGGGACGCTCACCGAGCATCGTGTCGTAGAACCGGGCGGTGATGGTGTCCAGGGCGTCGGCCACGACGGGGATCGTGGCCCGGACCGTGGCGGCGGACTCGGTTGAGAGCATGCGTCCTCCTTCTCGGGACTGTCGCCCCGGAACGGAAAATTCTCATCTGGGATGCATATTAAAACCGCCTCGGAAGGCCCCGGATCCGGGGCGTGTCCGGGGATGTGAGCCAGGCGACAGCCGTGTCCGGTGTGGTGAGCGGAAGGGTTCACCGGCCCGCCCTGTCCTCCGCGACCCCGTACTCACAGCGCACCCCTGCGCTCACAGCGCGGTCTTGCGCTCACAGCGAGTGCGGAGCGCCGAAGCCAGCTAGTGTGCGCGCAGCAGGGTCAGGGTGTCCCGAGTGGGCGGTGCCACCAGGGACTCCACGGTGACGCCGTCGAGCGAGGTGTAGAAGGCCTCGCGTGCCTCGCGCAGGGCACCGCGCAGCCGACAGGCCTCACGCAGCGGGCAGGGCGGGTCGTCCTCGCACCCCACCAGGTCTCCCCCGCCCTCCAGTTCACGCACGATCGACCCGACCGACGCCCAACGGCCCTTCTCCGTCAGGAGCAGGCCGCCGTTCCGGCCGCGCCGTGCCTCGACCAACCCCATGTCGGACAGCCGCGCCACGGCCTTGGCCATGTGCGTGTAGGGCACGGAGAGCATTCCGGCCACGGCCCTGGTGGTGAGGAGCTCGCCCTCCTCCGCGACCGCGAGCCGCATGACCAGCCGCAGTGAGACGTCGGTGAAAGCGGTCAGACGCATGTACACAACGTAGGTGACCGGCTCCCATGGCCGGTCCACCTTCCCGGACTCGATCCGGCGGAGGATCAGCGGACGCCCCTGTGCCCGTCCGGGTCGTGGGAGTCGTCGGAGTCCTCCTCGTTCGGGGCGTTCACGGGCTGGTGGCGTCCGCTCTCGCGCGGCATCCAGACCAGGACCACCACCAACCCCACCAACCCGAAGCACAGCGACACCGCCGCCGCGGTGTGCAGCCCCGACATGAACGCCTCCTTGGCGGGGCCCACCAGCGCCCGGCCCTCCTCCCCCAGGTTCCGGGCGATGGCCAGGGTGCCCTCGATCGACTCACCGGCGGAGCGCAGCTCCTCTCCGTCCAACCCCTCCGCCTCCTCCCGCGCGAACGTCTCCAGGGTCGGCGTGATCCCCGCCCGGTACCGGAAGGAGATGACCGCGCCCAGGACAGCGACGCCCATGGCCGTCGCCACCTGCCGGACGGTGTTCTGCACCGCGGAGGCGGCCCCGGCCCTGCCCGGCGGCACCGACGACATGATCGCGTCGGTGGCGGGCGTCAGGACCACCGCCATCGCGGCGGCCTGGAGGAAGAAGAAACCGACGATGAGCGGGAGCGGCGTGTCCCGCTCCAGCTGGGTGAAGAACAGGAAGCACGCGCACACGCTCAGCACGCCCGCCGCGGCGACCACGCGCGGACCCGCCCAGCGCACGAGTGTCGGGCTGAGCGGCGCCATGATCATCTGTCCCAGCGCCGAGGGCAGCACCAGCAGCCCCGCCACGAACGGCGAGAACTCCCGGACGCTCTGCCAGTAGAAGCTCAGGAAGAAGATGATCCCGGACATGCTGAAGAACAACACCATGATGATGGCGATGGCGACGCTGAACCGGGGGTTGCGGAAGAAGCGCACGTCCAGGGACGGGTTGTGGGCGCGCGACTCGTGTACCAGGAAGAGCGTGAGCACCGCCGCACCGCCGACGAGCGCGCCCCAGACGTCCCAGTCCGTCAGGGAGGCCCTCTCCCCCGCGGTGATGATGCCGTAGATGAGCAGCACCAGACCCGGAACGGACAGCAGCACGCCCAACACGTCCAGTCGGCCCGGGTTCTCGTTGCGCGACTCGGGCACCAGGAAGAACACCAGCGCCAGGCCCATCAGCACGAAGGGCACGTTGACGAGGAAGATCGACCCCCACCAGAAGTTCTCCAGCAGCAGTCCGCCCGCCGACGGGCCGATGGCCAGCGCCAGCCCGACCGAGCCCGCCCAGAACCCGATGGCCCTTGCGCGCTGCTCGGGCGGGAACACGTTCGTGATGACCGACAGGGTCTGCGGCATCACCATCGACGCGCCGAGCCCCATCGCGGCGCGGGCCAGGATGAGCTGTTCGGGGCTGTGTGAGTAGGCGGACAGCGCCGAGGCCGCACCGAACACCGTCAGGCCCAGCACGATCATGCGGCGGCGCCCCCACCGGTCGCCGAGCACGCCGAAGGTGAAGAGCAGACCGGCGAAGACGAGCGTGTAGGAGTTGATCGCCCAGGCCAGCTGCGACTGGCTGGCTCCCAGTCCCGCCTCGGGGTCGGAGAGCGTACGCAGCGCCACGTTGAGGATGGTGTTGTCGGCGACGATCACCAGCAGGCAGATGATCAGCACCGCAAGGCCGCCCCACCTGCGCCGGTACGCCGTCTGCGCGTCCACGAACCCACCTCCACCGCCGGAACCGTCCACCAGGTCGAACCGTACCCCTCGGCGCTTCCGCGCGGCGCCGCCACATGGCGCGTCCGGCGTTCGGCCCGGGTACGCGGCAGGGGTACGTGACACGTGCCGCCCCTCCCCCTCCCCCGCTCCCGTACCGTCCCCGGCGCGGTCGGGAAACATCCGGATGCCGGATCGGGTTGTATCCCGTGGAAAGAGAGACGGCGGGCGCGTGCGATGATGCTTGCGTGTGGCGGCCGGAACCGGCCTTCCACCGCCCCGCGGGGCACCGGAACCGTCCCCGCACACGTCCGGTCCCCCCGAGGACCATCCGTGACCCCCGCGGTCACCCGGCGCGCGAGCGCGCCACCACCATTCGTCCACACGTCCGGAGACACCCCCGAGGTGCTTCGAGACAACGGAGGAACGCACCATGAGCACCACTGAGAAGACCCCGGCCACCAACTCCCTGTACGGCGGGGTCGCCAACCGCCGTGTCACGGTCCGCGACCTGGCCGCCGCCAAGGAGCGCGGCGAGCGCTGGCCGATGCTGACCGCCTACGACGCGCTCACCGCCCGCGTCTTCGACGAGGCCGGTATCCCCGTCCTGCTCGTCGGCGACTCGGCCGCCAACGTCGTCTACGNTCCTGTCACGGTGGACGAGCTGCTCCCGCTGACCGCGGCCGTGGCCCGTTCCACCCGCCGGGCGCTGGTCGTGGCCGACCTGCCGTTCGGCGCCTACCAGGCCTCGCCCCAGCAGGCGCTGGAGTCGGCCTCCCGCTTCATGAAGGAGGGCGGTGCCCAGGCGGTGAAGCTGGAGGGCGGCCACGCGGTCGCTCCGCAGGTGGAGCTGCTGGTGTCGGCGGGCGTGCCGGTGATGGCGCACCTCGGTCTGACCCCGCAGTCGGTGAACACCATGGGCGGTTACCGGGTGCAGGGCCGCGGCGAGGCCGCGGCCGGACTGCTCAAGGACGCCAAGGAGATGGAGCGCGCGGGCGCGTTCGCGCTGGTCCTGGAATGCGTGCCCGCCGAGCTGGCCGCGCAGGTGACCGAGCAGCTGTCCATCCCGACCGTGGGCATCGGCGCCGGGGCGTCCACGGACGCCCAGGTGCTGGTGTGGCAGGACATGGCCGGGCTGAGCCCGAGGGTGGCGAAGTTCGTGAAGACCTACGCCAACCTGCACGAGACGCTGCGCGAGGCGGCCTCGGCCTACGCCGACGAGGTCGTCCGCGGGGCGTTCCCCGAGGAGCGCCACTCCTACGCCAGCTGACGGAGGAACACGTCCACCGCGTCCACCGCGGTGACTGAACGGAACGGGTGACGGGCCGCCGGTCGGGAGCGATCCCGGTCGGCGGCCGCGTGTCCGGCCCCGTCCCGGTTCGACCCGTGGAGACACCTGTGAGCCGGACAACAAACCGAACTGTACTCGGGAGTAGAGTCGCACCGTACCCAGTGCCGAAGGGGCCGGGGACCGGCCCTCCCGGGAGGACAGATGCGCATCTCGATGCCGCTCCAGTACGCGGGTGAGCCCAGGGCCGCCGTCGACCAGGTGGTCGAACTGGAGAAGGCCGGACTCGACACCGTGTGGGTCGCCGAGGCCTACGGGTTCGACAGCCCCACCCTCATGGGTTACATCGCCGCACGCACCGAGACCGTGGCGATCGGTTCGGCCATCCTGCCGCTGTACAGCCGCACCCCCACGCTCATCGCCATGACCGCCGCCGGACTGGACGACCTGTCCGGCGGACGCGCCATCCTCGGTCTGGGCGCCAGCGGGCCGCAGGTCATCGAGGGTTTCCACGGCGTCCCCTACGTCAAGCCGCTCGCCCGCACCCGCGAGACCATCGAGATCTGCCGCAAGATCTGGGCGCGCGAGGACCGCCTCACCCACGACGGCGGCGTCTTCCAGCTGCCCCTGCCTCCGGAGAGGGGCACCGGCCTCGGCAAACCGCTCAAGATCATCAACCACCCCGTGCGTCCCGACATCCCCGTCTACGTGGCCTCGCTCGGCGTGAAGAACGTGGCGATGACCGCGGAGATCGCCAACGGCTGGCTGCCGCACCTGTTCATCCCCGAGAAGGCCGACACCGTGTGGGGCGAGGCACTGGCGGAGGGCAGGGCCAAACGCGACCCGTCCCTGGGCGAACTGGAGATCTCCGCGGGCGGCCTGCTCGCGATCGGCGAGGGCGAGGACACCAAGAGACTGCTGGACCTCGTGCGGCCGATGATCGCCCTGTACGTCGGCGGCATGGGCGCCAAGGGCAGGAACTTCTACAACACGGTCGCCCGCCGCTACGGCTACGAGGAGGCCGCGGAGAGGATCCAGGACCTGTACCTGGCGGGGAGGAAAGACGAGGCGGCCGCGGCCGTGCCCGAGGAGTTCGTGGAGCTGACCAACATGGTCGGCCCCGAGTCCTACGTGCGCGAGCGGGTGGAGGCCTTCCGCGCCGCCGGGGTGACCCAGCTCAACGTGGTCCCCGTGGGCGAGGACCCGGCCGCGCTGATCGGGAAGGTCAAGGAGTGGGTGTCCTGACCGGTCACCCCTCCCGTCGCGGCGCCGGTCCCCGGGACCGGCGCCGCCGTCGTCTCCGGGGGTCTTCCGCTGCCCGGCGCGCCGCGTGACGCGCCTCCACCCGGACACGCCCGGAAGGGCGGAGCGGGGCTCGCGCCCCTTTCACGTGTCACCGAACACGGTGGGCGACATGCCCTCAGAAGCCCGGCACCCATCGAACCCCTGTTCGCGATCCACGCCACGCCACGACTCCCGAGGGGGCGTGGCCGCCCTCTCTCCCGCGAGTCGGGGAGAGCCCGCGGACGCGCAGGCGAGAGCGCGTCCGGACATCACAACGCCCGAGAACCAGCCGGACAACCCGCCAGGGAACGAAAGAAGAAGGGAAACTTCCTTTCCACATCTCCCGGCGAAGAAAAAATTCTTTCTCCGTCATCGTCCCACCGCATGACCGATGCAGCACGGAGGGTGACCGAAGAGGGCCGGAGAGTTCTATTAACATGCGTTAAGTCACGTCTCACCCCCGGACGAACACGGAGAACACATGGTCTCAGCACACCGACGGCCACGTGTCGCGCTCCTCTGCGCCGCCACCGCCCTGACCGCGGCCACCGCCGCGTCACCCGCGGCGGCCGACACCGAGCGACACTGCATCAGCGACGTCGACACCGGCCTGGAGCGGTGCTTCGCCTCCTTCGACGCGGCGATCACCGCCGCCGAGGAGCAGACGGGGCGGACGCTCCAAGAGCAGGAGCGGGCCCTGGACGGAGGCGGTGTCTCCACCCTGGCGGCCAGCTCGGACGTCATCATCGGCACGTACTTCGAGCACGAGGACTTCGGCGGGGCGTCCTTCACCCTGTACGGCGACGGCCTGTGCACCGGAGGCGACGACACCGAATTCTGGTACACCTTCCCGCCCGAGTGGCGCAACCTCATCTCCTCGGCCCAGCCGTGGGCCACATGCGCCCTGTGGCTGCACGCGGGACCGGACGGAACCGGTGACCGCGACGGCCCCTACCGCGAGAACACCGGCTACGTCGGCGACTTCATGAACGACCGCACCGTCTCCACCACCCTGGGCTGAACCGGCCCGTTTTCCCCACCCCTCCGAAGGGAAAACCACCATGCGACGCACGTACGCCGTACTCTGCGCCACCGCCGTCGCGGCGGCCGGCGCGATCGCGGCACCCCCGATCCCCGCGTACGCGGCCGCCCAGGACGTCCCCACCGTGCGCCAGCTGCTGGAGCTGTGCGGCGTGGAGACGGACGTCTGCGAGTTCCACCCCAGCGGGGCGCCCGAACCGTTCGCCGCCGAGAGCCGCGTCGTCGGCTCCGAGGTCTTCAACTGCACCTCGGGACCCCAGGACATGGCCGTGCAGTGGTCCGACACCACCTCCCAGAGCAACAGCGTGGGCCTGACCCTGACCACCGAGGCCGGATTCGGTGAGGTCTTCTCCGTGTCCTACGAGCAGTCCTTCGAGCACACCTGGACGACCTCGCACACCGAGAGCCAGATCACCTACGTCACCACCGCGCCGGG
>NZ_ANAX01000243.1 GCF_000341065.1 Nocardiopsis halotolerans DSM 44410 | reverse complement strand
GGCCACTACGTCTGGTACGCCCCCTTCACCGTGGAAGGCCCCGTACCCGACTCCCCCGACGAGGTCGTCACGCAGAACGTGCGCCCGATGACCAACGCCGAGCTGGCCGCGTGCCCGTGACCACCCGACGAAAGGCGAAGCGATGAGAACCCTCGCAGTGGGGGCCGCGGCGGGCCTGACGGCGGCCCTGGCGCTCACCCCCGTACCGGCCGCGGCCGACCACGAGGGCGCCCCGACGGTCAGGGAACTCCTGGAGCGGTGCGGTGAGGGCACCGACGTGTGCGAGTTCCACCCCTCGGGTGAGCCGGAGTACTTCCAGAACACCTCCGAGCCGGTCGGCGCCCCGGTCTACAACTGCACCGACCGCGAGCAGACCTCCCTGGTGATCTGGTCCAGCACCACGAGCGAGACCAACAGCGTGAACCTGTCGATGACGGCGACGTTCGGGGCGATCTTCAAGCAGAGCTTCAGCGTCTCCTACGGCCACGAGTGGACCTCGTCCCACACCCAGGCCCAGCGGACGCAGGTCACCGCACAGCCCGGGGAGGTGGCCCGCGTGTACTACGGGCCCCGGATGCAGCGCGTCCACGGAACCTACGAGCTGCACTTCCCCGACCGCGAGTGGGGCCACTACGTCTGGTACGCCCCCTTCACCGCGGAGGGCCCGGCCCGGGACCAGGGCAGCACGGTCACCCAGTCCACGGTGCCGATGACCGACGCCGAGCGGGCGGCCTACTGCGGCTGACCCCGCCCTCCCGTCGCGGCGCCGGTCTCCGGGGACCGGCGCCGCGCGCGTTCACGGCACCGCCCACCACGGCACCGGAGTCACAGGCCGGTGATCCGGATGCCCGCGTGAGTGCGGTAGCGGCGGTTGACCGCGATGAGGTTCGCGGTCAGGGCCTCGACCTGGTGGGCGTTGCGCAGCCGGCCGCCGAAGACGCCGCGCACCCCGGGGATGCGTTCGGCCAGGGCCCGCACCACGTCGGTGGCGGCGCGGTCCTCGCCCAGCACCAGGACGTCCAGGTCCACCTGGTCGACCTCCGGGTCCAGCAGCACCACCGCGGACACGTGGTGGAAGGCGGCCGTGACGCGGCTCTCCGGCAGGACCTCGGCGGCCTGCTCGGCGGCGCTGCCCTCGGCGACGTCGAGCGCGAAGGGCCCCCTCCTGTCGAAGCCGAGCGGGTTGACGCAGTCCACGACGATCTTGCCCGCCAGCGGCTCGGCCAGGCCCTCCAGCAGTTCCCGGTGGCCGTCCCAGGGCACGGCGACGATGACGATGTCGCCCGCGGACGCGGCTCCGGCGTTGTCCAGACCGCGGACGTCGACGGCGGCGGTCTCGGCCTCCACCAGTTCGCGGGCGGCCCTCTCGGCGCGTTCGGCGCTGCGCGAGCCGAGGTGGACGGTGTGCCCCGCCAGGGCGAGGCGGCGGGCCAGACCCCGCCCCTGGTCCCCGGTCCCGCCCAGGACCGCGACGGACAGCCCGGCGATGTCCGTGCCCTCGGGTGTGCTCTGTTCAGTCATGCGCCGATCCTGTCAGAGCCCCGGACGCGGGGGGCACCCCGGCCCCGCGCGGCGGGCCGCCCGGGCGCGGGTCACAGTTCCTCCTCTCGTGAGGAGACGTCCCACTCCTCGTTGCGCTGGGCCGCGATGGCCATCGCGCTGGCGGCCGTGTCCTCGTCCGGGTAGGGGCCCATGCGCATCCTGTTGGGGCAGCCGGGACCGTGCTCGACCCTCCCGTGCTTGAGGCAGTACCACCACTTGTCGTCCTGCGGGGTGTCCTCGCTCACTGTCACTCGCTTTCTACGGGACGTCGCCCGAGGCGGGAACGTGCTTCGTGGTGGCATCTACCCAGGGCCCGGCACCCCCTCACACCTCCGGCCGGAGACGCATCGCGCAGGTCCGACGGGGCCACCCACGAACTACAATCAGTGTCCATGACTACTCCGCTGGTTCCTGGGCGCATCTCGCCACAACGTTCGGTTCCCTCCCACATCGTCCGCCCGGAGTACGTCGGACGGAAGCATCCCGCGGAGGGGATCCTCGGTGACGTGCAGACCCCCGAGACCATCGAGCGGATCCGGGAGGCCGGGCGGATCGCGGCGCGGGCCCTGGAGGAGGTCGGCAGGCACGTCGAGCCCGGTGTGACGACGGACGAGCTGGACCGGGTCGGCCACGAGTTCCTGCTGGACCACGGGGCCTACCCCAGCCCGCTGGGCTACAGGGGCTACCCGAAGTCGCTGTGCTCCTCGCTCAACGAGGTGATCTGCCACGGGATCCCGGACGACACCGTGGTCTCCGACGGCGACATCGTCAACATCGACATCACCGCCTACAAGGACGGTGTGCACGGCGACACCAACGCCACGTTCCTGGCCGGGAACGTCACGGAGGAGCACCGGCTCCTGGTCGAGCGGACCCGTGAGGCGCTCACGCGCGCGATCAGGGCCTGCCGTCCGGGGCGCCAGATCAACGTGATCGGTCGGGTCATCGAGTCCTACGCCAAGCGCTTCGGCTACGGCGTGGTCCGCGACTTCACCGGCCACGGCGTGGGACCGGAGTTCCACTCGGGCCTGGTGGTGCCGCACTACGACGATCCGCGCGCGGACACCGTCATGGAACCGGGGATGACCTTCACCATCGAGCCGATGATCACGCTCGGCGGCGTGGAGTACGACATGTGGGACGACGGCTGGACCGCCGTGACGGCCGACCGCAAGTGGACCGCCCAGTTCGAGCACACCCTGGTCATCACCGACTCCGGCGCGGAGATCCTGACGCTGCCCTGAGCCCTGGCCGCGCCACCGGCCCGGCGCGCGGAGGCGGCTGCCGGAGGTGGCGCGCGCCCCTGGATCCCCGGAGGGGCGGGGCGTAGGGTCGTGGGGGTGAAGATCCTCATCTCCGCCGACATGGAGGGCGCCACGGGCGTCACCTGGCCCGCCGACGTCGAGCCCGGCACCGAGCAGTGGCAGCGCTGCCGTTCCATGTTCACCAGCGACGTCAACGCCGCGATCGAGGGCCTGTTCGAGGGCGGCGCCACCGAGGTGCTGGTCAACGAGGCGCACGCGACCATGCGCAACCTCCTGTTGGAGGAGTTGAACGGCGACGCGACCATGATCACCGGACGGCACAAGGAGCTGTCCATGGTCGAGGGCGTGCAGTCCGGCGACTGCGACGGCGTGGTGTTCCTGGGATACCACTGCGGCGCCGGTGACGAGGGCGTGCTCGCGCACACCTACCTGCCCAACGCGGTGACCGGTGTGTGGCTGGACGGCGAACCCGCCAGCGAGGGCCGTCTCAACGCCGCCGTGGTCGCCGAGTACGGTACCCCGGTCATCCTGGTGACCGGTGACGACCGCGCCTGCGAGGACGCCGCCACCTACGCCCCGTTCGCGCGGACGGTCGCGGTCAAGGACCACGTCAGCCGGTACGCGGCCCGCTGCCGTCCCCCGGCCAGGACCGCGCGGGACATCCGGTCCAACGCGCGCGACGCCATGATGCTGGCCGGGCACCTGGATCCGGTGGAGACCGCCGCCAGGGCGGTGGAGGTGGAGGTCGACTCCGCGCAGCTCGCCCAAGCCGCCGCCATCGTTCCGGGTGTCACCCGTACCGGGGTGCGGCGTGTCCGTTACGTCTCCCCCGACGCCTACGAGATGATCCGCTGCTTCAAGGCGGTGACCACGCTCGTCTCCAACGCCATGGAGGAGCGCTACGGCTGAGACCCGGGCGTCCAGGAGGGCGAGGACGGGCACCCCACGGACCGGTCCGCCGTTCCACCACGGTGGCCCCGCTCGTCCCCTGGAACCACGGTGTCTTCAATGCCGGGGCTCCCCGGGGCGGGACTGGTAGAACTGTGGCCGGGAGCACCTCGTCACCACCAGCCACTGCGGTTCTCCCCCATCCCTGACACCTCAGCGAGAGCGAGGCCGCGCACGTGGGTCGCACGATCACTTCCTTCTCCGAGAGAACCGAGGGCCTCGCGGAGGCCGGGGAGGACGCCGTCCAGCTGACCCGCGGGCTCGTCCGCCGCGACTCCACCAACCACGGGGGCGGCCGGGGCGACGAGCGCGCCGCCGCCGAGTACGCCGCCGAGGCGCTCGGCGACGCCGGGCTGGACCCTCGCGTCCTGGAGTCGGCCCCCCGACGCGCGAACGTGGTCGCACGCGTCCCGGGCACCGACCCCACGGCCCCGGCGCTGCTGGTGCACGGCCACCTGGACACGGTGCCCGCCGACGCCGCCGCCTGGACGCTGCCGCCCCTCTCAGGGGAGATCGCCGACTGCCCCGTCACCGGCGTGCCCGCCCTGTGGGGGCGCGGCGCCGTGGACATGAAGAACACCATCGCCATGGTCACCGCGGTCGTGCGCCACTGGGCCCGGTACGGTCTCCGGCCCCGGCGCGACATCGTGCTGGCCTTCGTCGCCGACGAGGAGGACAGCGCCGCCCACGGCGCCGACTACCTGGTCCGCGAGCACGCCGACCTGTTCGAGGGCTGCACCACCGCGATCGGTGAGGGCGGCGGTGAGACCATCCACGCCCGCACCGTCTCGGGGAAACCGGTGCGGCTGTACCCGGTGGGCGCGGCCGAGCGCGGCAGCGCCTGGCTGACCCTGCGCGCCCACGGCACGGCGGGACACGGGTCCCGTCCGCCGGGTGACAACGCGGTCGGCGCCCTGGCCGCGGCCGTGGCCCGGATCGACGCGCACGCGTGGCCGCTGCATCTGACCCCCGTCACGCGTGCGGCGATCGACGCGATCGCCGCCGCCCTGGAGGTGGAGCGCGTCCCCGGCGACACCGACACCGCGGAGGCGGTGGACGCCCTGGTCGCCAGGCTGGGAACGGCCGCGCCGCTGATCGGCCCGACCACGCGCAACAGCGCGACGCCCACCATGCTCTCGGCCGGGTACAAGGTGAACGTGGTGCCCGGGGAGGCCACGGCGGGCGTGGACGGCCGGGTACTGCCCGGGGGCGAGGAACAGTTCACCGCCACCATGGAGGAGCTCACCGGTGACCGTGTGTCCTGGGAGTACGCGCACGGTTCGCCGCCGGTGTCCGCGCCCGTGGACTCCCCCGCGTTCGCCGACCTGCGTGAGGCCCTGCTGTTCCACGACCCGGGCGCCCACGTCGTTCCGGTGTGCCTGTCCGGGGGCACCGACGCCAAGGTCTTCTCCCGGCTCGGCATCGAGTGCTACGGCTTCTCCCCCCTGGCGCAGCCCGAGGGCCTGGACTACACGAACCTGCTGCACGGCGTGGACGAGCGGGTGCCGCTGGAGGGGCTGCGCTTCGGCGTGCGCGCTCTGGACACGTTCCTGCGTGCGTGAGCGGCGGTCCCCGGCCGGGCACGTGTGCGGGCGTGTGACCGGTCACGCGGGGAGTGTCCGAGTGCTGGTGGTGGGAGCAGGAGCCGCGTCGGAGGGACGCGCGTGATCAGGAAGGGCCAGGCGTGGGAGAGGCGATGACCGAGGTGGCGGGCGCGGCGGTGCGGACCCCGGATCCGCGGGGTGTGCGGGAGCTGGTCCGGCCTCCGCGTCTGCGGGAGGGCGACCGGGTGCGGCTGGTCGCCCCGTGCAGTCCGGTCCCGGCGGACCGGCTGGACGAGGCGGAGGGAACGCTGCGCGGCTGGGGGCTGGAGGTGGAGCGGGCTCCGCACGTGCTTGACCGGCATCCGCGGCTGCCCTATCTGGCCGGCACGGACGCCGTCCGGGCCGCCGACCTCCAGGAGGCCTGGTGCGATCCGGACGTGGACGCGGTGTTCTGCGTGCGCGGCGGCGACGGGGCCCACCGGACGCTGGACCTGCTGGACTTCGACGCGATGCGCGGGGCCGGGCCCAAGGCGCTGGTCGGGTTCAGCGACGTCACCGCGCTGCACGAGGCGTTCGCGGTGGAGCTGGGGGTGGCCACGGTGCACGGTCCGGTGGTCGGCACCCGGTACTTCGTGGGTGACGGGACGGCCCAGGAGGAGCTGCGCACCACCCTGTTCCGTCCCGAGCGGCGGACGGTGCTGACCTCGCCGGGAGCGCGTGCGCTGGTGCCGGGCCGGGCCGAGGGCGTGACCTTCGGCGGGAATCTGAGCCTGCTCAACGACGGCCTGGCGACCCCGCGCAGCCGCCTGTCAGCCTCGGGGGGCGTCCTGCTGCTGGAGGACATCGGGGAGGACGTGGCCCGGCTCGACCGGATGCTGACCCATCTGCTGCGCAGCGGGTGGATGTCGGGGGTGGCCGGGGTGGCGCTGGGGACGTGGACGGACTGCCCGCCCGGCCCGGAGGTGGTCGCCGAACTGATGCGCGACCGGCTGGAGCCGCTGGGGGTGCCGGTGCTGTGGGGGCTGGACTTCGGTCACTGCGCGGCCCAGCTGACGGTCCCGCTGGGGATACCGGCGCTGCTCGACGCGGACGGCGGCCGTCTGGAGCTGGCCGTCCCGGGTCTGGCGTGATGACCCGCTCCCGGCCTGTCTCCGGGCCGGGCGGCGCTTCTCGTCGTTCCTCAGACCGTCATGACCTGGCAGTGCTTCTCGACCGCCTTCGCCAAACGGATGTCAGCGGTCACCAGGGGACAGTCGAGCAGCCGTGCCGCAGCCGCGTAGGCGGCGTCGTAGCCGCTGACATGGCCGCGCAACTCCCACATCATGGAGGACAACCGGCGCACACCGACCAGATCGATCTCCAGACCCTCACTCAACTCGGTGAGGGCGGCGTGAGCCCTGCCTTCGGTGATCCCTCCGCCCAGGCACAGTCCTCGCACCGCTGAGAACACCTCCATCGGCATGTGCTCGGGTGCGGCCCAGGTGTCCTTTTCCGCGAGCAGTTCGTTCGCCCGGGCACCAGCGGTCCCGTCGGACACCAGCGCGTTGACGAGAACACTCGCGTCGATGACGACCACTAACCGCCGTCCGGTCCGTCGTGGATTCCGTAACGCTCCATGCGTTCCTCACGCTCGGCCCGGATGATGTCGGTGACCGGGTCCTCCTCACCCTCGCCGAGACCGTCGGAGCGTCCCTGAAGCCCCGCAGGATCTCGGCGTTGCGCGACCGCCGCACCTCGGCCCTGACCAGATCGAGCAGGAAACCCTGCAACGACTGCCCTCTCTCCTTGGCGCGACGCACGAGGACGTCCCTCTCCTCGTCAGCGACCCCTCTGATCTGCAAAGCAACCATGCATGCATATTCCATGCATGGGCGATCGGCGGCCAGGGAGCCGGGAGGAGCGCCCTCCTCGGCGGCGGACTCCCCCGCCTTCGGGGAGAGGGGGAAACCGACGGGTTAGACTCGTCGCATGGTTCGTGAACCGCTGACCGCAGACCAGATCGAGCGCGGACGCCTCCTGGGCGGTCTGCTCCGTCAGGCCCGTGCGGAGCGCACGATGGTGGACGTCGCACGCCAGGCCGGGATCTCGGTCGAGACGCTGCGCAAGATCGAGGGCGGACGCATCCCCACCCCCGCCTTCTTCACGGTCGCGTCGATCGCCGCCGCCCTGGACCTGTCCCTGGACGACCTCCTGCGCCGGGTGGACGCCGACGTCTCCGCGGGAGAACCCCTGCCCGCCTCGGTGGCGGTCTGACCGCGCACGCGGAGCCGCACGGTGGCCGCCGTCAGACGCGGCCGGGAGTAGAGCTCCGCAGCGCCTCCGACAGCGCGCCGACCAGCGGCGAGCCGAGGTCGTCCGACCGGGACCGCGCGGCCTGGTGACCGGAGTCCAGACACCACTTCCAGAGCCGGTCCAGGCGCCCGGGGTCGAGTTCCCCCTCCGGGTGGTGGACCGTCTCCACCGGCCAGTTCCAGACCCTGCCCTGGGCCGCGACCTTGGCACCGCCCACGACGGGATCCACCACCACGGCCGGCACCCCGTTGCGCAGGGCCAGCACCAGTCCGTGCAGGCGCGTGGTCACCACCAGGTCCATCCGACGTACCAGGGCGTCGAACTGGTGCGGGGCGGCGCAGTGCAGCCAGTCGTCCGTGTCCAGCCGGGTGTCCACCGGCACCCGCGCGCAGTTCTTGGCCACGAGCCACCTCCCCAGGGCCCGGTGCACCTCCGCGTGGGCCGAACGGTCCCGGTACTCGCCCTGACCGGGCGCGGTGATCACTCCCACCACCGGCACCGGGGAAGGGGCGGGAGCACCCGCGGCGAGGTCGCGCCGCGGTTCCCCACCCGCTCCGTCGCGGGGCAGCACGGTGTGGAACCCGAGGAAGGCCGGGTCCCCGGTGCGGATCACCGACACGCCGACCGCGATGCGCCGGCAGGACGCGAAGGTCCGGTGGAGCTCCTCGACCTGGCGCCCGCTGACCGGACCGCACACGAAGACCAGGTGGGAGTAGTCGGCCGGATCCACCTCGTCGAGGGAGGGCCCACCCATGCGGAAACGGGGACTCCACACGGTGTCGTGGGCGACGCCCTCCTCCCGCAGCGCGACCGAGACGGTCATCGCCGCCCCGACGTCGCCCGCCGTGGCCTCCCCGTCCACGAACGAGAACCACCCGGCCAGGAGGACCCGTGTCCGGGTGTTCGACTCCTCTCCCATGCGCTGTTCCACGCGCTCTCCCCTCCTCGCCCTCGGTTGCGGCGTTCCCGTTCTCCGTCCACGCGGAGCGCCCAGTGGCTGGACTACCTCGGATGCCGTCGTCCCAACCATCCGGCGGAGGCCGCTCCGGACCCGCCCCGCCCCCTAACGTGATGATGTACGCGTGGCCCGGCCCGTGTGTGCCGCCGTCCGCCGGTGGTAGGCGGGTGGCAGGGCCGCGTCAGCGAGTACCGACAGGGGGAGCACATGACCGAACAGGCGCTGAGGGTGGACGAGGCCGAACTCCGCGGCCTCCTCGACGGCCGCTGGGCCCACGTGCGCGAACACGTGCGCGACGTCCTCCAGGGAGACCTGTACGCCCCCGTCCACGGGCTGTCGGTGGAGGAACACCGCGCCCGCACGCTCAGCCAGCTCAGGGACCTGGCCAAGAGCGACCTGCCCGCCTACGGCTTCCCCGAGTCGGTGGGCGGCCGGGGCGACGTCGGCGCGTCCGTGGTCGGCTTCGAGATGCTGGTCAACGACCTGTCGCTCATGGTGAAGATGGGCGTGCAGTGGGGGCTGTTCGGCGGGGCGATCAACGCCCTGGGCACCGAACGCCACCACGCCGAGTACCTGCCCGGCGCGATGTCGATGGAGCTGCCCGGTTGCTTCGCGATGACCGAGACCGGCCACGGATCGGACGTGCAGAGCCTGCGCACCACGGCCACCTACGACCCGGACACCGAGGAGTTCGTGGTCCACACCCCCGATGAGGCGGCCCGCAAGGACTACATCGGCAACGCGGCCCGCGACGGCCGTGTGGCGGTGGTGTTCGCCCAGTTGGCCGCCGGCGGTGAGGAGCACGGCGTACACGCCCTGGTGGTCCCGATCCGGGACGCGGACGGCACGCCCATGCCGGGCGTGCGCATCGGGGACTGCGGGCACAAGGCCGGGCTCAACGGCGTGGACAACGGCCGCCTGGAGTTCGACCACGTGCGGGTACCACGCGCCAACCTGCTCAACCGGTACGGGGACGTGGCCGCCGACGGCACCTACTCCAGCCCCATCGAGAACAAGAACCGGCGCTTCTTCACCATGCTCGGCACGCTGATCCGGGGCCGGGTCAGCGTGGCGGGCGGCGCGGGCAGCGCCGCCAAGGCGGCGCTGACCATCGCGGTGCGCTACGGCGACACCCGACGCCAGTTCACCCGGCCCGAGGGTGAGGGCCGGCCCGAGCGGGAGGTGCCCGTCCTGGACTACCTGGCGCACCAGCGCAAGCTGCTGCCCGCGCTGGCCCGCACCTACGCGCTGCACTTCGCGCAGGAGGAGCTGGTCACCCGCCTGCACGAGCTGTCCGAGGCGCCGGAGCGCGACGAGCACGCCCAGCGCGAGCTGGAGTCGCGGGCGGCCGGGCTCAAGGCGGTGGCCACCTGGCACGCCACCCAGACCATCCAGACCTGCCGGGAGGCGTGCGGCGGCGCCGGGTACATGTCGGAGAACCGCATCCCGCAGCTCAAGGCCGACTCCGACATCTTCACCACCTTCGAGGGCGACAACACGGTCCTGCTCCAACAGCTCACCAAGGGCCTGCTCACCAACTTCAAGGACTCGTTCGGCGACATGGACCAGCTGGGGCTGGTCCGGTTCATGGCGGGCAAGGTGTTCGAGACGGTCATCGAGCGCACCGCCGCCATCCCCCTGGTCGAGCGGCTCGTCGCGGCGGCTCCCGGGCGCGGCGAGGAGGCCGGGCTGTACAACCGGGGCTGGCAGCTGGAACTGCTGGAGGACCGCGAGAAGCACGTCATCGAGGGGTTGGCCGCACGGCTGCGCAGGTCCCGCAAGGACGGCGGCGACGCCTTCGAGGTGCTCAACCACGCCCAGGACCACGTGCTCACCGCGGGCCGCGCGCACATGGACCGGGTGGTGCTGGAGGCGTTCGTGGCGGGGATCGACCGCTGCGGGGACACCTCGACGGCCAAGCTGCTCAACCGGCTGTGCGACCTGTACGTGCTGTCGGTGGTCGAGGAGAACCGGGCCTGGTTCCTGGAGCACGAGCGGCTCTCGACCTCGCGGGCCAAGGCGGTGACCCAGGCGGTGAACGACCTGTGCCGCGGCCTGCGGCCCTACGCCGTGCGGCTGGTGAACGCGTTCGGGCTGCGCGACGAGTGGCTGGCCGCGCCGATCGCGCTGGGCGCCGAGCACACCCGTCAGGGCGACCCGGTTCCCGGCCGCGGCTGAGTCGTCCGTGTCGCGTCCGGGGACGGGCGCGACACGGCACGGACCCGGGAACGGCCGGGGCCGGAACGGCACGGGCCCGCCGTGGAGGGACGGTGACGTCGGTTCGCCGCCCCTTCCGGCACACCCTGTCCGGCCTCGGTGGTGGGGGTGAGTCAGGGCGGGCTCGGCCGGGGGCACCGGTGGCCTTCGCGCTCCGGCGACACGCACGTCCCGGAGGCCTCAGGCGCCCCGCGCACGGCACCGCCACGGGGCTTTCCACGCCGGGACGTTCCACCTAACATGAGAGGAATTCATGTTAGGTAGGTCACACGTGCGCACACCCCCCGCGCAGTCCTCCCCCACCCCACAGACACCCGCGGCACTCGCCGAACCCACCCGCCCCGTGCGTCGCCTGTGGGTCGCCGGGATCAGCCTGGCCAACCTGGGCATGTGGATGGCCTTCTTCGGTCCCCTCCAGGTGCTGCTGCCCGAACAGGTCGGCCTGCTCGCCCCGGACGCCAAGGAGACCACCCTGGCCTGGGTGACCGGGGTCGGCGCGGCCTGCTCCACCCTCGGCACACCGTTGGCCGGAGCCCTGTCCGACCGCACCACCAGCCGGTTCGGGCGCCGCCGTCCCTGGATCCTGGCCGGTGCGCTCCTGGGCGGCCTGGGCCTGGTGGTCCTCGGCCAGCAGAGCGGCGTGGCCGGGGTCCTGCTGGGGTGGGCGTTCGTCCAGACCGCGCTGTCATGCCTGAACGCGACGCTGCTCGCGGCCGTGCCCGACCACGTGCCGGTCCGCCAGCGCGGTGTGGTCTCCGGGTGGATCGGCATCCCACAGTCGGCGGGCGTGGTGGTGGCGGTGCTCCTGGTGACCGTGGTGGTCACGGGAATCGCTCCCGGCTACGCCCTCATCGGCGCGTTGACCATCGTCTGCGCCCTGCCGTTCGCGCTGCTGGCCCCCGACCCGCCGCTGCCCCGGGAGGCGCGCCCCGCGTGGAGCACGTTCGCGCGCGGCCTGTGGGTGTCCCCGCGGCGGTACCCCGACTTCGGCTGGGCCTGGCTGACCCGTTTCCTCATGCAGACGGGCAACGCCATGTTCACCCTCTACCTGCTCTACTTCCTGACCGACGAGGTGCGCTACGAGGAGCTGTTCCCCGGCTCCTCGGCCACGGACGGCCTGCTGATCCTGATCTGCGTCTACACGGCGGCGGTCGTGTGCACGACCGTGGTCGCCGGACTGGTCTCGGACCGCATCGGCCGCCGCCGGGGCATGGTGTTCCTGGGCGGGGTGGTCTCGGCGGTGCCCTCGTTCCTGGTCGCCACCTTCCCCACGTGGACGATGGGTCTGGTGTGCGCGGTGGTGTTGGGGATCGGCTTCGGCATCTACCTGTCCGTGGACAACGCCCTGGTCACCCAGGTGCTGCCCGCCGCCGGAGGACGTGCCAAGGACCTGGGGATCGTCAACATCGCCAGCGCCGGGCCGCAGGTGATCGCCCCGGCCCTGGCCGGTCCGATCGTCGTCCACCTGGGCGGATATCCGGTCCTGTACACCGTGTGCGGGCTGCTCAGCCTGCTGGGCGCGGTCCTGGTGTGGCGTATCAGGGGAGTCGCCTGATGCCCGTCCAACCGCCCATGCCCCAGCCCCGCCGGGGCCGCGCACCGGCGGCGGACCACGACCGCACAGCACGCCAGGGCCGTCCCCGCTCCCCCGCCCGAGCACCGGCCTCGGACGGCGCACCCGTGCCCGGGAACCGGGGCGGCCCCGTCCGTGCCGCACCGGTATCACCCGTGTCCCGAGATCCGGGCGGAACGCTCAGCCCGGCCTCCGAACCCCCGAGCCCCCCGGGGAAACCAGCGAAAGGCAGGTACCGCCCATGTCGTCACCCTTCCTGTGGGGAGTGGCCTCCGCCGCCTTCCAGGTCGAGGGCTCCCTCGACGCGGACGGACGCGGCCCCTCGGTGTGGGACGTCTTCGCCCGGCGCCCGGGGGCGGTCCGCGACGGGCACAGTCCCGCCGTGGCCTGCGACCACTACCGCCGGTGGTCCGAGGACGTGGAACTCCTGGACCGCCTGGGGGTGAACGCCTACCGGTTCTCGATCGCCTGGCCCCGCGTCGTGCCGACCGGACGGGGAGCGGTGAACGGGGCCGGTCTGGACTTCTACGACCGGTTGGTGGACGCCCTGCTGGAACGGGGGATCGCGCCGGTGCCCACCCTGTTCCACTGGGACCTGCCCCAGGCGCTGGAGGAGGCGGGCGGCTGGAGCACGCGCGCCACGGCGCACGCGTTCGCCGAGTACGCGGCGGCCGCCGCCGACCGCCTGGGCGATCGCGTGGGCCGGTGGATCACCCTCAACGAACCCCTGGTGCACATGACCTACGGGCACGTCCTCGGCGTCCACGCCCCCGGGCGGACCCTGGACGTGCCCGGGGCGATGGAGGTGGCCCACCACCTGCTGCTCGCGCACGGGCTGGCCGCCGGGGAGCTGCGTTCGCGCGGCCTGGAGGTGCTGCTCACCAACAACCTCTCTCCCGTCAGCCCCGCCGCCGAAGGCGACGTCGACGCCGCGGACGCCTATGACACCCTGCACAACCGCCTGTTCACCGATCCCGTGCTGACCGGCGTGTACCCGGACCTGTCCGCGTTCGGCGTCGCGGAGGTTCCCGGCGTGCGCGAGGGGGACCTGGGGGTGATCGCGGGCAGCGCGGACGGGTTCGGCGTCAACTACTACAACCCGACCGTGGTCACCGCGCCCGAGGAGGGGTCGGACCTGCCGTTCGGGTTCGGCGAGGTCCCCGACGCGCCGGTGACGGCGTTCGGGTGGCCGGTGGTGCCCGAGGGGCTGGGCCGGATGATCGACCTGCTGCGCGAACGCCACGGCGACGCGCTNCCCCCCCGCCGCTGTACGTCACCGAGAACGGCTGCTCCCAGCGGGACCCGGTGTCTCCCGGCGGCCGGGTCTCCGACCCCGAACGGATCGCCTACCTGGAGGGGCACGTCGCCGCCGTGGAGGCCGCGCGGGAGCGGGGCGCGGACGTACGCGGGTACTTCGTGTGGACGCTCACCGACAACTTCGAGTGGGCCGAGGGCTACCACCAGCGCTTCGGGCTGGTGCACGTGGACCACGCCACCCAGGTCCGCACCCCCAAGGACTCCTTCGCCTGGTACCGGGACCTCGTCGCCGCCCGGACCCGCCCGCGTGGTACGTGAAGGAGGAAGAACACCGCGAACACCCCCGCGGTGATCAGCGCCTCTCCCCACTCCCGACCGGCGGCGAGCACCAGGAACGGCACCATCGACAGGGCGGCGGCCGAAGTGGCCACGGCGGCGCGGAGGACGTGGCCTCGCCGTGTGGACAGGGGCGCTCCTCGAAGGTGGGGGCGAAGGTCAGTCCGCGACGGCGTCCAGGGTGCCGCTGTCGCGGGGCTCGGGGACGTCCGGGACGTCCTCGCCGCGCTGGCGGGCCGGTTCCCACCACCACCAGTGCGACTCGGGCACCCACGCGGGCACCTCCTCGTCGCTGACCGGCCGGGCGTTGCCCGCCACCTCCACGAGGGCCTCGTCCACGCGCGCGACGGCCTCCAGGTCCACGGGGCTCAGGAAGTCCCGCCAGGGCACGAACTCCTCGCCGAGCAGCTCCAGCATGGACCGCCGCCAGCAGGCGGGGCGGTAGGCCTCGTGCTGGCCGTTCTCCGCGGCGGTCTGGCTGCGGACCACGTACAGGCTGAGGCGGGCGGGGTTGTTGCCGCTCACCAGCAGCTCGGCCAGGGTGGCGTTGAACTCCAGCCCCGCCGGGGACCGCAGCTGGGCGGGGGTGGCCGTCCGGTACAGGTCGAAGAGGGCGGCGAAGGCGTTGTCCATCAGGGAGTCGCGGTCCCTGCGGCGGGACGCGCTCTCCGCGAACGCGTCCAGTGCCCGCCTGGCCATGCCCGGGAGGTCCACGCCCGCGTCCGCACTCACCTTCACACCGCCTGTCCAGTCCGGGATGAGATCCGTGGCGGGCCGGGCCCGCCGCTTCGATGATAAGCACGCTCCGTGCCGTCGGGGTAGCCGGTTTCAGGTGCTCCGGTCCCGCAGCTGCTCATCGAGCGTACGCGCCCACTGGCGCACGATCCGGCGCCGCCGGGGGCCGTCGTCGGTGAGCAGGTTGGCCAGTCCCAGGCCGCGTGCCAGGTCGAGGGTGGCCTGGACGGTCTCGCGGACCCCCGGGACCGACTCGTCCACGCCCAGCAGCTCCACGGCGGCCCGGTGGACCTCCCGGCCCATCCGCTCCTCCATGGGGATGATCCGTTCGCGCAGGACCGGGTCGCTGGCGGCGGCCGACCACAGTTGGAGGGCGGCCCGGAAGTCGGTCCCGGTGAACGCGTCCACGACCATCTGCACGACCGCCTCGGTGCGGCCCGGCCCCTCGGGGACGGCGGCGGCGCCGCGCCGGAGTTCCGCTCCACGGCTGTCGAGCATGTGCCGCAGCGCGGCCAGGAACAGGTCCTCACGGGTGGGGAAGTGGTGCTGGGCGGCGCCGCGGGACACCCCGGCCCGCCGCGCGACCGCCCCCACGGTGGCGCCGGCCGTGCCCTCCTCGGCCAGGCAGGCCACGGTGGCCTCCAGCAGCCGCGCCCGCNGCCCCCCTGCCGCGGCTCGCGCACGGCCTCGGTCACGTCACTTCCCCCGATCGGCACTTCCCCCGCTCGACCCGTCAGTACGACCTGGGCAGGCCGAGGGACTGCTGCGCCACGTAGTTGAGCACCATCTCCCGGCTCACCGGCGCGATGCGCGCCAGGCGGGCGGCGGCGATCGCCGAACCCAGGCCGTACTCGCTGGCCAGGCCGTTGCCGCCCAGGGTCTGCACGGCCTGGTCGACCGCGCGCACGCACGCCTCGGCGGCGGCGTACTTGGCCATGTTGGCGGCCTCCCCGGCCCCCGCGTCGTCGCCGGAATCGTAGCGGAACGCCGCGTGCTGGGTCATCAGACGGGCCTGTTCCAGTTCGATCTTGACCTGGGCCAGCGGGTGGGCCAGGCCCTGGTGGGCGCCGATGGGGGTGTCGCGCCACACCCTGCGCTCCTTGGCGTAGGCCACGGCCTGGTCCAGGGCGTGGCGTGCGCTGCCGGAGGCCAGGGAGGCGGCCATGACGCGTTCGGGGTTGAGTCCGGCGAAGAGCTGGAGGAGCCCGGCCCCGGGGTCGCCGACCAGGGCGTCGACGGGCAGGCGCACGTCGTCCATGAACAGCTGGAACTGGTGGTCGGGGCTGACCAGGTCCATCTCGATCCGGCGGGCCTCGAACCCGGGGGTGTCGGTGGGGACCACGAACAGCGCGGCGGACAGGCGCCCGGTGTCCTCGTCCTGGATCCGGCCGACGACGAGGACGGCGTCGGCGACGTCCACACCGGAGATGAAGGTCTTGCGGCCGCTGAGGACCCATCCGTCACCGTCGCGGCGGGCGGTGGTGGTGATGCGGTGGGAGTTGGACCCGGCGTCGGGTTCGGTGATGGCGAAGGCCATGATGCGCTCGCCCGTGGCCAGGCCCGGCAGCCAGCGCCGCCGCTGTTCCGCGGTGCCGAAGCGGGACAGGACCGTACCGCAGATGGCCGGGGAGACCACCATCATCAGGGTGGGGCACCCGGCGGCGCTGAGTTCCTCCAGGACGGCGGCCAGGTCGCCGATGCCGCCGCCTCCGCCCCCGTACTCCTCGGGGATGTTGACGCCCAGGTAGCCGAGTCCGCCCGCCTCGCGCCACAGGTCGGTGAGGTAGGCGCCCTCCCTGGCCCGGGCCCGGTAGTAGTCGGACCCGTACTTGGCGGCGAACGCGGACACGGCGGCGCGCAGTTCCACGCGCTCGGCGGGTTCGTTGAAGGTCATGGCACCGGTCACGGGTGGTCCCCTTCGTAGTCGAGTACGGCCAGGGGCGCCCCTGCGGGCACCCTCCGTCCCGCCGCGACCGGGATCTCCCGGACGGCACCGGCGGCGGGTGCGGTGACGCGGTGCTCCATCTTCATGGCTTCCATGCGCAGCAGGGTCTGTCCCGGGGCGACCCGGTCCCCCACGGCGACGTCCACGGCCGTGACGGTGCCCGGCATGGGCGCGGGCAGGGCGCCGGGGTCGACCGCGGTCTCGGGTTCGGGCAGGGGGTCGACGGGGGTGAGGGTGACCGACCCCAGGGCCGAGTCGACGTGGACGTCGGTGCTCCCCTCGTGGCGGTGGACGGTGAAGGCGCGGCGCAGGCCGTCGACCTCCAGCACCACCCGGCCGGGCGCCGCCCGGAGCACGTGGACCCCGGGCTGTTCGGGCAGGTGGACGCCTCGAAGGACGCGGTGGGAGGTGGTGACCGTGCGGTCCCCTCCCCCGTCGGCGGTGTACTCGCGGACGAGGGGCTGGGAGGGCAGGTTGCGCCAGTTGGCGGGGATCCCCGCGGGGACGGGGGCACCGGTACGGGCGGCCTCGGCGGCGGCCAGGGACGCGGCCAGCGCGGCGAGGCGCTCGGTCGCGGGGTCGGCCAGGGGCTGGGCGAGTGCGGAGAGGCGGTCGTCGTCCAGGTAGCCGGTGTGCAGCCGTTCGGGGGAGGACTCGGCGGCGCCGAAGTCCGGGTGGCGCAGGCAGCGTACGAGCAGGTCGCGGTTGGTGCCCACGCCGTGGACGCGCGCGGCGGCCAGGGCGGAGGCCAGGCGGCGGACCGCGTCGCGGCGGTCGCGGCCGTGGGCGACGACCTTGGCGAGGAGGGGGTCGAAGTCGGTGCCGACGGTGTCCCCGGGTTCGACGCCGCTGTCCAGGCGGACGCCGGGGGTGGTGAGGGGCGTGAAGCGGGCGGTGGTGTCGGGCACGTCGAAGGCGTGCAGGACGCCGGTGCGGGGCCGCCAGCCGTCGCGGGGGTCATCGGCGTACAGGCGCGCCTCGACGGCGTGGCCGCGCGGCGCGGGCGGGCCGCCCGCGGGCAGGGGTTCTCCCTCGGCGACGCGGATCTGCCACTCGACCAGGTCCAGGCCGGTGACGCACTCGGTGACGGGGTGCTCGACCTGGATTCGGGTGTTCATCTCCAGGAAGACGGGGGCGCCGAAGCCCTCCTCCGCGACGGGGACGAGGAACTCGGCGGTTCCGGCACCGGTGTAGCCGATGGCGCGGGCCAGGCGGCGGGAGGCGTCGTGCAGGAGTGCGCGCAGGTCGTCGGGGAGTCCGGGGGCGGGGGTCTCCTCGATGACCTTCTGGTGGCGGCGCTGGACGGAGCAGTCGCGCTCGCCCAGGGCCCACACGGTGCCGTGGGCGTCGGCGAGGAGCTGCACCTCGACGTGGCGTCCGCGCGGGACGTAGGGCTCGCAGAACACGGCGGGGTCGCCGAAGGCGGAGGCGGCCTCGGCGCGTGCGGCGGCGGCCTCGGCGGGCAGGTCGGCGAGGTCGCGGACCACGCGCATGCCGCGCCCTCCGCCTCCGGAGACGGCCTTGACCAGCACCGGAAGGTGTTCGGGGCGCACGTCGTCGGGGTCGAGGGCGTCGGCCACGGGCACTCCGGCCTCCCGGGCGATCCGCTTGGCGCGGGTCTTGGCGCCCATGCTCTCGACGGCCTCCGCGCGGGGACCGACCCAGGTCAGTCCGGCGGCGGCGACGGCGCGGGCCAGTGCGGGGTTCTCGGACAGGAAACCGTATCCGGGGTGGACGGCGTCGGCGTCGGCGGTCAGGGCGGCTTCGACGACGGCCGCGGGGTCGAGGTGGGCGTCCACGGGGCCGCGTCCCTCGGGGACGGGCAGGCGCACGGCGGTGTCGGCCTCGGTCACGTGCGCGGCGGTCTCCTCGCCGGTGGCGTACACGGCGACGGTGGCGATGCCCAGGGAGCGGCAGGTGCGCAGGACCCGCCGGGCTATCTCGCCCCGGTTGGCGACCAGCAGGCGGGTGATGGGGCGCGGCTGGACGGACCGGCCGTCGCGGGTCTCGGCGGGCGCGGGGCCTGGTTCAGCGCGGACACCGGTACCGGAGGGTCCGCTGGCCGGTGGGGAGGCCAGCCCGTCGGAACTCCGGGCCGGGGACGTGTCGTTCATGGTCTCCTCCCTCACATCCGGAAGACGCCGAAGCGGTCGGTGCCGCGGACGGGGGCGTTGTGGGCGTGGGACAGGCACAGGCCCAGGACGGTGCGGGTGTCGCGGGGGTCGATGACGCCGTCGTCGTGGACCCGTCCGGACAGGAAGAGGGGCAGCGACTCGGCCTCGATCTGGTTCTCCACCATCTCCCGCATGGCGGCGTCCTGTTCCTCGTCGTGGGGATGGCCCTTCCGGGCCGCGGACTGGCGGGAGACGATGGACAGGACCTCGGCGAGCTGCTTGGGCCCCATGACGGCGGACCGGGCGCTGGGCCAGGCGAACAGGAAGCGGGGGTCGTAGGCCCGGCCGCACATCCCGTAGTGGCCCGCGCCGTAGGAGGCGCCGACCAGCACCGAGAAGTGGGGGACGGTGCTGTTGGAGACCGCGTTGATCATCATCGATCCGTGCTTGATGATGCCGCCCTGCTCGTACTCGCGGCCGACCATGTAGCCGGTGGTGTTGTGCAGGAAGACCAGCGGCGTGTCGGCGCGGTTGGCGAGCTGGACGAACTGGGCGGCCTTCTGCGCCTCGGCGCTGAACAGCACGCCGTGGTCGTTGGCCAGCACGCCGACGGGGTACCCGTGCAGGTCGGCCCACCCGGTGACCAGGCCGCTTCCGTAGGAGGGCTTGAACTCGTCGAACTCCGAGCCGTCCACGAGGCGGGCGATGATCTCGCGTGGGTCGACGGGGACGCGCAGGTCGGGCGGCATGACGCCGAGCAGGTCCTCGGCCGGGTACAGGGGTTCGCGGACCGACGCGCGCGGGGCGGGACCGGCCTTGCGGTGGTTGAGGCGGGCCACGATCGCGCGACCGACGCGTATGGCGTCGCGCTCGTCCTCGGCGAGGTGGTCGGCCAGCCCGGACACCTCGGCGTGCATGCGGGCGCCGCCCAGCGACTCGTCGTCGCTCTCCTCGCCCGTGGCCGCCCGGACCAGCGGCGGTCCCCCCAGGAACACCTTGGAGCGCTCGCGCACCATGACCACGTGGTCGCTCATGCCGGGAACGTAGGCGCCCCCGGCGGTGGAGCTGCCGAAGACCAGCGCGACGGTGGGGACCCCGGCGGCGGACAGGCGGGTCAGGTCGCGGAAGGTGCGGCCTCCCGGGACGAAGATCTCCTTCTGGGTGGGCAGGTCCGCGCCGCCGGACTCCACCAGGCTGATCAGCGGCATCCTGTTCTGTTCGGCGATCTCGGCGGCACGGGTGGACTTGCGCAGGGTCCACGGGTTGCTGGATCCGCCGCGCACGGTGGGGTCGTTGGCCACGAGCACGCACTCCACCCCGGAGACCACGCCCACCCCGGTGACGACGCTGGCGCCGACGTGGAAGTCGCTGCCCCAGGCGGCGAGCGGGGACAGTTCCAGGAAGGGGCTGCCCTCGTCTAGGAGGAGTTCGATCCGCTCGCGGACCAGCAGTCCGCCCCGGGCGCGGTGGCGCTCCACGTAGCGCCGCCCGCCCCCGGCCAGGGCCTTGGCGTGTTCGGCGTCGATCTCGGAGAGGGCGGCGAGCATGGCCTCGCGTGCCTCGGCGAAGGTGGGCGAGGCGGTGTCGAGTCGCGTTCCCAGGACGCTCACGGTCGCTCCACCTCCTCCAGCAGCGCCTCGGGGATCGGCGCCCTACGTGCGCGCAGCCACTCGCCCAGCCCCTTGGCCTGGGGGTCGGTCCCCTCGCGGCGGGCGGTGCCTGGGGCGAGCATGCCCTCGATCCAGAAGTTGGCGGCGCGCAGGCGGGGCAGCAGGTACCGGGTGACCCGGAGTCCGGCGGTCTCGGGCAGGAGTTCGCGCAGCAGGTCGACGGTGAGGGTGGTGGCCAGCCACCGCCACGCCATGTCGTCGGACACCCACACGCCCAGGTTGGCGTCGGCGCCCTTGTCGCCGCTGCGCGCGCCCAGGACCAGGCCGAGCGGCGCCAGGCGGGTGGGCCCGTCCGGCAGGGGGTCGGGCGGTGGCGGTTCGGGGACCGCGGCCAGGGCGCGGGTGCGGGGCGCGGGGGCGACGGGGAGCCGCGCGCCGTCGGGGAGGATCGCGGTGTGCGCGACCTCGGCGGCGGGCACGAACGCGGAGGTGGCGGCGACCCCGTCGGGGCGGGCGTCGCGCGGCGGCGAGGTGAGGTGGAACCCGGCGTAGCTGCCCAGGGCCAGTTCCACGGCGGCGGCGCCGAAGGAGCGGCCGATGACGGCGGGGTCGTGATCGCGGGCGACCACGCGCAGGCGTGCGGTGGCCGCGTCCTGGGTGGGGCCGTGGGGGTCCTCGGCGGGCACGAGGGTGAAGCGCAGGTCGTCCGGTTCGCGGGGGGAGAGCCCGGCGCGCAGCTGGCGCTCGACCAGGGCGGCCTTGCTCTCGGCGTCCAGGCCGGGGATGAGGAACTCGACCTCGTTGCGGAAGCCGGTGAGGTTGGTCAGGCCGACCTTGAGGTCGGGGGGCGGTTCCTCGCCGCGCGTGCCGCTGAGCAGGACGCGGTCGGGGCCCTGCTGGGTGAGGCGGACGGTGTCCAGGCGGGTGGTGACGTCGGGGCCGGGGTAGCGGGGGCCGCGGATCTCGTAGACGAGCTGGGCGGTGACGGTGCCGGTGGTGACGGTGCCGCCGCTGCCGGGGTGCTTGGTGATGACGGCGCTGCCGTCGGCGTGGACCTCGGCGAGGGGGAAGCCGGGGCGGCCCGGGTCCGGGACCTCGCTTCGCCGACCGGTGGGAGGGGCGTAGTTGCCGCCGGTGGCCTGGGTGCCGCACTCGATGACGTGCCCGGCCGCGGTGGCCCCGGCCAGGGCGTCCAGGTCGGCGGGGGTCCAGCCGAAGTGGGCGGCGGCGGGGCCCACCGTCAGGGAGGCGTCGGTGACGCGGCCGGTGACGACGATGTCGGCCCCCGCGTCCAGGCAGGCGGCGATGCCGAAGGCGCCCAGGTAGGCGTTGGCGGTCAGGGGTGAGCCCAGGCCCAGTTCCTCCGCCCGGTCGATGAGGTCGTCGCCGGTGACGCAGGCGATGCGGGGTTCGAGGCCGAGCCCGTCGGCGAGTTCGGTGAGCCGGTCGGCCAGACCGCGCGGGTTGAGGCCGCCCGCGTTGGTGACCACCCTGACGCCGCGTTCCATGACCAGGGTCAGGCTGTCGCGCATCTGCCGCAGGAAGGTCCGGGCGTAGCCGCGTCCGGGGTCGTCCAGCTGGTCGCGGCCGAGGATGGCCATGGTGAGCTCGGCCAGGTAGTCGCCGGTGAGGACGTCGATCCGTCCCTCGGTGAGCATCTCGTGGACGGCGGCGAGGCGGTCCCCGTAGAAGCCCGAGGCGTTCCCGACCAACAGCGGTGGCGTAGCGGTCATGGACACGAGAGTGACACCGACCACACGAAAAAACAAGCACGCATGATTGTTTTTGGCGGGTAAAAAATGACGGTATGGCCGATAGTGGCCACGGAGGGTACGTTAGACCGCTCTGAGAGGGGAGACGCGCGCGGTAGTTTTGGCGCCGTGAGCACCTCGCGAGAAGACACCAACCCCACCCCCACCGATGCCGCCCCCGAGGAGGCTGAGAACGTTCCGGCCGCCGAGGGCACCGAAACGTTCGGGGAGACCGAGGCCAGCGGCGCCTTCATCTCCGGAGCACCGGTCCGCTCCCCCGGCGGCCCGTTCTCCGCGGAGGCCTTCAGCGTCATCTCCCTGATGCTGTTCGCGCTCACCGCGGTGAACACGCGGCTCTTCGAGCTCTTCGGTTTCTTCGCCGTGGCCGGAGCCTCCACCAACAACCCGGGCGAGATGAACACCATGGCCGCCGAGGTCATGGTCGCGGGCGGGTTGAGCGCGCTGACCGTGCTCGCCGGGGCCGTGTCCCTGTTCCGGAGCAACGTGGGCACGCGCGCGTGGAGCCGCTGGGCCGCCACCGCGGCCGTGGTCGTGGGCGCGCTGCTGGTCGCGGCCTCCGCGCTGACCTACGTCTCCCTCTAGTCTGGGCTGTGAACAGGGATTCCGTAGAACTTCCCTTGGTGGTCGGACGGGTACGTTGGCCGCGTGAGTACATCACCGGAAGGTCACGACCCGATCGACCGCACCCGAGGCCGCGAGCCGGACACCGGCGCCACCCCGGCCAGCGGCCGCGAGCCGAACTTCGAGCGTGAGCCGGGCTTCGAGCGCGAACCGGGCACCGAACGTGAGCCCGTCACCTGGGCCGAAGCACCGGCGGAGGAACCCGTCGCTGCGGGGGAGGGAACCGGAACGGCGGTTCCGCCGGAGGACACCACCAGGTCCAGCGGCGTGGTGTCCGCGGAGACCTTCGCCCTGACCGCGCTGTTCCTGCTCGGCATCACCGTGTTCTCCAGCCAACTGGTCCAACTCTTCACCACGGTGGCCATCGTCGGGGACCAGCCGGTCCCGGTGGACCAGGTCTCGCAGTTCTCCATCCAGACACTCATCGGCGGGGCTATGGCCGCGATCACGGCGCTGTTCGCGGCGCTGGCGCTCGCCCTGGCCAAGGTCAGGACCCGGCCCTGGGCCCGCTGGCTGGCCACCGCCGTGCTCATCGTGAGCGTGCTGCTGCTGATCCTGGCGATCGTGACCTACGTCATGATGCCGACCGGGACCGATCCGCAGCCGTTCCAGATCCCGGAGTGATCCGCCGACCGCCGTCTCCGACGAACCGCGCCCCGCTGTGGCGCGGTTCTTTCTTGTCCGAGCTCCGACACACGGCCGTTCACTCCCGAATACCGTGGAAATCCGACCTCCTCGCTTCACACCGGCAACGAATCCGGTCAGCCCGCTGGCCAACGGCTCTCGTGTGCAGCAAACAGGTACAGAACGAAGATCAGCGGTGTCGACTCGACCGCCCGGCGTTCCTGGACTTTCGGAACGTGGTGGCCCACCGGGAGCTGTGCGTGCGAACGACGAGCGCAACTCGGTAGCGTCCGGAGTAGCGGTCGGGAAGACTGGCGCGCATGTTTTCGGTATTGCAGAACGTGGCGATCGACTGTGCGGATGCCTACGAGCTGGCCCGGTTCTGGAGCAGGGTGACTGGCCATCCGCTGCACCCTGCTGACGAACCAGGCGAGCAGGAGACTCAGGTACTGCTGCCGGAAGGTCCGGTGCTGCACTTCAACCAGGTCCCCGAGCCCAAGAAGACCAAGAACCGGATCCACCTGTGTCTGCGCCCGGAGACCTCGCGTGATCAGGAGGTGGAACGGCTGCTGGGGATCGGCGCCACCTTTGTCGCCGATCACCGGAATCCCGACGGCTCTGGCTGGGCGGTCCTCGCCGACCCCGAAGGCAACGAATTCTGCGTTCTTCGCAGCGAGTCCGATCGAGCCGCGACGAGTTCCTGAACCTCACGCGCCATCCTGGCCGTTCTCGTACGGCAGCTGGTCACCACCGCTCGTTGGCGGCCGAGACCGTGTCCCGTTCCGAACGGTTTCGACTGTCCCCGGTGGAGGACGGCGGAACCGTCCTCCACCGGGAGCCGTGCGTGCCGCGCGGGAGTGGGCGGGTCAGCAGGTTTCGGCGTGGGCGTCGCGGAACTTCCGGCCCAATTCGAACAGACACATCACGCTGGTCACCACCCCCACGGTGCTCGGCGAGTTCGACAGACCCTCGGCGAGGGTGAGTTCGACCGAGGCGCACCGGTCGGAGGCGAGCGTGACCTGCATGGTGACCTCGTCGTCCTGGATGACGAGGAAGTCGGGAGCCCTCCTGTCGTAGTCCTGCGCCTCCAGGTCGGTCGCCCTGAGGCGCCCCGCCGGAGGCAACCAGGTCATGGCGGAGCAGATCGCTCACCTAGTGGCTTCCGCTCAGCGGGACAACGTCGACGTCAGGGTGCTTCCCTTCTCCGCCGGAGCACATGGGGAAGCGCGGGCGCCTTCAGGATCATCCACATGCCGGAGCCCTTTCCTGCGGTCGCCCGCATCGAAACACCCACTGGTGCCCTGTTCGTCGAATCAGAAGGCGCGGAGGATCTGGTCGGCCGATACGATCGCCTGCACCAGGGAAGTCCCAACACGGCGGCGTCGATCGACTTCCTACGCGTGATCGGACAGGAGTTGCGGTGAACCGGGACACGTCGGCCGTCTTTGGTTGGCGCACCAGCAGCTACAGCGTCAACGGCGGCGGCCAGTGTGTCGAGGCGGGCCCCTTCCTCAACGAGCCCCAGCGGTTCGCGGTCCGCGACTCCACCCAGCGCGACCTCGGCTACCTCTCCTTCCCCTCCCCCGAGTGGTCCGCGCTCCTGCGCAGCGCCGCGCGCTGACCCTCACCCTCCACCCGGAACACCCGTGGGGCGGCCACCGGAGAACCGGTGCCCGCCCCACGGTCAGGGTTCGGACTCAGGCGATCCGGTCGATCACCAGCGGCCGGGCCTCGTAACCGGCCTCCGGGTCGATGTCGAAGGCGCCCTCCAGCGCCTCGGCGGCCCGCTCGAACCGCTCCGCCTCATCGGCGTGCAGGGTGAACAGCGGCTCCCCCGCCTGCACGGGCTCCCCCGGCTTGGCGTGCAGGGTCACCCCCGCACCGAAGGACACCGCGTCCTCCTTGCGCGCCCGACCGGCGCCCAACCGCCACGCGGCCACCCCCACCTGGTAGGCGTCCATCCGGGTCACCGTGCCCGAGGCCGGAGCGAGCACCACCCGGCGCTCGGCGGCCACCGGCAGGGGCGCCTCGGGGTCGCCGCCCTGCGCCCGGACAAGGTCCTTCCACACGGCCAGGGCACTACCGTCCCGCAGCGCCTCGGCCGGGTCCTTCACCCCGTCCTCACCGGGCACGAGCCCGGCCGCGGCCAGCATCTCCCGGGCCAGCGCCACGGTCAGCTCCACCACGTCCGCGGGCCCGCCGCCGGAGAGCACCTCCACGGCCTCGGCCACCTCCAGCGCGTTGCCCACCCGGCGCCCCAGCGGAGCGGCCATGTCGGTCAGCAGCGCCACCGTGCGCACCCCGTGGTCGCGCCCGATGTCGACCATCGTGCGGGCCAGCTCGCGCGCCGAGGCGGTGTCCTTCATGAAAGCGCCCGAACCCACCTTGACGTCCAGGACCAGCGCCCCGGTGCCCTCGGCGAGCTTCTTGCTCATGATGGACGCCGCGATCAGCGGGATCGACTCGACCGTCCCGGTCACGTCCCGCAGCGCGTACAGCTTCCGGTCGGCCGGGGCCAGCCCGGACCCGGCCGCGCAGATCACCCCGCCCGTGGAGTCCAGCACCTCCCGCATCTCGTCCGTGGACAGCGACGCGCGCCACCCGGGGATCGACTCCAGCTTGTCCAGGGTCCCGCCGGTGTGTCCCAGCCCCCGCCCCGACAGCTGCGGCACGGCCGCGCCGCACGCGGCGACGGTGGGGGTGAGCGGCAGGGTGATCTTGTCGCCCACCCCGCCCGTGGAGTGCTTGTCGGTGGTGGGCCGCGCCAGGTCGGTGAAGTCCAGGCGCTCGCCCGAGGACAGCATGGCCTCGGTCCAGCGGCTCACCTCGGCCCGGTTCATCCCGCGCAGGAAGATCGCCATGGCCAGTGCCGACATCTGCTCCTCGGCGACCTCACCCCGGGTGTAGGCGCCGATCACCCAGTCGATCTGCTCGGGGGTCAGCTCTCCCCCGTCGCGCTTGGCTCGGATGACCTCGATGACGTCCATGTCATCTTCCTTTCACCTGGCGGAAAACAGGTCTCCCCGGGCACCGCCGGTCGGGCGGCGTCCGGGGAGGCCCCAGAACAACACTGAACTGGTTACGTGAGGTTGTGCGGGCCGAAGGCCTGCGGCAGGACCTGGTCCATGGTCAGGATTCCCTCGGGGGTGTCCACGAGCAGGTCCGGCCCGCCGTGCTCGAACAGCAGTTGTCGGCAGCGCCCGCAGGGCATGAGGGTCTCCCCCCGCCCGTCCACGCAGCTGAACGCCGTCAGACGCCCGCCGCCGGAGGCGTGCAGGGCACTGACCAGACCGCACTCGGCGCACAGGCCCACCCCGTAGGAGGCGTTCTCCACGTTGCAGCCGCTGACCACCCGGCCGTCGTCGACCAGCGCCGCCGCGCCCACCGGGTAGTTCGAGTAGGGAGCGTAGGCGTGGGCCATGGCCTCGCGAGCGGCGGCCCGGAGCGCGGCCCAGTCCACCTTCACGGGTGTGTCCGTCATGATCGGCTCGCCCTCCATTGCTTACCGACCGAGGCGGGTGGCCTCAGTCTCTGGGAAGCCAGCGACAGTACCAGCAGGGTGGTGACGTGCGGGCTGTAGGTGGCCAGCTCCCGCGGCAGCGAGTCGGTGGAGAAGAACCACGCGAACAGCAGGACCGAGACGAGCACGCCGAAGGCGGCCAGCCCCTTGCGGTCCCGGCGCACCTGCCACAGGGCCACACCCAGCAGGGCCACCGCCAGGAGCAGCAGCAGCGCGTGGACCGCCTCGCCGCCGCCGCGCACCTGGAGGGCGTCGGTGTAGCCGAACAGGCCCGCGCCCATGGCGAGGCCGCCCGGACGCCAGTTACCGAAGATCATCGCGGCCAGACCGATGTAGCCGCGGCCGCCGGTCTGCCCCTCCTGGTAGATCTGCGAGGCGACGACGGACAGGAACACGCCGCCCATACCGGCCAGGCCGCCGGAGACGATCACGGCGACGTACTTGAGGCTGTACACCGGCACGCCGAGGGACTCGGCCGCGTCGGGGTTCTCGCCCACCGAGCGCAGCCGCAGGCCGAAGGTGGTCCTCCACAGCACCAGGTAGGACAGCGGGATCATCAGGATCGCGACGACCGTCAGCGCGGGCATGTGCGTGGTCACGCCGACCACCAGCGAGGCCAGGTCGGCGACCAGGAAGACCCCGCTGTCGGCGACCGGCCCGAGCGCCCGGGCGACGAAGGGCAGGTCCCACACCGGGAACGACGGGGCCATCGGCGACTGGGCCGCGCCCGCGCCGGGCACGTCGGCGTAGACCAGGATCGACAGGTAGCGCATGGCGCCGAGCATGAGGATGTTGATCGCCACACCGGACACGATGTGGTCCACCGCGAAGGTCACCGTGGCCACGGCGTGCAGGAGGCCGCCCGCCATACCGGCGAGCACGCCCGCCAGCAGGCCCATCCACGGGTTGTCCGTGGACCAGGCGAAGTAGGCGCCGAACCAGGTGCCCAGGATCATCATGCCTTCGAGGCCGATGTTGATGATGCCCGCGCGTTCGGCCCACAGACCGCCCAGGGCGGCCAGGCCGATGGGCACCGCGAAGGTGATGGTGGTGTTGATGGTGCCCGCGTCGGTGAGCATGTCCTGGCCGGTGATGGTGCGCAGGCCCGCCAGGGCCACCAGCACCGCGCCGAACAGGGTGAGGAAGCGCCAGCGCGCCCATCCCCGGGGCCGTGGCGAGGGCTTCGCCACCGGCTCCATCACGTTCATCTCCTGGCTCACTTGGCCTCCCCTCCGCGCCTGTCGTCGGAGTCGGGGCCGGTGCCGTCCGGGTCGGGCGACCCGTCGGTGCGGGCCGGAGACTCCTCCGTGGACACCTTGACCTTCACCGTCTCCTGTGTGCTCGGCCCGGCGGTGACGTCGAGCTGCTTGCCGATCTGCTGCTGCTGGTAGCGGCGGCCCCAGCGGTGCACGACCTCGTAGACCACGACCACGGTGAGCACGATGGTGGCCTGCGCGATGACCGCGATCTCCTGCGGGATGTCGTCGAAGGGCAGGATGCCCGACGCCTGGTTCAGGAAGGACCAGAACAGGGCGGCGAAGACGATGCCCACGGGGTGGTTGCGGCCCAGCAGCGCGATGGCGATGCCGATGAAGCCGATGCCGGTCGGGAAGTCCAGGGCGTAGTAGTGCGAGCTGCCCAGCAGCTGCGGCAGGCCCACCAGACCGGCGACCATGCCCGAGAAGAGCATGGACAGGAACACCATCTTCCTGACGTCGACGCCGNTCTTCGACTGGCCGGTGGCCCGCAGCTCGAAGCCGAAGCGGGTGCGGTTGAGCATCACCCAGTAGGCGATGCCGACGGCGACGGCCAGGAACACGAAACCGTAGATCCTGTCCTCGGAGCCGAGGAAAAGCGCCGGGACGCCCGGCACCCAGGACGACTCGGGCATCGGCGGGGTGCCGATGTTGTTGGTGCTGATCTCCACCGCCAGGCGGTCGGTGCTCAGCAGGTAGGCGGTGATGCCGGTGGCGATGGAGTTGAGCATGATCGTGGAGATCACCTCGGACACGCCCCGGGTCACCTTGAGGTACCCGGCGATACCGGCCCACACGCCGCCGACCACCACGGCCGTGATGACGACGACGATCTGGCTGATCACCGGCGGCAGCAGGATGTGTCCGCCCACGGCGGCGGCCAGCAGCGCGGCGAGCCGGTACTGGCCGTCCACGCCGATGTTGAACAGCTTCATCTTGAAGCCGATCGCCACCGCGACGGCGGCCAGGTAGTACGTGGTGCCGTCGTTGATGATCCGCACCAGGCTGTCGGGCCTGGAGCCGTACTCCATCATCCGCGCGAACGTGGCCAGCGGCGGGATACCGCTGAAGAACAGCACGGCCGCGGTGACCGCGGTGGCGATGACCCCGGCGGCCAGGACCGCGGCGAAGGACAGCGCGAGCATGCCCGAGAGCCGGTGGAAGAGCAGGAAGGCCAGCGCGGAGCCGACCAGGGCTCCCAGGACCGCGGCCACCGGCTCGACCAGGGACAGGTCCAGGAACCAGCCGGTCAGCAGTCCGGCCGCAACCGACAGCACCAGGGCGGTCGGTACCACCAGGGTGGCGCGCAGGACCCCGCCCTCCTCGGCGGATCCGGCGCCGCCGGAGCGTCCCGCGGCGGGGACCATGGGACCGGACCAGGCCACGAACGCGAAGGCGACCACGACACCGATGATCAGCGCCGCCCACCACAGCAGCGCCGTGTCCAGCCCGAGGGTCAGCAGCACGCCCAGGACGACCGGAACGCCCAGCGCCACGGGCGCGGACAGGGTCGTGTCGGGGCGGGGAAGCCTACTCATGCGCCGCCCTCACTTCCGTGTCGGTGGGCACCGTCGGCACCGTCGGTACCGCCTTCCGTGCTCTGGTCGGCCCCGTCCAGTCCGGCTCCGGTCATGGCCGAGCCCAGCTGTTCGGGTGTGACGGTGGTCGGGTCGGCCTGCGTGACGAGCCGGCCGCGCAGGATCACGTGCAGGGTGTCGGACATGCCGATCAGCTCGTCCAGGTCGGCGGAGATCAGCAGCACGGCCAGACCGGCGGCGCGGGCGTCGCGCAGCTGCTCCCAGATGGCGGCCTGGGCGCCCACGTCCACACCGCGGGTGGGGTGGGCGGCGACCAGGAAGCGCGGGGACCCGCTCATCTCCCTGCCGATGATGAACTTCTGCTGGTTGCCGCCGGACAGGGCGTCGGCGATCACGTCGATGCTGGGGGTGCGCACGTCGTACTCGTCGACGATGCGCGCGGCGTCCGCGCGCGCCCCGACCTTGTTGATCCAGGGGCCGCGGACGCTGGGTTCCTTGGTCTGGTGGCCGAGGATGCGGTTCTCCCACAGCGGGGACTCCAGCAGCACGCCGTGCCGGTGGCGGTCCTCGGGGATGTAGCCGACGCCCGCCTCGCGGATCCGCAGCGTGGACCAGCCGGTGACGTCCCGCTCCTCCAGGAGGATGCGCCCGTCGGCCAGCGGGCGCATGCCCATGATGGCCTCGATCAGCTCGGACTGGCCGTTGCCCTCGACACCGGCGATGCCGACGATCTCACCCCGGTGGATGTCCACGCCGACCCCGTCCACGACGGCGCGGCCGTCGGCGGAGCGGACGGTGACCCCGTCCAGGGAGAGCACGACGTGGTCGGTGACGGTGGACTCGCGCAGCTCGGGCACGGGCAGTTCGCCGCCGACCATGAGCGTGGCCAGCTCCCGGGCGGTGGTGGTGCCCGGGTCGGCGGTGGCCACGGTGGTGCCGCGACGGATCACGGTGATCTCGTCGGCGACGGACAGGACCTCGTCCAGCTTGTGGGAGATGAAGATGACGGTGAGGCCCTCGCGCTTGAGCTCGCGCAGGTTGTCGAACAGCTCGTCGACCTCCTGCGGGACCAGGACGGCGGTGGGCTCGTCGAGGATGATGGTCCGCGCGCCGCGGTAGAGGACCTTGAGGATCTCCACGCGCTGGCGTTCGCCGACGCCCAGCTCCTCCATCAGGCGGTCGGGCTCGATCCCGAGGCCGTACTGGGTGGACAGCTCCCGGATCTTCGCGCGGGCGCGGTTGCCGATGCCGTGGCGGCCTTCGGCGCCCAGGACGACGTTCTCCAGCACGGAGAGGTTGTCGGCGAGCATGAAGTGCTGGTGCACCATGCCGATGCCGTTCCGGATGGCGTCGGAGGGTGAGCCGAAGCGCACCTCCCTGCCCTGGACGCGGATCTGGCCCTCGTCCGGGCGGTGCATGCCGTACAGGGTCTTCATCAGCGTGGACTTGCCCGCACCGTTCTCGCCGACGATGGCGTGCACGGTACCGGGGGCCACGGTGATGTCGATGTCGTGGTTGGCCACGACTCCGGGAAAACGCTTGGTGATCCCGCGCAGCTCAACGGCGGGGGGCGCCTGGGCCCCTTTGCCCGATGGCGTGCTGCTCATCTGTCTCCTCGTGGAATGTGCGGCGTGGCTCGGCGGCCGGGTCGCGGCCGGTGCCGGACGCCCGTCGCTGAACGGCGACCGGGGCGGCACCGGCCCGGGTGGTGCCCGGTCGGTGCCGCCCGTGGACGCGTTGTCACCGCTGGTTCGGCCCGCGGTGGCGGTCGCGCCGTGGCGCGGTGGAGCCTTCTGGGTCCGCTTCCTGGGCTGAGCCCCCGTGTGCTGGGGGCTGGTTCGGGCGCCCGAACACGGACCGAGGCGAAGCGGAGGTCCGGGACTACACGGCCTACGGCTCGGACGGAACCTCGATCTCGCCGTCGATGATCTGCTGCTTGATCTCGTCCAGCTGGTCCTGGATCGGGCTGATCGCCTCCTCGTTGGAGGTCGTGTAGTCCACACCGCCGTCGGACAGGTTGAAGCGCTGGATACCGGCCTCGACCTCGTCCTCGGTGGCGTCCTCGATCAGCTCGAACACGGCCACGTCCACCTGCTTGATGGCGGAGGTGAGCACGTACGGCTTCTGCTCCTCGGTGGCGTTCTCGTACTGGTCGCTGTCGACGCCGATGAAGGTGAAGTCGTTGGCGACGGCGGCCTCCAGGACGCCGTTGCCCGAGGCGCCGGCGGCGTGGTAGATCACGTCCGCGCCGCGGTCGTACTGGGCCTGGGCGAGCTCGCGGCCCTTGGCCGGGTCGCTGAAGCCGCTCATGTCCGGCGGCTGGCTGAGGTAGTCGACCTCGATGGTGACGTCCTCGTTGACGTGCTCGGCGCCCGCGACGTACCCGGCCTCGAACTTGTGGATCAGCGGGGTCTCGACGCCGCCGACGAAGCCGATGTGGTCCTCCTCGGTGGTCAGCGCCGCGGCGGCACCGGCCAGGAAGGACGCCTCGTTCTCCGCGAAGACCAGGCTGGTGACGTTGTCCACGCCCTCGATCGCGGAGTCCACGATGGCGAAGTGGACGTCGGGGTACTCGGCCGCGACGGCCTCGACCGGACCAGCGTAGGCGAACCCGACGGCGATGACGACGTCGAAGCCCTCCTCGGCCATGGTGGCCAGGCGCTCCTCCTTGGCCGCCTCGGACTCACCGTCGCTGGGTTCGAAGTCGGCGGTCTCCACGCCGAGCTCCTCGGCCGCCTGGTTCAGGCCGCGGTAGGCCGCGTCGTTGAAGGAACGGTCACCGCGACCGCCGACGTCGTAGGCCAGGCCGACCCGCACCTCGGAGTCGGTGGCCTCGCCGCCGCCCTCGCCGCCGCCACCCTCGGCCGCGTTGTCACACGCGGTGAGGGCGAGAACACCGGCCGCCGCGACCGCGGCGAACCTGACTGCGTTGCTGCGCTTCACTTCTCACTCCTCTTACGCCCTCTCAGCGGCCAGCATTCGCGCGCGACCGGACTGAGTTCTGCAGCCGGACGATATCTGGTGGCCGAAAGTACATCGAACGAACAGACGGAGTTGTTATGAAGGCGAGAGCGGAGCGACACGGGTCCTTACCCGGAAGTCGCCAGGCGGGTGCCAGAAGCGGTCGGCGCCGTTTCGGGATTGCGTTACCCGGTTGCCGTTCGGCGCACCGACACGGCATTACCACGCTTGGCGTTTCCACCTTCACAGATCGTCACACCGGCTCACGGGCGCGGCTGGTCCAGACCGGACCAACCACGCCCGTGTCCGCGGGCAGCCGGGGGCCGTTCCAGCCCCTCAGTCCGCCAGGAAGTCCAGCACGGCCTGCCGGAACACCTTGGAGGAGACGGCGTTGGCGTGGTCGCGCTTGGGGATCTCCACGTGGGTGCCCCCACAGCGCTCGGCCAGGGCGGCGGCGCCCTCGGCGAGCGGGTCCCGGGCTCCCGCGGCGAGCAGCACGGGAAACCCCGTCAGCGGGGGTTCGTCGCTGAAGGGACGCGAGGCCTGACCGCGCGCGCAGGCGGCCAGGGCGGCGGGGTCGTTGCCCGGCAGGGCGGCCACCGTGCGGAAGACGAGGTCGAAGGGCGTGTCCCCCGAACCCGGGTCCGACAGGTCCGTCCCGGCGAAGGCGTTTTTCGGCCCGAAACCACCGAGAACCACCCGTCTGACCCGTTCGGGCGCGGTCAGCGCCAGTTCCCAGGCCAGGCGTGAACCCATGGAGTAACCGACCGCGTCGACCTCGTCCACGCCCGACTCGTCGAGCACGGAGAGCAGGTCGGCGACGAAGTGTTCGGGCAGGTAGAAACTGCTGTCCGCCGGTTTGTCACTGGTGCCGTGGCCGCGCAGATCGGGCCCAATCACCCGTAGCCCGGCCGTTTCCAGAGCCTGTGTCCACCCCGCGGCACGCCAATTCATGCCGAAGTCGGTGCCGAAACCGTGCAGAAGAAGTACGGGAACTCCGCCACCCGGAGTCTGCGGACGCAAATCCACATAACGCGTTGTCACGCCGTCGGCGGGATTCGTGGACATGCCACTCCCCATCGTTGTCATCGAAGAATGGAAAGAAAAATCCGGGGCCCGATCAGAGATTTCTCCGAAAGGAAGGCGCATTTGGGCGCCCTCTCTCGTGCCTTTCTCCGAACGGGCCCCGGTCACACTTCGTCGTCAGTCCGTCGGGGGCTTGAGCCGCACCCGACGGGCGGGGCGGGGCTCCTCGTCGGGGACCCTGCCGACGATGCCCGCCTGGGGCGCGTCCTCGGCCCGCACCGCGAAGGTCACCAGGGGGTCGCCCACCGGGACCACCTGGTCCTCGTCGGCGTGCAGCTCGACGATCCGGCCCTCCTTGGGCGAGGGGATGACCACCGCGGACTTGGTGGTCTCCACCTCCACGAGGGGGGCGTTGCGCTCGACCGTCTCGCCGACGGCGACCTGCCACTCCAGGACGGTCGCCTCGACCAGCCCCTCACCCAGGTCGGGGAGGGCGAAGGTGATGTTCTCTTCTGCCATGGTCGGTTCAGTACTCCAGGGTCCGTTGCACCGCGAGCAGGACGCGGTCGATGGTCGGCAGGTACTGCGGTTCCAGGGGACCCGCGGGGTAGGGCACGTCGAAGCCGGTGACGCGCTGGACGGGGGCGGCCAGATCACGGAAGCAGTTCTCCGTGACCAGGGAGGCGACCTCCGCTCCGAGCCCGGCGGTCAGCGGCGCCTCGTGCACGACCACGGCCCGCCTGGTGCGCGAGACCGAGGCCGCGAGCCCGGCCGCGTCGATGGGCTTGAGCCAGCGCAGGTCCAGCACCTCCAGGTCCACGCCGTCCTCGGCGGCCAGTTCGGCCACCTGCTGGCATCGGTGCACCATGGCGCCCCAGGCGATGAGGGTGGCGTGTCGGCCGGGGCGCACGACACGACTGGTACCGATGGGATCGCTGGGCTCGCGCAGCTGGACGGGCCTGCGGTCCCAGTAGCGGGACTTGGGCTCCATGTAGACGACGGGGTCGTCGGAGCGCACCGACTGGAGCAGCAGGCTGTAGGCATCGGCGGGGTCGGAGGGCGCGGCGACCTTGAGGCCGGGCGTGTGCGCGAAGAGCGCCTCCAGGCTCTCCCCGTGGTGCTCGGGCGCCTGGATACCGCCGAAGGAGGGCAGACGCAGGGTGATCGGCATGGGGGTCGCACCTCGGGTGCGGTAGTTCATGCGCGCCACCTGGTTGACGATCTGGTCGATCGCGGGGTAGGCGAAACCGTCGAACTGGAGCTCGGGGACGGGCCGCCATCCGTTCATGGCCAGGCCGACCGACATGCCCATGATCGCGGACTCGGCCAGCGGGGTGTCGAAGACACGCCTGTCCCCGAACTCCTTCTGAAGGCCGTCGGTCACGCGGAAGACGCCGCCCAGGGTGCCGACGTCCTCACCGAAGACCAGCACGTCGGGGTCCTCGGTGAGCAGGTCGCGCAGGGCGCGGTTGATGGCCTGCTGCATGGACAGCTCGACCGTGGGGGTGTCGGCCGCGGTGTCGGGGCGTTCGATCAGCTCGGTCACAGCTCGACCTCTTCCTGCCAGGTGCGGCGCTGCCGGGTCAGCTCCTCGGTGGTCTCCCGGAAGACGTGGGTGAACAGCTCCGACCCGTCGGGCTCGGGTGCGCTGGCGACGCCGTCCCGGATGCGTTCGGCCTCCTGGCGGGCCCGGGCGTCGGTCTCGCTGAGGAGCGCCTCGTCGGCGTGCCCGGCGGCGAGCAGGGCCTCGCGCAGCAGGGTGACCGGGTCGCGGTCGCGCCAGCGCTGGGCCTCGGCGTCGTCGCGGTAGCGGCCGGGGTCGTCGGAGGTGGAGTGCGGCTCGACGCGGTAGGTGAGCGCCTCGACGACCGTGGGCCCCTCGCCCCGGCGGGCCCGGGCGACGGCCTCGGCGGTGGCCTCGTAGACCGCGCCCGCGTCGTTGCCGTCCACCAGGACGCCGGGCATGCCGTAGCCCTCGGCGCGGGCGGAGACCGAGCCGCCCGCGACCTGGCGCTCGTTGGGGACCGAGAGCGCCCACTGGTTGTTCTGGCAGAAGAAGACCACCGGGGCGCCGAGGACCCCGGCGAAGTTCATGGCCTCGTGGACGTCGCCCTCGGAGCTGGCGCCGTCGCCGAAGTAGGCCAGGGCCACGCCGTCGTCGCCGCGCAGCCGCTCGCCCACGGCCCACCCGACCGCGTGCGGGACGGGTCCGCCGACCACGGCGTTGACGGCGCCGAACCGGGAGGCCGCCACGTCGTAGAGACCGCCGTGCCACAGGGCGCGGTGGGTGGCCATGTAGCCGACCATCTCCACGCCGTAGGCCAGGGCGGAGGCCATCTCACGGTAGGTGGGGAAGACGAAGTCCCGTGCCGGGTCCAGCGCCGAGGCGCTGGCGACCTGGGCGGCCTCCTGGCCGCGCACGGACACGTAGGCGGGGAAGACACCTTGGCGTTGCAGGGCGATGGCCTCGGTGTCCAGGTCGCGCGCGGTCCTCATGTGGCGGTAGAGCGCGCGGGTGAGGTCGGCGGGCAGGTGGTCCACGGCGATGGTGTCCCGGCCCGCTGGCTCGTGGATCGACGAGACTGGGTGCACAGCGCCTCCGTTGAGGGTGGTGGCCCCGCGCCTTCCGCGAAGCGGGCTCTGGGGCGATGGTGGGCGACGGGCGGGCATGTCGAGCGGCTCCCAACGTGGCCCCGCCCCATGTGGTGGTGCCGGGCCGGGCCGGATGGTGTCTGTCTTGTACGCCGATTCTCCGGAAGATTCGACACTTTCGCTAGATACAGGCGAGTAGTTGATACAGATGAGGACAACTAGGGCGTCATCGTCCTCTGATGTCTAGAGTGAACTCCACTCCACCCCAGAAAACGACACACGCACCTATACACAGAGGAATCACCACCAAAGCCTCATCCAATCCGGAGAGGCCCCGAACAGGCACACGGAGTCACCGGCACCGGCGTCCCGTGTCACGGAACAGCCGCGTTCACCCGCTACGGATGCGCACGGGGGCGTCGAGCGCGTACGTTCGGGGAAGCCGGCCATCCGGTCAACGAAACCCCCCGACTCCACGACACATGGGCGCGGAAAGGCCCCCCGACAGGAAGATCTGTCGCACTTTCGGACTCCCGGTGTAGTTACCCGCCGGTCCGGGAAACCACCAACCCACCGACCACGTCAACCATGAGTACAGTCGGCTCCCCCGACATGCCCCCCGCACGTCGGACCTCCGGGTCCCCGCTCCCCGATCCGCTCCGATCTCCTCTCGGTGATCGGACGGCTGGTCTCGCCGACTGAGATTCCGCTAGACGGAAACAACGTTTACCTGGTAACTCGTTAGCCCCGGTCAATGACGACGACAAGGGGCTTCGTCCTGAAACAAGAGCACACGAGGAGCACGCACATGGCCATGGGCGACCAGCGTAGGAACGGCCGGCGGCCGGACACGACCGACCAGACGATCCTGAGCGCCCTCGCCAAGGACGCGCGGACCGGGATCACCGAGATCGCCGCACTGGCCAACGTGTCCCGGGCGACGGCCTACAACCGGATCAAGCGGCTCACCGACGAGGGCGTCATCCGCGGCTACTCCGTGGTGACCGACCACTCCAAGATGGGGCTCGGCGTCACCGCGCTCGTCCTCATCTCGGGCAGCCAGCCGGACTGGCGGGCCAACCGGGAGATCCTGTCCTCCTACCCGGAGATCGAGTACTGCTGGTACGTCGTGGGCTCGGCGGACATCGTCCTGCTCGTCCGTGTCGCCAACACCAACCAGCTGCGCGACCTGATCCTGACCCGGTTGCAGTCCCTTCCCGGTGTGACGGCCACCCAGACGCTCACCGTCATCGACGAGGTCGTACACCGGCCCGTCGTGGAACCCGCCGACGGCGACTGAAGGGTCCCCTCATCCCCTGACCACCTCGGCGACCGAGGCCATCAGCTCGGCCAGCAGACCCGAGCCCAGTGCGCGGGTGGCCGCCACGTCGCCGTCCACGTCCACCACCACCTCGGCGTAGGCCTTCAGCTTGGGTTCCGTCCCCGAGGGCCTGAGCGTCACACGCCCCCTGTTCTCCAACCGGAAGCGCAGGGCGTCCGTCGGCGGCAGACCCGCGTGTCCGACGGCGAAGTCGTCCACCCCCTCCACCCGCAGGGGACCGAACGCGGCGGGCGGTTCGGCGCGCAACCGCCGCATCGCCGCGGAGATCACCGCCAGGTCCTCCACCCGTACCGACAGCTGGTCGCTCAGGTGCAGGCCGTACCGGCGTGCCTGGTCGTCGAGCAGGTCGAGCAGGCTCACCCCGTCCCGCCTGGCGCGGGCCGCGAGCGCCGACGCCACCAGGGCCGCGCTGATCCCGTCCTTGTCGGCGACCGGACGGCCCCCGTCCGCGCCCACGCAGTAGCCCAGCGCCTCCTCGAACGCGAAGACCCGCCGCTGCCCGGGTCCGCCCGCGCGCGCCAGCCACTTGAAACCGGTGAGGGTCTCCTCGTAGCGCACCCCACGATCCCCGGCGATCTTGCCGAGCAGGCTGGAGGAGACGATCGAGGTGGCCACCACCCGGTCGGGGCCGCTGGTGTGGTCCAGCACGTACTCGGCGAGCAGGCCGCCCACCTCGTTGCCGGTGAGCAGGCCGTGCCCGGGAACCGCGAGCGCGAGCCGGTCGGCGTCGGGGTCGTTGGCGATCACCAGGTCGGCCCCGTCGGCGGCGCCGGTGGCCAGCGCCATGTCCATGGCGCCGGGTTCCTCCGGGTTGGGAAAGTCCACGGTCGGGAAGTCGGGGTCGGGGTCGAACTGGGCGGCGACCACGGACGGGCGCGGGAACCCGGCCCGATCCATCGCCTCCAGCAGCACCCGGCCGCCCACGCCGTGCATGGCGGTGTAGGTGGTGGACAGCTCCCGGTCCTTGCCCGGGACCAGCGCGGTGACCGCGTCCAGGTAGCGGTCCACGATCTCCTCCCCCAGCACCGTCCAGTCCTCGCCCAGGGGCAGGTCGACGACCGATTCCACGGCGTCGATGGCCTCGGAGATCTCGGTGTCGGCCGGGGAGACGATCTGGGTGCCCGCGTCGGCGTCCCCGCCCGCCTTGGCGGCCCCCGCGTAGACCTTGTAGCCGTTGTCCCGGGGCGGGTTGTGGCTGGCGGTGACCATGATCCCGGCGTCGGCGCCCAGGTCGCGGACGGCGAAGGCCAGGACCGGGGTGGGCAGCGGCCCCGGCATGAGGGACACCCGGTGTCCGGCGCCGGTGAGGACGGCGGCGCTGTCGCGCGCGAAGTCCGCCGAACGGTACCGGGCGTCGTAACCGATGACCACGTGCCCGGGTCCGTCGCCGAGCCAGGCGGCGATACCGGCCGCCGCGCGCATGACCACGACCCGGTTCATCCGGTTGGGTCCGGCGCCGAGCGCGCCGCGCAGCCCCGCGGTGCCGAACTCCAGACGCGTGCCGAAGCGGTCGGTGAGGTCGGCCATCGCGTCGGCCTCACCCCGCTCGGCGCGCTCCGCGAGCCCCGTCAGTTCCGCGCGGGTGTCGGGGTCGGGGTCCTGGCCGATCCACTGCCTGGCCTGGTCGACGACGGTCATCGGGGTTCCCCTCAGAGCTTGGCGACGATGTCGGCGAGCAGGCGGCCGACGTTTCCGGCGGCGTCCCGGCCGGTGGCCAGCACGTCCTCGTGGTCGAGGTTGGCGCCGGTGAGCCCGGCCGCGATGTTGGTGACCAGCGACAGGCCCAGCACCCGCGCGCCCGCGGCACGGGCGGCGATGGCCTCCAGCACGGTGGACATGCCGACCAGGTCGGCGCCCATGGCGCTGAGCATGCGGATCTCGGCGGGGGTCTCGAAGTGCGGGCCGGGCATCGCCGCGTACACGCCCTCGGGCAGGGAGGGGTCGACCGAGCGGGCCAGCTCGCGCAGGGCGGGGGTGTAGGCCTCGGTGAGGTCGACGAAGGTCGCGCCGGTCAGCGGGGACCGGGCGGTCATGTTGATGTGGTCGGCGATGAGCACCGGCGAGCCCACCGGGTAGGCGGGGTTGATGCCGCCCGCGGCGTTGGTCAGTACGACCGTGCTGGCGCCCGCCGCCACGGCGGTGCGCACGCCGTGCACGACGGAGGCGGTGCCGTGGCCCTCGTACAGGTGGGTACGCCCCAGGAAGGCGAGCATGGAGCGCCCGCCGCCCTGGATGCTGCGGACGGTGCCGCTGTGGCCCTCCACGGCCGGGGGCACGAAGCCGGGCAGGTCGGCGGTGGGCACCTCGTGCCCCGCGTCACCGAGCAGGTCGGCCGCGGGAGCCCATCCCGACCCCATGACCAGGGCGACGTCGTAGGTGTCCACGCCGGTGCGCGAACGCAGTTCGGCGGCGGCCTCCTCGGCGGCGGCCTGGGGTGTGCGAGTCACAGTGCGCTCTCTTCCGTTCGTTCGTGCCTAGATGCCCACGGGGTGCCAGACCGTCTTGGTCTCCAGGAAGGGCTTCATCCGGGCGGTGCCGGGGTCGGGGTCGAGCCAGGCGTCCTCACCGCCGTCGGCGCCGGGACCGGGGCGCAGCACCCGGGTCAGGGTGGTGGCGGCGGTCTCCTCGAACTCCACGGCCGACTCCCCCGCGCCGGTGAGGTCCAGGGCGTTGACGTCGGCGTGCGCGGCCAGGTGGGGGCCCAGTTCGGCGGCCCGGCCGGTGAGCAGGTTGACCACGCCGCCGGGCAGGTCGGAGGTGGCGAGCGCCTCGGCCAGGTCGATCGCGGCCAGCGGCGCGCTCTCGGAGGTGACCACGACGGCGGTGTTGCCGGTGGCGATCACCGGGGCGACCACGGAGGTCAGGCCGAGCAGCGGCGCGTTCTGGGGCGCGAACACCGCGACCACGCCGGTGGGTTCGGGCGCGGAGTGGTTGTAGTAGGGGCCCGAGACCGGGTTGGCGCCCCCGAGGACCTGGGCGACCTTGTCGGTCCAGCCCGCGTAGTACACCCACCGGTCGACGGCGGCGCTGACCACGCGGTCGGCGTCGGCTCGGGAGAGCCCCTGACCGTCCACGGCCCGGTCGACGAACTGGGCGCGGCGCCCCTCCAGCATCTCGGCGATCCGGTACAGGATCTGGCCGCGGTTGTAGGCGGTGCGCGTCGACCAGCCGCCGAACGCCTTGCGCGCGGCGGCCACGGCGTCGCGGGCGTCCTTGCGCGAGGCGAGCGCGGCGTTGGCCAGGTGCTGGCCGCTGGAGGAGGTCACGGGGTAGCTCCTGCCCGATTCCGAGCGGGGGAAGGCCCCGCCCAGGTAGAGCTTGTAGGTCTTGCGGACCGCCAGGCGCGCGGGGACGCGGGCGGCGGCGCCACCGCCGGTGCCCTCCCCGCCCTTGGCGGCCTTTCCGGTGTGACGCCGATCAGCCAAGGTAGGCCTCCAATCCGTGCCGCCCGCCCTCGCGGCCGTATCCCGACTCCTTGTAGCCGCCGAAGGGGCTGGTCGGGTCGAACTTGTTGAACGTGTTGGACCAGATCACACCGGCGCGCAGGCGCTCGGCGGTCCACAGCATGCGCGAGCCCTTCTCGGTCCACACGCCCGCGGAGAGCCCGTAGGGGGTGTTGTTGGCCTTGGCCACGGCCTCCTCCGGGGTGCGGAAGGTCAGGACCGAGAGCACGGGGCCGAAGATCTCCTCGCGGGCCACCCGGTGGGACTGGCTGACGCCGGTCAGCACGGTGGGCGCGAACCAGTAGCCGGTCGACGGAAGTTCGCAGTCGGGCGACCAGCGCTCGGCGCCCTCCTCCTCGCCGGTGTCGGTGAGTTCGCGGATGCGCTCCAGTTGGGCGGCGGAGTTGATCGCGCCGATGTCGGTGTTCTTGTCGAGCGGGTCGCCCAGGCGCAGCTTGGAGATGCGCGTTCTGAGCCGGGGCAGCAGCTCCTCGGCGATCGACTCCTGGACCAGCAGCCGGGAACCGGCGCAGCACACGTGGCCCTGGTTGAAGAAGATCCCGGAGACGACGCCCTCGACCGCCTGGTCCAGGGCCGCGTCGTCGTAGACGATGTTGGCGCCCTTGCCGCCCAGTTCGAGGGTGAGGCGCTTGTCGGTGCCCGCGACCGAGCGGGCGATCCGGCGGCCGACCTCGGTGGAGCCGGTGAAGGCCACCTTGTCCACGCCGGGGTGCTCCACGAGGGCGCGTCCGGTCTCGCCCGCGCCGGTGAGGATGTTGACCACGCCCGGGGGCAGGTCGGCCTCCTGGCAGATCTCGGCGAAGGCCAGCGCGGTGAGCGGGGTGGTCTCGGCGGGTTTGAGCACGACGGTGTTGCCGGTGGCCAGCGCCGGGGCGATCTTCCACGCGAGCATGAGCAGCGGGAAGTTCCACGGGATGACCTGGGCGGCCACGCCCAGCGGGCGCGGGTCGGCGCCCAGCCCGGCGTGGGCGAGCTTGTCGGCCCACCCGGCGTGGTAGAAGAAGTGCGCGGCGACCAGGGGAAGGTCGACGTCGCGCGTCTCCTTGATGGGCTTGCCGTTGTCCATCGACTCCAGCACGGCCAGTTCGCGCGAGCGCTCCTGGAGGATGCGGGCGATGCGGAACAGGTACTTGCCGCGTTCGGCGCCGGGCATCCGGCCCCAGACGGTGTCGTGGGCGCGGCGGGCGGCGGCGACGGCCCGGTCCACGTCGGCGGACCCGGCGACGGCGACCTGGGCGAGCTTGGTCTCGTCGGCGGGGTTGAGGGTGGTCAGGTATTCGCCGCCCTCGGCCGGGGTGAAGGCTCCGTCGACGAACAGGTCGTGGGTCTCGCGCAGGGTGACGACGGAGCGGGACTCCGGTGCGGGCGCGTACTCGAAGATCACGGCTCTCAGTCCAGCGTGTAGTAGTCGGGGCCCGGGTAGGTGCCGGTGGACAGCCTGGTGCGCTGCATGAGCAGGTCGTTGAGGAGGCTGGAGGCTCCGATGCGGAACAGGTCCGGGGTCAGCCAGTCGGAACCGGCGACCTCGTTGACCAGGACCAGGTTGCGGATGGCGTCCTTGGTGGTGCGGATGCCGCCCGCGGGCTTGACGCCCACGTGCCTACCGGTGGCTGCGTGGTGGTCGCGGACCGCCTCCAGCATGACCAGGGTGACCGGCAGGGTCGCGGCCGGGGACACCTTGCCGGTGGAGGTCTTGACGAAGTCGCCCCCGGCCCGGATGGCCAGGTGGGAGGCGCGGCGCACGTTGTCGTAGGTGGCGAGTTCGCCGGTCTCCAGGATGACCTTGAGGTGGGCGGTGCCGCAGGCCTCCTTGACGGCGGCGATCTCCTCGAAGACCTTGAGGTAGTCGCCGGACAGGAAGGCGCCGCGGTCGATGACCATGTCGATCTCGCTGGCGCCGTCGGCGACCGCGCGTCGGGTGTCGGCGAGTTTGACGTCCATGGGCGCCCGGCCGGAGGGGAAGGCGGTGGCCACCGAGGCCACGCCGACTCCGGTGCCGCGCAGCGCCTCGACGGCGGTGGCGACCATGTCGGGGTAGACGCACACCGCGCCCACGCGGGGCACGGTGGTGTCGGCGGGGTCGGGGTGTGCGGCCTTGGCGCACAGGGCCCGGACCTTGCCGGGGGTGTCGGCGCCCTCCAGCGTGGTCAGGTCCACCATGCTGATGGCCAGGTCGATGGCCTGGGCCTTGGCGGTGGTCTTGACGGACCGGGTGGACAGGTCCTGGGCGCGGGCGCGCGCGCCGACCTCGTCCACACCCGGGAGTCCGTGTAGGAACGCGCGGAGTTCGCGGTTGGTCGTCGCCTCGGGCGCGAATGCGGTGTGGGGCACGGGCACCTACAGCTCGATCGGATTGCTGGCCGGTCCGTCCNGCCGTGGCCAGCGGAAACGGCTCCTGGGCGGCTCGGCGCGGAGGGTGTCGCCCCCCGGTCCGGGCCGTCAGGCAGTCACCCTAACGCCGGGCGGGAGCGGCGTCAGCATCCGTCCGGACCGCGCCGTCCAAGGTTGGAGAAGCCTCCAAGTCATCCCATGAATGATGGTTGTGGCTTCCCCCAATCCGTCCCCGGAAAACCCCCGTGACGGGCACGGGAGGGGTTCTCTCCCGACCGCCGCGGACACGTCCGGTCCAGACCGGACCACTCCCTTGACCGTGGGGAGCGGGATGCCAGACTGGGCCGAATCCCTCCCCCGGGTTCCCGCCCCACCGGGTCCGCTGGTCGGAGGGCGTGGCCGGAGACGACGGGAGTGGTGGTGTCAGCCGGAGAGCGGATCGAGCGCCCTGTGAACACCGAGGACACGGATGCGGACGAGGGCGGACGCGTGCGGGGAACACGGCCGGTACGCCTGGTCCGGTTGGACCGGGACGATCCGGAGGCGGCCCTGCTGCGGNGTACGTGAAGCCGCCGGTGACCACCCTGCCCGCCGCCGACGCCGATCCGGCGCGCACGCCCTTCGCCGTCGCCGCGACGGAGGCGCCCGTCACCGACGCCGCCGGGGCACGGGCGGCGTGCGCGGGGTTCGGCGTCCTGGACCGGGCCGTGCACACCCGTGACCTGGTCGCCGACCCGGAGCACGCCGTGCTGCTGCGTGCCTTCTACGTCGCCATGACCTGGCAGGGCCGGGGCGTGGGGCGCGCCGTGTGCGGCCCTCCCCTGTTGGACCGGCTGGCGGCCGACGTGGCTCCGGAGGCGACCGAACTGGTGCTGTGCGTCAACGAGGCCAACGACGTGGCGGCCCGTGTCTACGGCCGCGCCGGGTTCGCCTTCACCGGGCACCGCTTCGTGGACGCGGGCGGAGGACCGCAGTTGGTGATGACGCGCCCCCTGCTCCGGGACGCCCCGACCACCCCGCCGTGAACGACCGGGGCGTTCACGCGCTCCGCCCCGCACCGGTTCGCGCTTCGGACGTGCGGCGCCGGGCGCCGCGCGGAGGGAGGAGCGCCTACGCTGTGACCATGGCGGAGTTCCGGATCAGCAGCGACGACAAGAGCGTCGACCTGCGCAGGATGGCGACGGCGCTGGCCGAGTCCCAGGGCTGGGCCCGTGAGGAGGTCGGCATCTGGGACAACCGCCGGGGCGAGGTGATCGTGACGGTGGACGACGCCCTGCTGCGCAGGCCCGAGGCCGATCCCCTGCACCGCCCCCGGCACACCCCGCGCGCCGTGCACGAGGCCTGCGAGACACTGCGCCGCGAGGACCCGTCCCTGCGCCGCGTGGACTTCCGTGTGCTGCGGAGCGAGACCGCACGGTTCTTCTCCGCCGGGTGGACCGTGGCCGACGTGCTGCACGCCCTGGGGCACCGGCCCGACGGCGTGCCGTGGGCGAGCGGCCCCGAGTACCAGGGCACCGACTGGCTGCACGCCCGGATGAGGGCGTGGCGGACACCCGACGGCGACATCCGGCCCTCCAGGTCCCAGGAGGCCGCCCAGCTGCGGGTGATCAGCCGGGCGGGACTGCCGATGGACATCGGCCTGCCCGAGGACACCGAGATGTCCCAGCGCCCGGTGGCGAGTCCGTCCGTGGCGCGGTCGGCCGCCGACGACGCGCGCAGGCTCATGCGGCAGAACTCCCGGACCACGACGGACTCCCTCGCCCACCGCGACCGCACCTCGGCCAACATCACCCGCCGGGACGATCCCCGGGGAAACCGCCCGTAGTGCCGTCGGGACGGCCGGAGCCGTCGGGGCCGCCGGGACGGCCGTCGATCCCGGCCCTGCGCTCCTCCACCAGGGCGACCGCGCTGTTCGCGACCTCGCCGAGGAGGAGTTCGGCCGGTCCCCTGCCCGCGAGCAGCCGCCACACGGTGGCGAAGACCAGCGCGCCCAGGACGAACCACTCCAGCAGCCACGGCTGACGCCAGTCGAACCCGCCGTCGACGGCGATGACCGTCGCCAGGGCCAGGAGGTGCCCGGTGTAGACGGTCAGCGGCATCCGCCCGACCGAGGTCAGCGGGTACGTCAGGACGCGCAGGCGTTCACACAGGAACACGCACACCACCAGCACCACGAGTGCCTGTCCGACCGCCTCGGCCATCTCGAAGGTGGTACCGGTGTGGGGCGTGCCGATCGCCAGCCACCACCAGGAGTCGGTGGGCACCTGCCCTGAGATCGAGTGCATCTGGTCGGTCACCGCGTAGCGCACGTCCTCCACCACCGCCGGGTCGGTCACCATGGCGGGGGGCAGACCGGTCAGCCCCGGGCCGACCTCCTCCACCAGCCGGTCCAGGCCGCCCATCGGGTGGAGCAGGAGCCAGGAGCCCCCGTAGCCGAACAGGGCCAGCACGACGCCGGTGCCCAGCAGGCGCAGCCGCACGGCGGTCGCGGCCAGGTCCAGACGGCCCACCGCCATCCCCGCGGCCACGAAGACCATGAAGGTGATCGCCGGGTAGTAGCCGGTCAGGAGGAACTCGGTGAGCGAGGACAGCGACGCCGTCCGGGGCGAGGGCGGGAAGACGTGGTCCCGGAGCAGGAACGACAGCGGCGGGCCGAGC
>NZ_ANAX01000242.1 GCF_000341065.1 Nocardiopsis halotolerans DSM 44410 | reverse complement strand
CCAGCCGCAGCAGCGGCAGCGCCAGGACGAAGAAACCCGCGTAGTAGGTGAGGATGACGGCGACCGGGACCCCCAGGAGGTCCAGCCCGAGCCCCAGCACACCGATGAGTACGGCCCGGGTGAGGATCCGCACGACCGCCGCGCGCAGCGGGTCGCCGGCGACCGGGCGGGTGCGCCCTGTCATCATGGCCAGGGAGACGCCCGCCAGGAAGGCGAAGAGCGCCGAGGAGTTGCCGCGCACCACGCCGTGCACGTCCCAGGCGTAGTCCTCGGGCGACAGCAGACCCATCGACTCCACGCCGAGGTGGACGGCGAACATCCCGAACACCGCGAGGGCGCGGGCCGCGTCGATGCCGTCGATCCGCCCCTTGCGGGCGGGTGTGTCCGCGGACGCGGCGGGAATGTCGTCAGACCGGTTCTGTGCCACGACCGTCAGGCTATGCCCCCGGCACTCGCGGCACCAACGCCGCGGGCAGATGGCCGCAGGCGGCCA
>NZ_ANAX01000241.1 GCF_000341065.1 Nocardiopsis halotolerans DSM 44410 | reverse complement strand
GCCCGACAGCGGCAGGGCCGACGACCGGGCCACCCACGACCGGCGTGACGCCCGCTCCGACGGCCGTGGGGCGGAGGGGGCGGAGAGGAGGGCCCCTCCCCCGCCCCACGGCTCCGGTCAGTGCGCGCTCATCCCTCCTTCAGGCCGCTGAAGAAGTCCAGCGCCTCGGGGTTGGCCAGCGAGTCACGGCTGGCGACCCGGTCGGGGCTCTCCCCCATGAGGATGCGCTTGACGGGCACCTCCAGGACCTTGCCGGACAGGGTCCGGGGGACGGCGCTGATGGCGCGGACCCGGTCGGGGACGTGCCGGGGCGAGCAGTCGGTACGGATCCGGCGGGCGATCTCCCGGGGCAGGTCGCCCTCCAGGTCGGCGCCCTCCCGCAGGACGGTGAACAGCTCGATCCTGGAGGAGCCGTCGGGCTGGGGCACGTCCACCACCAGGGCGTCGACGACCTCGTCCAGGGCGAGGACGGCCCGGTAGATCTCGCTGGTGCCCATGCGGACGCCGCCGCGGTTGATGGTGGAGTCGGAGCGGCCGTAGATGATAGCGGTGCCGCGGTCGGTGATCTCGATCCAGTCGCCGTGCCGCCAGATGCCCGGGTAGACGGAGAAGTAGCTGTCGCGGAGGCGCTCGCCGCTCTCGTCGCCCCACAGGAAGAGGGGCATGGACGGGGCGGGCTGGGTGACCACGAGTTCGCCGACCTCGTTGACGAGTTCCCTGCCCTCGGGGTCCCAGGAGGCGACGGCCATGCCCAGGGCCCGGGACTGGATCTCGCCCTCGTGGACCGGCAGGGTGGGCGTGCCGCCGACCAGGCAGCTGCACACGTCGGTGCCGCCGGAGGTGGAGAACAGCCACAGGTCCTTGCCGAACTCCTCGTAGACCCAGGTGAAGGCCTCGGGGCTGAGCGGGGATCCGGTGGAGCCGACGGCCTTCAGGGCGGACAGGTCGCGGCCCTCGCGGGGGTGGACGCCCTCCTTCATGCAGGAGGAGAGGAACCCGGCGCTGGTGCCGAAGACGGTGACCCCGGCCTCGGCGGCCAGGTCCCACAGGGCCCCCAGGTCGGGAGCGGCGGGACTGCCGTCGTACAGGACGATGGAGGCGTCGGTCAGCAGCACGCTGACCAGGAAGTTCCACATCATCCACCCGGTGGTGGTGAACCAGAAGACCCGGTCGTGCTCCTGGGCGTCCAGGTGCAGGTGGAGGTTCTTGAGCTGTTCGAGGAGGATGCCGCCGTGCCCGTGGACGATGGCCTTGGGCAGGCCGGTGGTGCCCGAGGAGTAGAGCACCCACAGGGGGTGGTCGAAGGGGACGGGGGTGAACTCCAGTTCGGCCCCGGCGCCGGACTCCTCCATCCGGTCCCAGGGGAGGGTGCCGTCGAGGGTCCCGCCGGGGTGGAGGTAGTCGAGCAGGACGGTGTGCTCGACGGTGGGCAGGGCCGCGCGCAGCTCCTCCACGACCGGTCGGCGGTCGAAGTCCCTGCCCCCGTAGCGGTAACCGTCGACGGCGAGGAGGACCTTGGGCTCGATCTGCGCGAAGCGGTCGATGACGCTGCGCACGCCGAAGTCCGGGGAGCAGGAGGACCACACGGCGCCGAGGGAGGCCGTGGCGTAGAACGCGGCGACGGTCTCGGGCAGGTTGGGCAGGTAGGCGGCGACGCGGTCGCCGGGGCCCACCCCGAGTTCGCGCAGTCCCGCGGCGATGGCGGCGGTGCGGCGGCGCAGCTGCCCCCAGGTCCACTCGCCGAGTTCGCGCAGCTCGGTGGCGTGCCGGATGGCGACGCGGTCGTCGTCGCGGCCCTCGAAGAGGTGCCGGACGTAGTTGAGGGTGGCGCCGGGGAACCACTCGGCGCCGGGCATGGTCCTCGCGCCCAGGACCCGCTCGTAGGGGGTCTCGGAGCGGACTCCGAAGTACTCCCAGACCGACTCCCAGAAACCGTCGATGTCGGTGACCGACCAGCGCCACAGGGAGTCGTAGTCGAAGGACGCGGAGACGGTGTCCCCCTCCCCGAAGGCCCGGACTCCCCTGTTCTCCGCGGCCCACCGGGCGAACGCGACGATGTTGGCGGAGGCGGTCCTCTCCTCGTCGGGTTCCCAGAGCACACGGGGCACGCTGCTCTCAGTCATTGTCCGCCTTCCCAGTCGGGCTGTGTGTTGCTGTGAGACCCATCTAACAACACCCCATGTCCGGGGTTACACCCCGGCCCCGGGCTGACGGGAGCCCGGAGCCTTCGCCGAACGCGCAGGTCATCGCGGGGATGGCGCGACTGTGGGAAACCCACCCACGGGCGGGCGCGCGGGCGTGGGAGGCCGCCATTGACAGGCCACGAGACCACGCGGACGACCGATGACGGGATCTTTCGTCCACCGGGACCGCCCCGGGGAGGGGCGGCCGGGTCCGCCGTGGTCTCAGGCCCCGCGCAGCGCGGCCACGGCCGCCACCGGGGAGTCGACCACGAGGGAGCCGGTGGCCTCCAGGCGGTCGCGGGACATCAGTCCGCTGGTGACCAGGATGGGGTGGGCGCCGGCCTCACGGGCGGCGTGGGCGTCGTCGTCGATGTCGCCGATCAGCACGACCCGGGCCGGGTCGATGTCCTGCTCCCGGAGGTGGTGCACCAGGTGCTCGGCCTTGGAGTCGTGCTGGGTCCGGAACCGGCGGCCGTCCACCCGGGTGAAGTGCGCCGTCAGGCCGCGTTCGCTGATGAGCGGGACCAGGTGGTCGTGGGAGGCCATGGACAGCAGGGACTGGGTGCCCCCGCCGCGGGCCCACTCGTGCAGCACGTCGGGGACTCCCACGGTCAGCTCGCAGGAGGACAGCAGTTGCTGGTAGCTGCTGTCGTAGTGCTGTTCGGCCCGTTCCCACTCGCCGTCCTCGAAGGCGCGACCGAGGAGCTCCTCGTAGCAGGGGATGAGGGGGCGCCGGAAGACGGAGCGCCAGTGGTCCATCTCCACGGGATCACGGCCGAACAGCTCGCACACGGCGTTCACCGCCGCGAGGTTGGCGTGGTTGTCGTTCAGGAGGGTGCCGTTCCAGTCCCACACGATGTGGGTGATGTCGTGTCTGTCGAAAGTCGTCTCAGCCATTGACCGTAAGGTTACGGGCACCCGCCCCGGCCTGGGAATGCGTTCTCCGCCACCCGGACCGGGGTCCCGGTCCCCGGCGGGGGTGCGTCAGCCCGGATACGCCTCCCCGGCGGGGTCGCCGTCCTCCGCGTCCGTCCGCGCCCCGCTCCCGGCCTCGCGGCGTTCCCCGCGCAGACGGCGTCGGCGCCGGAGCATCCAGGCGCTCCACAGCACCATGAGCGGGAACACGACGAGGATGAGGACGGGCAGCAGGATGGCGGCCAGCGAGGTGAGGAGGCTGGCGACGTCCTCCAGGAAGGAGACGACCGGGGCCGCGCATCCGAGGGACAGGGAGTTGGCCACCGGTCGGGCCAGGGACTTGATCACGTGGAAGGCCAGGGAGACGAGCACGCCCGCGACCACCGCCCACCAGGAGATTCCGTCCCCGGTGGCGGCGGCCCCGGAGGCCGCCCCGGTGATCTCGCCGAGCTGCACGGTCGACGCGCCCGCGCCGAAGGTGATGCCGCCGGAGGTGGGGCGCACGACGGTCTGGATGGCGTCGTTGACGCTGTCGACCGCGGGGAACTTGTCCGCGAGGAACTCGACGACCAGGAGCACGGTGAGCACCACGAGGGTGACGGGGTGCTCGATCCACTGCCAGGACTCGCTGAGCGGGACCAGGTCGGTGAAGCGTGCGAGCAGTCCGACGAGGAGGAGGGGGATGTAGGCGTTGAGCCCCGCCGCGGTGGCCAGGCCCAGGCCGGTCAGTGTGGCGAACATGCGTTTCCTTCGTGCTCCGGTGGAGGCCGTGCGGTCACGCGTTCCCCGCACGGGGTGTACACGTGTTGACGCTCCAGGAACACGTACGGTTTCCGCCCGCCGGGCGTTACTGCCGGTAGTTCTCGACCTCGGAGACGGGTCGCGTCCGGGCCTCGTCGGGGTCCTGACCGGCCTCGCTCCGGGCGCGCCGCTGTCGGAGCAGGTCCCAGCACTGGTCGAGCGCCCTCTCCACCTCCTTCATACGGGACCGTTCGCTCGGGTCGAGTCCCCCGGAGGTGGAGCGGAGCGCGTGCTCCTCGTCGATCAGCCCCCGGATGGTGGCCATGATGTCGTTCTCGGCGCTGTCAGTCATACCGACATGGTCGGTTCGGATCGGGGCCCGGGCAAGGGTTTCGCCCCCGTGTTGTCCCGGAACGGACCCAATGTTGACGAGGGGCCCGGTCCGTGCGGACGGAACCCGTCCGCGTCGCGTCCCCTCCGTCGCCGGCCGGACGGTCCCGTTCGTCTGGGAAACTCCTACTACGGCCGTATCGGCGGCCACGCGGGCACGGGACGCGTACCGGCGGAATGCGTTCCCACACCCTGCCGTTGGATACGGTGAGGGGGTATGGCAATGGCACGCGAGCAGGAACGACACGGAAGCGGGAGCATGGCTGCGACCCACGGTTACAGTAACGACAAGCAGAGCCACATCAACCGGCTGCGCCGTATCGAGGGACAGATCCGCGGCCTCCAGCGGATGGTCGAGGACGACCAGTACTGCATCGACATCCTGACCCAGACATCGGCGGTGAACGCGGCACTGCGGTCCTTCGCGCTGTCCATGCTCGACGAGCACCTCAAGCACTGCGTGGCCCACGCGGTCGCCAGCGGCGGCGAGGAGGCGGACGAGAAGGTGCGCGAGGCCTCCGACGCGATCGCCCGCCTGGTCCGTTCCTGACCTCTCGCGGCCGACCGGCCGCGGGGCCCGCGTCCGGTCGGCCGCGCGCGGCGGCCCGGATCGGCCCTCAGTCCTCGCCGTAACGCGCGTACATGTTCTCCATCAGGCGGGCGCCCTCCCTGCGCGAGGACTCCGCGTCCAGGTAGTCGACCGACTCGTTGGCCACGAACGACGACGGCCTCCCGCCGTCGGCGAACCCCAGCCGCGAGATGTCGCCGCCGGTGAACATCCGGATCGCCCAGTTGGCCAGGATGCGCGCCCGCGCCGTGGTGGAGGGCACCGCCAGCGTGTGGTAACCGCGTGTGACGCCCAGGGCGGGCAGTCCGCTCAGCTCCATCTGCATGACGCGCGCGAGCGCGTCGTTGCCGCTCAGGTCCACCACCAGGCCCATGTCCTTGTGCCGGAACTCCCGCATCGGGCGCCCCAGGACGGACGAGACCACGTTCTCGGCCACGGTGGCCGCCTGGCGCGTGGCGTACTGGGCGGTCGGCGGGCAGTAGGCGTTCCCGTCCGAGATGTCGGGCACGGCCGCGGCGTCGCCGATCGCGAACACGTCGTCGTGGCCGGGCACCCTCAGGTCGGCGCCCACCTCCAGGCGGCCCTTCTGGGTGGGCTTGTCCAGGGTCTCCATGAGCGGGCTGGGCGAGACGCCCGCCGTCCAGATGAGGGTGCGGCAGGGCAGGGCGCGTCCGTCGGTGAGGACCACCTTGTCCGCGGTCACCTCGCGCACGGTCACCTTGAGTTTGACCTCGATGCCCATGGAGCGCATCAGGTCGAGCGCCTTGCGGCCGAGCCGGTCACCGAGTTCGGGCAGCACCTTGGGCGCGATGTCGATGAGGTGCCAGCGGATCACCGAGCGCAGTTCCGGATAGCGCCTGGCCGCCTCCTCGCAGAGCCGCATGAGCGAGGCCGCGGTCTCGACCCCGGTGTAGCCGCCGCCGACGACGACGAAGCGGCAGCGTTCCTCGCGTTCGATCGGGTCGCGGCTGTCGTTGGCCAGTTCCAGCTGGGCCAGGACGTGATCGCGCAGGAGCACCGCCTCGGCCAGGGTCTTGGCACCGTAGGCGTGCTCGGTGAGGCCCGGGATGTCGAAGGCCCGGGTGACCCCGCCGGGCGCCAGGACCAGGCGGTCGTAACGGACCGGGGAGAGTTCGCCGGTGGGGCGCCGCACGACGATGACGCGGTCCCGGGGGTCCACGCCGATGGCGTGTCCCGGGATGAGCCGGGTCTCCCTGGTCAGCCGGTGCACGGACATGGCGACCGACTGCGGTGTGAGCAGCCCGGAGGCCACCTGTGGCAGCAGCGGGCTGTAGAGCATGTAGTCGTGCGGGGCGACGAGGGCGATGTCCGCCGCGCCCGTCGGGATACGGCGTTCGAGGTGGCGCAGGGTGTGAAGACCACCGAAGCCCGCGCCGACCACCACGATCCGAGGCCGAGACATATGTACAGCACTCCTTCTGACGTGTCGTGGGGCGGGACGGCCGTGTGCGTTCCGTCAGGCCGTTGTGGCCGTTGAACGCAGCCCTACCCACATCACCGTGGCGAATGTATGGCTCCGGAGGGCGGATCAGGAGCTCCCACCCGCGGAGTGCCCGGGTCTTTGCCCCCTGTTGGCGGGCCTCTGGAAAGAGTGCGTGGGGCCCACGTCATGAAATCCCCCTGTGCGGGGAGGCTCATGGACATATGGTCACTATGTGTCACAGGATGCTCACGGCAGGTACTGCCATCTGACACGAAAGGAAGTGTGAGCACGTATGCGTGCGTTCACCAGGATCGCCGCCGCGACCGTCATGGCCGCCNCCGCGCACGTCCTCCCAGGCCACCTCCTCGGACGAGGAGGAGCGGGACTACGGGGTTCTCGGCCTGCTCCTCGGGGACTTCTTCGCGGAGGAGTCCGAACTGCCGACGGGCAGCACCGACGAGGCCTCCACCCAGGAGACCGGCACCGGTATGTAGGTGGCGCCGACGGCCGGGGCGGACCTTGACGGTCCGCCCCGGCCGCACTCGTCCATGACCCGGTCCGTATGCGCACGGCCCCGGTGCCGCCCGGATCCGGCCACACGCCGTCGGGGGGTGCGCACCGAGCACGGCACCCGGAACAGGGCCCGGGGAGCGGAGGACCAGTCGCGTGCCAAGGTTGGGTCCGCGTCGGACAAGTCGGCGGACCACCCGCGGTCACCCCTGGTAGACGTGGGCGGGGGCGCGGCCGGGACCGGCACGCCCCTGCCATCCGCTCTTCCCGTTGGGGGACAGGTATGTCCGGGAGCAAGGTCGTGCTCGAACAGGCGGCACGGGAGTTCGCCGACGCCAACGCACACGAGCCGTTCATCTACCAGCTGCCGCCCGAGGAGGGGCGGCGGGTCCTGGAGGACGTCCAGAGCGGCGAGGGCGTGCCCAAGCCGGAGGTGTCCGACGAGTGGACCGAGGTGGACGCCGGGGAGTTCGGCCGGGTACCGGTCCGTCTGGTCAGGCCCGCCGGGTCGACGGGCACGCTCCCGGTGATCCTCTACGTCCACGGTGCGGGGTGGGTGTTCGGCAGCGCGAACACCCACGACCGGCTCGTGCGCGAGCTGGCCGTCCGCACCGGCGCCGCCGTGGTCTTCCCCGAGTACTCGCGTTCGCCCGAGGCGAGGTACCCGGTCGCGATCGAGCAGAACCACGCCACGGCGCGGTGGGTGGTCGAGCACGGAGCGGAGAGGAACCTGGACGGCACGCGCATGGCGGTGTGCGGCGACTCGGTGGGCGGGAACATGTCCGCCGTGCTGGCGCTGATGGCCAAGGACCGCGGCGGTGTGGAGCTGCGGGGGCAGGCGCTGCTGTACCCGGTGACCGACGCCGACTTCGACACCGGGTCCTACCACCAGTTCGCCACGGGGTACTTCCTCAACCGTGACGGCATGAAGTGGTTCTGGGACCAGTACACGACCGACCCCGACCAGCGTGCGGAGGTCTACGCCTCACCGCTGCGGGCGTCGCTGGAACGGTTGCGCGGTCTGCCGCCCGCGATCGTGCTCAACGGCGAGGCGGACGTGCTGCGCGACGAGGGCGAGGCCTACGCCCGGCGTCTGCGCGAGGCCGGGGTACCGGTGACCGCCGCGCGCTTCCAGGGCATGATCCACGACTTCATGATGGTGGACAGCATGCGCGACACGCACGCCAACCAGGCCGCACTGCTGCTCACCTCGGACTTCCTGAGCCGGGTGCTGGAGACGCGCTCGACCGTTCCGCGCCAGCAGGCCGCCCGCGCCGGGGCCCACGCGCGCTGACGGAACCCGAGGGGCGGCGGGACCGCGGGACGCCCTCCCGCGGTCCCGCCGCGTCCGCGGCCCGGGACGCGTGTGTCAGCCGGGCACCGCGGAGGGGACGGTCAGGGCGGCCCGGCCCATCTCCAGCAGCAGCCGCGCCATGTGCTGGCGTGAGAGCTCGCCCCGGCTGTGCGGGGTGGAGTTGAGCAGCCCGAACACGGCGTGCACCGCGGCGCGCAGCACGGTGGCCGAGGCCCCGGGGCGCAGTTCGCCCAGTACGCCCACCCACTGTTCGACGTAGCCGCGCTGGAGGCGGCGTACCCGGCGCCGGTCCGCGTCGGTGAGGTTGCCCAGTTCCCGGTCGTGCACGGTGATCAGGGCGGGCTCGTCCAGCGCGAAGGCGATGTGCCCGCGCAGCAGCTCCTCCAGGGCCTCCTCCGCGTCCGCGGCCCCCGCCACCAGTTCCCGCCCCTGGCGTGCCAGCCGCTCGCTGATGTCCACCAGCACCTCGCCGAGCAGCGCCTGCTTGCCGCGGAAGTGCCGGTACAGGGCGGGGCCGGTGGTACCGACGGCGCGTCCGAGATCGTCGATGGACACCCCCCGGTAACCGCGTTCGGCGAAGAGTTCCGCCGCCGCGCCCAGGAGCGCCGTCCGCCGCTCGCCCACGGGTCTGCCCCCCATCCCGTTTCTTCCTCTCCCCCGGTGACGCGCCGGGCCCTGGACACCCATGTTAGTAGTTACTAACATCGCAGATGTTAGTGAGCATTAACACCCCTCCACGAGAGGACACCATGAGCAGGGCATCTGTGCTCGGCACGGCGGTGGACACCGCCGGTCCCGCGTTCGCCGCCAACGACGCGGCGAACCGCGCCCTCGCCCTGGAGCTGCGCGAGCGGATCGCCACCGCGGCACTGGGCGGCCCGGAGAAGACCCGGGCACGACACGTCGAACGCGGCAAACTCCTGCCGCGCGACCGTGTCGACCTCCTCCTGGACCCCGGTTCCCCCTTCCTGGAGATCGCCCCCCTGGCCGCGTACGGCCTCTACGGCGCGGACGGGCATGACGCCCCCGGCGCCGGGATGATCGCGGGAGTGGGCCGGGTCATGGGCCGCCCGACGGTCGTGGTCGCCAACGACGCCACGGTCAAGGGCGGCAGCTACTACCCCATGACCGTCAAGAAGCACCTGCGCGCCCAGGAGGTGGCGCTGCACAACAGGCTGCCGTGCGTCTACCTCGCCGACTCCGGCGGCGCGTTCCTGCCCATGCAGGACGACGTGTTCCCCGACCGCGAGCACTTCGGCCGGATCTTCTACAACCAGGCCACCATGTCGCGGCTGGGCATCCCGCAGATCGCGGCGGTGCTGGGCTCGTGCACCGCGGGCGGCGCCTACGTTCCCGCGATGAGCGACGAGGCGGTCATCGTGCGCGAGCAGGGAACGATCTTCCTGGGCGGTCCGCCCCTGGTCAGGGCCGCCACCGGCGAGGTCGTCACCGCCGAGGAACTGGGCGGCGGCGACCTGCACTCGCGGGTCTCGGGGGTCACCGACCACCTGGCCGACGACGACGCGCACGCCCTCTCCATCGTCCGGAACATCGCCGACACCCTCGGCCCGCGGGAGGCCCCGGCGTGGGAGGTGCGCGAGCCCCGTCCCCCGGTCCTGGACCCCGAGGAGCTGTACGGGGTGGTGCCCTCCGACACCCGCACCCCCTACGACGTGCGCGAGGTCATCGGCCGCGTGGTGGACGGCAGCGAGTTCACCGAGTTCAAGGCCGAGTACGGCACCACCCTGGTCACCGGGTTCGCCCACATCCACGGCCACCCGGTGGGCGTCATCGCCAACAACGGCATCCTGTTCGCCGAGTCCGCGCTCAAGGGCGCCCACTTCATCGAACTGTGCGACCGGCGCTCGATCCCGCTGGTCTTCCTCCAGAACATCTCCGGGTTCATGGTCGGCCGGGACTACGAGGCGGGCGGCATCGCCAAGCACGGGGCCAAGATGGTCACCGCCGTGGCCTGCGCACGGGTCCCCAAGTTCACCGTGGTCGTCGGCGGCTCCTTCGGCGCGGGCAACTACAGCATGTGCGGCCGGGCCTACTCGCCCCGGTTCCTGTGGATGTGGCCCAACGCCCGCATCTCGGTGATGGGCGGCGAGCAGGCCGCCTCGGTGCTGTCCACCGTCCGGCGCGACCAGATGGCCGCCCGCGGCGAGGAGTGGTCCGCCGAGGACGAGGAGGCCTTCAAGGCGCCCGTCCGCGACCAGTACGAGGAACAGGGCAGCCCCTACTACTCCACCGCGCGCCTGTGGGACGACGGCGTCATCGACCCCGCCGACACCCGCGACGTGCTCGCCATGGCCCTGTCCGCCGCCCGCCACGCGCCGCTGGAGCCGGTGGGCTACGGCGTCTTCCGGATGTGAGGAACCCTTGACCACGACACCACACAGCACACGGAGCGGCCACGGGCCCGCGCGCGTCCTGGTCGCCAACCGGGGCGAGATCGCGCTGCGCGTCATGCGCACCCTGCGCCGCATGGGCATCAGTCCGGTCGCCGTGCACACCGACGCCGACGCCGAGGCCCCGCACACCCTCGCCGCCGACCTGGCGCTCCGGGTGGAGCACTACCTGGACGCCGACGCGATCGTCGCCCTGGCCCTGGACAGCGGCGCCACCGGCGTGCACCCCGGCTACGGCTTCCTGTCCGAGAACGCCGACTTCGCCCGCGCCTGCACCGACTCCGGGCTGGTCTTCGTCGGCCCTCCCGCCTCCGCGATCGAGGCCATGGGCGACAAGATCCGCGCCAAGGACACCGTGGCCGCCGCAGGGGTGCCCGTCCTGGGCGGGTTCACCGAGAAGCCCGGGCAGCCCCTGGGCGACGACGAACTGCTGCGCGCGGCCGAGGAGACCGGCTATCCGCTGCTCATCAAGCCCTCCGCCGGCGGCGGCGGCAAGGGCATGCGGGCCGTCCACTCCCCCGACACCCTGCTCGCCGACGCGGCGGCCGCCCGGCGCGAGGCGCTCGCCTCCTTCGGCGACTCCACCCTCCTGGTGGAGAAGCTGGTCCAGCGACCGCGCCACATCGAGATCCAGGTCATGGCCGACACCCACGGCAACGTCGTGCACCTGGGTGAGCGCGAGTGCAGCCTGCAACGCCGACACCAGAAGGTGGTGGAGGAGGCGCCCTCCCCCCTGCTCACCGACGCCCAGCGCACCCGGATGGGCGAGGCCGCCGTGGCCGCCGCCCGTTCCTGCGGATACGTGGGCGCGGGCACGGTGGAGTTCATCGCCGAGACGGGCCCCGACGGTGAGCTGTCCTTCTCCTTCCTGGAGATGAACACGCGGTTGCAGGTGGAGCACCCGGTCACCGAGGAGGTCGTCGCGGTGCGCGGCGAGCGCGGCGTGGACCTGGTGGAACTCCAGCTCCACGTGGCCTACGGGGAGGAACTGCCCTTCACCCAGGAGGAGGTGTCCTGGGTCGGGCACGCGGTGGAGTCACGCGTCTACGCCGAGGACGCCGACCGGGGTTTCCTGCCCTCCGGCGGGCCGGTCCTGTCGCTCGTCGAGCCCCGGGGCCACGAGGTCCGGGTGGACTCGGGGATCGCCGAGGGAGGAAGGATCACCTCCGACTTCGACCCGATGCTCGCCAAGGTGATCACCTGGGGACCGGATCGGGCCCAGGCGCTGCGTCGGATGGACCGCGCCCTGGCCGGATACCTGCTGCTGGGGTGCGTCACCAACACCGCCTTCCTGCGCCGCCTGCTGCGCCATCCGCGCGTGGTGGCCGGTGACCTGAGCACCGACCTCATCGCCTCCGACCCGCCCGAGCCCGCTCCCGGGAGCGTTCCGCACGAGGTCTACGCGGCGGCGGCCCTGGACCACCAGTTGGACCTGAAGGAGCCCGTCACCGCGGACCGCTTCGCCGTCTCCGACGGGTGGCGCATGGGGGAACCGGCGTGGACGTCGTGGCGGCTGCGGGCGCCCCGACACGACTCGGCGGTCGTGCGTGTGCGGCCCGTGGGCCGGGACACGTACCGGGTGAGCGTGAACGGCGAGGAACCCGTCGCTGCCCGGGTCAGCCGTTCTCCCGACAACGCCTGGCTCAGGGTCACCTACGCGGGCCGTCGCAGCACCTACGTGCGTGCCCACGACCCGGCCACGGAGCACCGTTGGCTGGGCACGGACGGCACCACCTGGGCCCTGCACGAGGAACCCGTCGCGTCCGCCCTGCGCGATGACGACGCCGCCGCCGACGGCACCGTGCGCAGCCCCATGCCCGGGACGGTGCTCTCCGTCCCGGTGGAGGTGGGGCAGACGGTGAGCGCGGGGACACCGCTCGCCGTCGTCGAGGCCATGAAGATGGAGCACTCCGTGCCCTCACCGATCGACGGAACCGTCGCGACCGTGGCGGTGCGCCCGGGCGCTTCCGTACCCATGGACGCCGTCCTGGTCACCGTCGAACCCGTCAGGGAGGCGTCCGCCGACACCCCGTCGGACGCGCCCGTACCCGCCACCAGCGAGGAGTCGCAGAAATGAGCCGTCACCAGTTGTCGACCGAGCACGCCGACCTGCGGGCCGCCGTGGAGGAGTTCGCCCGAAGCGAGGTCGCCCCGGTCATCGGCGACTACTACGAGCGGGAGGCGTTCCCGTACGAGATCATCGCCGGGATGGGCCGGATGGGCCTGTTCGGGCTGCCGTTCCCCGAGGAGCACGGGGGCATGGGCGGTGACTACTTCGCCCTGTGCCTGGCGCTGGAGGAGCTGGCCCGGGTGGACTCGTCGGTGGCGATCACGCTGGAGGCGGGGGTGTCGTTGGGCGCGATGCCGATCTTCCGGTTCGGCACCGAGGAGCAGAAGAAGACCCACCTTCCCCGGCTGTGCTCGGGTGAGGCGTTGGGGGCGTTCGGGCTGACCGAGCCGGACGGCGGCTCCGACGCGGGCGCCACGAAGACCACGGCCCGCCTGGAGGACGGCGAGTGGGTGATCAACGGGACGAAGTCCTTCATCACCAACTCGGGCACGGACATCACCGCGCTGGTGACCGTGACCGCCGTGACGGGGCGCCGTGAGGACGGGCGGCCGGAGATCTCCTCGATCCTGGTCCCCAGGGGCACGCCGGGCTTCTCCGTGGGCCAGAAGTACTCCAAGGTGGGGTGGAACGCCTCCGACACCAACGAGCTGGTGTTCGAGGACTGCCGGGTGCCCGAGGCGAACCTGGTCGGTGAGCGCGGACGCGGGTACGCGCAGTTCCTGCGGATCCTGGACGAGGGCCGCATCGCCATCGCGGCGCTGTCGGTGGGTCTGGCGCAGGGATGCGTGGACGAGAGCGTGCGCTACGCCCACGAGCGCCACGCCTTCGGCAACCCGATCGGCGGCTACCAGGCGATCCAGTTCAAGATCGCGGAGATGGAGTCGCGGGCGCACACCGCGCGCCTGGCCTACTACGACGCGGCCTCGCGCATGCTGGCGGGCGAGCCCTTCAAGAAGGAGGCCGCGGTCGCCAAGTTGGTGGCGTCCAACGCGGCCATGGACAACGCGCGCGACGCGACTCAGGTGTTCGGCGGTTACGGGTTCATGAACGACTACCCGGTGGGCCGCTTCTACCGGGACGCCAAGATCCTGGAGGTGGGCGAGGGCACCAGCGAGGTGCAGAAGATGCTCATCGCCCGCGAGCTGGGCCTGCCCGCTTAGCGCCGCCTCTGTTTCCCACCGACGGCCGCGCCGTGTCTCCGGACGCGGCGCGGCCGTCCGTGGCCGATTCCGGACAGCCATCACCCTGCGTTGTAGGCGAATGACGAAAGGTGGGGAAAAGGGCGGGGAAATCCGTGCGGCAACGCGCGCGAAGGGCGGGAAAAGCCCGGATGAGAAGCCCTTTCACGCAGGTGGTGACCGCCTGTGGACCCTTGGTGACGGCGGTGCGGCGCCTGGTGCGGGTAGACATGAACGGAATGCGCGAGTTCAGTGAACTCCGAGTGCCGCCGGGGAACAACACCCAGGGGTGACAAGTACCCGGAATCAACACAGAATGGACTCGTACGGCCAGCGGGGTCCGTTGTTCTCCGCCCCGGCCCCGCCGGGCCCGCCACGGGCCCACGTCCGCCCACATCCCCCTGCCGGAGGAGACACCGGATGGAAGGTGCCCTGCCCGCGATCGCGCTCGTCGTCGTTGTCATGGCGGCTGGCACGGTGGTGGTCGCCGCGCACTTCCGCAAGGAACGTGCCACCGAGTTGCGCGTATGGGCACGTGAGCGCGGGTGGACCTACACCGAACACCTCCCGAACCCCCTGGGGGAGGCCACCCTTCCCCGGTCCACCCTGGGAGCGCACCCGCGTGCGCAGCACGTCCTGACCGGGCGGCGCGGCCAACACCTGGTCGTGGCCTTCGAGCAGACCCACACGGTGGGCAGGGGAGCGGACAGGGTCCGCCGCGTCCACCGTGTGGTGGCCGTGCGCACCCCCGGTCCCAACGCCGATCTCCAGATCCTGCGCAGGCGGGACCGCGGTGCCTCCGACGACGCCTTCGACAGCGCCTTCCACACGGAGGGCGACGACCCCGCGTTCACCGGGGCCGTGCTCGACGGCGTGGTCACCAGGTGGCTGCTGGCCGACCCCCGGTCGCGGTCCCTCCCCGTACGCTTCAGCGGGGACTACGTCCTCACCTGGACGGCCATGCGCCTGGACCCCGACCGCGCCCTGACCGCCGCCGACTACCTGATCGCCCTCGTGGAGCGGGTTCCCGCCGAGGCCTGGAAGCGGCGCGCCCCGGGCCGGTGAGCGGCGCCGCGGCCTCCGCACCGCCTGAGCAGCGGAGCCGACCCCGGGGGCAGATATGATCCGCCTTGCCCCGTAGCAACAAGGAGTAGCACCCTCATGAGCGACCCGAACGCGACCCACCGCATCTCGCGCGCGGACCTGTTCCGCGACGACGATGAGGAGGAGACCACCCAGGACCCCAACGCGACCGCGCGCATCTCGCGCGCGGACCTGTTCGGGGACGACGAGGAGCCCTCCGCGCCGAACGAGCGGCGCTGACCCGAGACGACGAAGCGCCCGTCCGGTCTCCCGGACGGGCGCTTCCCGTCTGTCCGGCCCACGCGGCCGGAACGATGTCCTAGCGGCGCTCGCGGACGGCGGCCACGATCTCGGCCACCGCCTCGTCCAGCGGCACGCCGTTGTTCTGCGAGCCGTCCCGGTAGCGGAAGGACACCGCGTTCTTGCTGACGTCCTCGTCACCGGCCAGCAGCATGAAGGGCACCTTCTGCTTCTGGGCGTTGCGGATCTTCTTCTGCATGCGGTCGTCGCTGGCGTCCACCTCGACGCGGACGCCCTCCGCCCGCAGCCTGGCGGCGAGCTCGTTCAGGTAGGGCACGTGCTCGTCGGCGATGGGGATGCCGACCGCCTGCACCGGCGCCAGCCAGGCCGGGAACGCACCCGCGTAGTGCTCCAGCAGGACGGCGAAGAACCGCTCGATGGAGCCGAACAGGGCGCGGTGGATCACCACCGGGCGCTGACGTGAGCCGTCGGCGGCGGTGTACTCCAGGTCGAAACGTTCGGGCATGTTGAAGTCCACCTGGATGGTGGACATCTGCCAGGTGCGGCCGATGGCGTCCCTGGCCTGCACCGAGATCTTGGGACCGTAGAAGGCGGCGCCGCCCGGGTCCATGACCAGCTCCAGGCCCTGCTTCTGGGCGGCCTCGCGCAGGGTCTCGGTGGACTCCTCCCAGATCTCGTCGGTACCGACGTACTTCTCCGGGTCCTTGGTGGACAGCTCCAGGTAGAAGTCGTCCAGGCCGTAGTCGCGCAGCAGGTCGAGCACGAAGGTCAGCAGCGAGTCGAGCTCGCCGGCCATCTGCTCCTTGGTGCAGTAGATGTGGGAGTCGTCCTGGGTGAAGCCCCGGGCCCGGGTCAGGCCGTGCACCACGCCCGACTTCTCGTACCGGTACACGGTGCCGAACTCGAACAGGCGCAGCGGCAGCTCACGGTAGGAGCGCCCGCGCGCGTCGAAGATCAGGTGGTGCATCGGGCAGTTCATCGGCTTGAGGTAGTAGTCCTGGCCGCCGTCGAGCTGCATGGGCGGGTACATCCCGTCCGCGTACCAGTCCAGGTGCCCCGACTTCTCGAACAGGGTGCCCTTGGTTGCGTGCGGGGTGTAGACGAACTCGTAGCCGTCCTCCTCGTGCCGCCTGCGCGAGTAGTCCTCCATCACCCGGCGGACGACGCCGCCCTTGGGGTGGAAGACCGCCAGGCCCGAACCGATCTCGTCCGGGATGGAGAACAGGTCGAGTTCGGAACCGAGCTTGCGGTGGTCGCGCTTCTCGGCCTCCTCCAGGAAGGTCAGATACGCCTTGAGGGCGTCCTTGCTCTCCCACGCGGTGCCGTAGACGCGCTGCAGCTGCGGGTTGGTCTCCTTGCCGCGCCAGTAGGCCGCGGCGGTGCGCATGAGCTTGAACGCCGGGATGACCCGGGTGGTGGGCAGGTGCGGGCCGCGGCACAGGTCCTTCCAGCACAGCTCGCCGGTGCGCGGGTGGACGTTGTCGTAGATGGTGAGCTCTCCGGCCCCGACCTCGACGCCGGCCCCCTCGGCGGCCTCGGTGGCGCCGCCCTTGAGCCCGATCAGCTCCAGCTTGTAGGGCTCGGTGGCCAGCTCGGCGCGGGCGTCCTCCTCGGAGACGACGCGGCGGTCGAAGCGCTGTCCCTGCTTGACGATCTGCTGCATCCGCTTCTCGATGCTCTTCAGGTCGGCGGGGGTGAAGGGCTCGGCGACGTCGAAGTCGTAGTAGAAGCCGTTCTCCACGGGCGGGCCGATGCCCAGCCTGGCCTCGGGGAAGAGCTCCTGGACGGCCTGGGCGAGCACGTGCGCGGTGGAGTGGCGCAGGATCGCCCGCCCCTCCTCGGAGTCGATGGTGATCGGCTCGACGGCGTCCCCGTCGTGCAGTTCCCGGGCGAGGTCACGCGGCTCTCCGTTGACCAGCGCCGCGATGACGGTCTTCCCGTCGGCCTCCAGCGCCTGCCCCGCCGTAGTGGTGGCCGCCACCGCACGCGGGGTTCCGGCGAGGGTGATGTGCAGCTCAGGCGCGGCGGACACGGTGACTCCTAGAAAGACGTGGATCGCTGTCGANNNNCGGCCGGACGTGCTTCCTCCGATGCTATCGGCTCCGGAGCGGCCCCACCCCGGTTGTCCACAACCCGGGGCCCGGTTCCGGCGGCACGGAGCGCGTGGTGGGACGGCGCGTCCGCGCCCCCCCTGCGCGGCTCCCGGGGCCGGGGACGGGAGATTCGGCCAGAGACGAGGACCACATCGGACATACCCGGGTGAGGGCCAAGGAGGAGGGGCATAAAGCCAAACGGGAGGCTGTTATGCCAGGGAACGTCACGTTTCCGGAGGCTGTCCACACCCTTACGAAAGACCATTGATCCCGGTACCGAGATCGGTAAAAATCAACGGACAGTCTGTTCACCGCCCCCAGTTGACCCGAATGCACCCACTCGCTTCGACCGAATACTGTGAGCGCATGTCACCGAGCCCACCGACCGGCCCACCGGCCCCGGAGACATCCCCGAGCAACCGCACCCGTGCGCGCAGGTGGCGGCGGCTACGAGCACGACTACGTCTGTTCCGCAGGCGCATGCACACCCACCCGGTCCTGCACCTGCCCTGGCGCGTCCTGGTGGGCGTCGTCGGCGTCCTGGTGATCCTGGCCGGGTTCGTCATGATGGTCGTCCCCGGCCCGGGCCTCGCCTCCGTCATCCTCGGCCTGGTGATCCTCAGTACCGAGTTCCGGTGGGCCCGGCTCGTGGTGCGACCCGCCCAGAGGTGGTTCCACCGCGCGGAGCGGTACGGGATGCGCCTCAAGGAGGAGTTCTTCCGACGCCTCCGGGAGCGCAGGAGGGCGCGACGCGGACGCCCGCTCCCCGAGACCCCCGAGTAGGAACCGGACACGTGAGCCGGAGCACCTCGGCGGCACGGCTCGGCGTCGACACGCGGTGCCGTGGACCGCCCCGGAACACCGGCTCCCGAGGGAATGGCGAGACGGCTCCGTGGGTAGGTGGCGGTCTCCGGGTGGGACCACCGCGAACGTACGCGGGAGTCCGATGGCCAGGCCCGGAAAGGACGGCGGGACGCCCTGTGAGGCGGCCCGGGCCACCGGAGGAGACCCGGAGGAGACACCGTCTCGAAGCCAGGAGGTTCGGGACGACCCGGAAAAGCGACGAGACGGCCCGCTCGCGCTCTCCCGCGCTCGCTGGACCGTCTCGGATTCGGGTGGGCGATACTGGACTCGAACCAGTGACCTCGTCGGTGTGAACGACGCGCTCTAGCCAACTGAGCTAATCGCCCCGAGTTGTTGCTCCGTGTCCGCCCCGTCGGCCGGACAAGAAAGACTCTAGCGCATGTTCGGGGGTGCTCGGCGCACATGGCGCCTCTCGGCGAACACCACACCACGTGATGGAGGTCACATTACCCTTTCAAGGGGTTCGTGGGAGTGTCCCTCCTGGGCCCCGATCCCCGCAGTGATAAGGAGTTCCCGCCCCCGTGGACCCGTCGAGCAGCACCTCCTCATTACCTCCGCGTGACGTGGGACACCCGACATGGGGAAATCTTTGGTTTCTCCTGGTCATTACAGTGACGAAGGATCGTGAAGCCGCACGGCGGCACGCCGGGCCCGCTCGACGGGGAGCGAGACCTCCGATCCTTCCCACCAAGAAAGCCTCCGTACTCGCGTCATGCTCCGCGGGAAGCCGCGTTGGAGCCAGTGAGACGGCAACCGACCCGCGCCGCAACAGCAAGGCCGGACGAGAAAAGGTTTGGCGAACATGAACAGTAGCGACACCACTGCCACCGCCGAGCTGGGCCTGCGGCTCGTGGTCCCGGAACGCACGGCGGTCCCCCTGGTCGCGCGCCTGGACTACAGCGCGGACGACCCGTACGCGATTCGGGTCGCCTTCCACACCGGCGAGGACAACCCCGTCGAGTGGATCTTCGCCCGCGAGCTCCTGACCGTCGGCATCGTGCGCCCCGTCGGCGAGGGCGACGTCCGCGTGTGGCCCTCCAAGGACGACAACGGCGACCGCAGCGTGAGCATCGCGCTCTCCTCACCCTTCGGGCAGGCCGAGTTCGACACCCAGGTCTCCCCCCTGGCCGAGTTCCTGCACCGGACCTACGAGATCGTGCCCGCTGGCCAGGAGGGCCAGTTCGTGGACCTCGACGAGGAGATCCAGCAGCACCTCCACTCCTGAACCCACACCTGAGGGGGCGGCGCGCGACGCGCCGCCCCCTCAGCCATGTCCGGGGGTCCTCCCGGTCAGGGATCGATGTCGGCGGCGGAACGCTCGGCGAACACCGCCATGGCCTTGGCCGTGACCGGCCCGGGCCCCTCCGAGACCCGCCGGTCGTCGATGTGCAGGATCGGCTGCACGTCGCGCCCCGTGGAGGTCAGGAAGGCCTCGGTGACCTCGGGGAGGCGCCCCATCGGGACGTCCTCCTCCTCACCCCCGAACCACTCCAGGACGAGTTCCCGGGTGATGCCCGCCAACGGCCCGGCCGACAGCGGCGGGGTGACCAGCCTGCCGTCCAGCACCACGAAGACGTTGCTGCCGGTGCCCTCGCACAGGTTGCCGCTCACGTTGCGGAAGACCGCCTCGCTGGCGCCGTGCCGCTTGGCGTGGGCCAGGGCGCGCACGTTGTCGGCGTAGGAGGTGGTCTTGAGCCCCGCCAGGGCGCCGAACTCGTTGCGCGGCCAGGGGGCCAGCGCCACGTCGGTGTGCGGAGCGATCCCGGGGAAGGGCCCCAGGGCCACGATGGCGGTCTGCTCTCCCGGGGCGCGGTCCGAGCCCAGCGGCCCGGCGCCGTCGGTGACCGTGATGCGCACCCGGGCGTCGGGCAGGTCCGGGTTGGCGGCCACCGCCCGTGAGACGCCGTCGGCGATCAGTTCCAGATCGGGCTCGGCCATGCCCAGGCCCCTGGCGGAGCGGGCCAACCGCCTCAGGTGGCGGGTGAGGGCGAAGGGGCGGCCCTCGCGGGACCGCACGGTCTCGAAGACCCCGTCCCCCACCGTGATCCCGTGGTCGACCACGGGGATGCGCGCCTCGCTCTCGTCGACGACGGTGCCGCGGCCGTATCCGGCACCCGCGATCCACACCCTCATTTCCCACCCCCACGTTCTCAGGAGCCCAGGTAGGGCCGGTGTTCCCCCGATCCTCCCACCTCGGCGGCGCTCCGTGGTCCGGCTTCTCCCCTAACCCCACGTCCCCGGGTTGGCAAGGCCCGTGACCGGCACCGGCCGCTGGTCCGGTCCGTACTTCCGTGGAATCGCCGTATCCGGACTGGTCACGCGCTTCGGCTCCGGAGGCGGCCCACCCGGAATCCGCCGTGGCGGCCGGACAGATAAGTTACGAATGACTATCATCTGGGCAACGCTTATGCGGGACCGGTGGCAGCTGATCGGGCCCCTCCCCCATGCCCTCGGCGGCGGCCCGCAGCGCGCGTGTCCCGACGCACGACGACCGACAGAGCAAAGAGAGCCATGACCCCACCGAGTACCGCCCGCGGAGAGCTCAGCTGGCTGCTGGACGACCTCCTCACCCGTGCCTCCGGTACGCAACACGCCATCGTCCTGTCCACCGACGGGCTCCTCATGGCCACCTCCAGCGGACTGGACCGTCCCGCCGCCGAACACCTGTCCGCGATCGCCTCGGGGCTGCACAGTCTCGCGGGGGGCGCGAGCAAGCAGTTCTCGGCGGGGGGCATCCGACAGAGCATCATCGAGATGGACCGCGCCTTCCTGTTCGTGGCGGCGGCGGGCGAGGGCGCCTGCATGGCGCTGATGTCGGACTCCGACAGCGACGTGGGTCTGATCGCCTACGAGATGAACAAGGTGATCGAGAGGGTCGGCCAGTACCTCTCGGCTCCTCCCCGCCCCGACATGCCCTCCTCCTCCGCGCACGTGGAGAA
>NZ_ANAX01000240.1 GCF_000341065.1 Nocardiopsis halotolerans DSM 44410 | reverse complement strand
GGCGGGGCGCGGCCGTGCCCGGTGTTCCCTGCCGATTTCGCGCTTGGGCGGAGAATCCGCTAGAGTTCTTAACGCAGCGAGGGGCGCTGACGGGGAACAACCCCGACAAGGCCGGACTCGCCGCGCGGACGTGGCTCAGCTGGTAGAGCATCACCTTGCCAAGGTGAGGGTCGCGGGTTCGAATCCCGTCGTCCGCTCGGAGAGGCCCGCATGGGTGTCACTCGACGACTCCCCATGTCGTTCCGGCGGAGTGGCCGAGTGGTTGAGGCAAGGGACTGCAAATCCCTGCACACGGGTTCGATTCCCGTCTCCGCCTCGCATCATGCTTGACCTCATCCCCCAGATGAGGGCGGTTAGCTCAGTTGGTTAGAGCGCTACCTTGACACGGTAGAGGTCACAGGTTCGAATCCTGTATCGCCCACCAGCATCACCGCAGGTCAGAGAGTTTGTCTGACTGGTCGGTGAGGACGGACCACCCCGGACCGGGAGATGTCTGGGACCACCTTCCGAGCGGGCTCCTCCGGGAGCCCGTTTTCGTCGTGTCCACGGTGGCGCTCTCGAACTCCGGCACCGGAGCGCGGAGCCGGTCCCGCTCCGGCTTCGTGAGTGGATTCGGGCCCACCGCTCGCCCGCCGGGGTCACGGGGCCTCGGCCGCTCGTCTCCGCGCCCGGTGTCCGCTCCCGAACACCTGGTCCTCGGAGTTCCCCCGCGTCCTCCTGAGCGGATCGGCCCGGAACGGCGTGGTGCCGCTCCGGGCCGAGGCTCTCGCGCGGCCACGCCCTCCGCCGAGGGGGTTCGGTAGCCTGGGAGGACGGCAGGTGCGAGGTGCCGGGGGAGGCGTAGGAGCAGGGGTCTCCTCCGCACGGCCCGCGGGGACCGGCACCGGCCGTGGCGCGGACTGCTCGGAGCCCCCTGAGAGCCCGTGCCGAGGGCATCGAAACGTAGGTAGAGGGTGCAGTGAGTCCAGAACCGCGAGACGAACCGCGAGACATCGACGACAAGTTCGACGACGAGGACTATCCGGCCTACAGCATGGGCCGGGCCGCCGAGATGCTGGGAACGACGCCCGAGTTCCTGCGGAGCCTGGACAGGACGAAGGTGATCACACCACTGCGTTCCTCGGGCGGTCATCGCCGCTACTCCCGTTATCAGCTGCGGATCGCCTCCCGGGTCCGGGAACTCGTGGACAGCGGCACGTCGTTGGACGCAGCGTGCCGGATCATCATCCTGGAGGACCAGCTGGAGGAGGCCCAGCGCGTCAACGCCGAGATGCGGGCCGACCACGACCTCTGACGTGCACGCCTACCGGGCTGTGACGGGCCCGGGGCTCAGGCACCCCCGCGGGGCGCGGAGCTCCGGTTCCCGGAACGCCGACGCCGTCCGTGCGGGGTACCGGACCGCCGAACCGCGGGCGCGGGGATGGTGACGGGGGTCCCGGGAGGGGTCCGCGCACCGGTCACCCTGCTGAGCTCGGCCTCTTCGGAGTGCACGCTCGTGGTGCTCGCGGTGACCCCCGCCGTGTTCAACAGGCGTGACATCGCCCAGCGCTGACGGGGCAGGATCAGGCTCACCACGCTGCCGCTGGCCCCGGCCCTCGCCGTACGGCCGCCGCGGTGCAGGTAGTCCTTGTGGTCCTGGGGCGGATCGACGTTGACCACGAGGTCGAGGTCAGCGATGTCGATACCGCGAGCCGCGACGTTGGTGGCCACCAGTGCGGTGGTGCGTCCGTCCCTGAACTGCTCGAGGGTCCTGGTCCGCTGCTGCTGGGACTTCCCGCCGTGCAGGCCTCCCGCCCGAACCCCGTTGGCGAGTAGGTGCGAGACCAGCTTGTCGACGGCCCGTTTGGTGTCGAGGAACATGATGACCCGGCCCTCGCGGGCGGCGATCCTGGTCGCGGTCGCACGCTTGTCGTCCTCAGCGACGTGGAGGACGTGGTGCTCCATCGTCGTCACGGCCCCGGTCGAGGGATCCACGGAGTGGACCACGGGGTCGTGGAGGTAGCGGCGGACCAGACGGTCGACGTTGCGGTCCAGCGTCGCGGAGAACAGCATCCGCTGGCCGTGGGGGAGGGTCCGGTCGAGCAGGTGGGTCACCTGCGGCATGAAGCCCATGTCGGTCATCTGGTCGGCCTCGTCCAGGACGGAGACCTCCACCTGGTCCAGACGGCAGTCCCCGCGTTCGAGGAGGTCGGCGAGGCGACCGGGCGTGGCGACGACGACCTCGGTGCCACGGCGCAGCGCCCCGGCCTGGCGGCCGATGGAGACCCCGCCCACCACCGTGGAGACCCGCAGCCGAACCGCGCGGGCGTAGGGGGAGAGCGCCCCGGTGACCTGCTGGGCAAGCTCACGGGTGGGGACCAGGACCACGGCCAGGGGCTGGCGCGGGGAGGCGGTCCGGCCGGACAGGCGGGAGAGCACGGACAGCCCGAAGGCGAGAGTCTTCCCGGAGCCCGTACGTCCACGCCCGAGCACGTCGCGTCCGGCGAGCGAGTTCGGGAGCGTCTCCGCCTGGATCGGGAAGGGTTTCTCCATGCCGAGCTCGGCGAGCTTCGCGCTCAGCGGGCCGGGCAGGTCCATGTCGGCGAAGGCGTGGGCCGCCGGGAGGAGTGGCGTGGTGGTCACGGGAAGGGCGAAGTCCGAACGCTGCTCGGCAGGGCCCTGCCTCCGATCGGTGTGGCCGCGGCGCCGCTCTCCCGACGTGGACGAACGGGGGTTCCGGTTCTTCCGGGCGGCGGGGGTTCGGTTCATGTACGGCCTTTCCTGAATCGGGCAGAGGACGCGTGTGTCCGGCACGAGGGGGCTCCGACACGGAGGATCGGCCACACGCGGATGATGGTGGAAACGCGAAGAGCTGTGGCCCGCACCCGGGGGTGCGGGCCACAGCTCTGCTGAGTTCGTCAGTCTCAGGCGACGACGATGTTCTCTGCCTGCAGGCCCTTCTGGCCCTGCGTGACGTCGAAGCTCACCTGCTGGCCTTCGAGCAGTTCACGGTAGCCGGAGCCGGCGATGTTCGAGTAGTGGGCGAAGACGTCCGATCCGCCGTCCTGCTGCTCGATGAAGCCGAAGCCCTTTTCCGAGTTGAACCACTTCACAGTGCCAGTCGTCAAAATACATCTCCTTCGGGGCGGTACCCGAGGCCGCACTGCGCGACCCCGGCGCTGCCGCAATGATTGCCCGCCCGGAAATACCGAATCACACGAAACACGCCCGGGGAAACCACCTGAGCGTGCCGAAGTCCTGGGAAACCACAACTGCAACTGTTGACCACAGTAACACAGCGAAAGCACATGTCAAAGGACATTCGATTTCAGTTTTTCCGCGCAATAAATATTGTCGGTGAACCTTCGGGATTTCTTCCGTAGCCGATGGAGGTTTTCTGGTGCCGACGGGAGGACCGCGGGGCTCGTTCCTCGGTCCCATGACGGCTGAGCGCTCCGCATGCGCTGAGGGGGCTGGCCAGGAGGTCGGCACATGAGCAAGGGGTTGACCGAACCGGTACTCTCCCGGGGTCCTCCGCACGGCCGTGGGGTGACGGAGCCCCTCACCTTCGTCCGAACCAACGCCGCCTGGCCGGGTGAGGGCTGCCCGACCTCGTAGGCCCGAGAACGGAGGCCGCCCCCTTCCGCCGGTCGCCTCACCCCCGGGGACGGAGGGGTGGGGCGGGAGCCTTGGTAGGCTGCCGGGGCCAGTCGAACCACGTACGTGGTCAGGGAATCCGGTGCGAATCCGGAACTGACGCGCAGCGGTGAGGGGGACGGGCGGGGTACTCACGCCACTGGGGCGGAGGCCGCGGCGACCGGAGCGTCGACGCGGCCACGACCTGGGAAGGCACCCCGTCCGGGCGAACCCGAGTCCGAAGACCTGCTGGCCCCTCCGCGTCGAGCGCGCGGAGGTGATCCCATGCCAGGCTCCGCGTTCGAGCCCCGACATACGAGGCACGCCCATGCTGCGTCACCCCCTCCGCACCCCTGCCCTCCTCCTCGCCTCCGCCCTGGCCCTCACCGCCTGCGGTGCCTCCCAGGGCGGGGAGAGCGGCGGAACGGAGGCCGCCGCCACCGGCTATCCCCGGACGATCGACAACTGCGGGCACGAGGCCACCTTCACCTCGCCCCCGGAGCGCGTCGTCTCCCTCAACCAGGGCAGCACCGAGATCCTGCTCTCCCTCGGGCTGGCGGACCGCATCGTCGGTACCGCCACCTGGACCGACCCGGTCATGGAGGGACTGGAGGAGGCGAACGCCTCCGTGCCCCGGCTGGCCGACGACAACCCCTCCTTCGAGGTGGTCCTGGCGGCCGAACCGGACTTCGTGACCGCCTCCTTCGTCTCCACGCTCGGCCGGGGCGGGGTCGCCACCCGGGAACGGTTCGGGGAGCTGGGCGTGCCCGCCTACGTCTCCCCCGCCGACTGCGCCGCGGGCAAGGACAACGAGAGCGGGGGCGACGGCTCCCGCAGTGAACCGCTCACCCTCGACACCGTCCACGGCGAGGTGCGCGACCTGGCCCGTGTCTTCGGCGTGGAGGAGCGCGGGGAGGAACTCGTCGCGGAACTGGAGCGGCGGGTGGACACGGCGACCGCCGGCCTGGACGCCTCCGGCGTCTCCCTCATGTACTGGTTCGCCAACTCCCAGTCGCCCTACCTCGCCGGTTGCTGCGGCGCACCGGGCATCATCACCCGCGCGGTCGGCGCGGAGAACGCCTTCGACGACACCCACGACGAGTGGCCGCAGATCAACTGGGAGACCATCGCCGACCGCGATCCCGACGTCATCGTGCTCGGCGACCTGACCCGCGACTCCCAGACGGCGGAGAGCGCCGAGGCCAAGATCGAGTTCCTGGAGACCAACCCCCTCACCCGCGACCTCACCGCCGTACGGGAGGAACGGTACGTCCTGCTCAGTGGACAGGCCATGAACCCGACGATCCGCACGGTCACGGGGATCGAGAAGGTCGCCGACGGTCTGCGGGACCTCGGGCTCGCCGGATGAGGGACGCGCGTCTGGCCCTGCTCACCGCCGGTGGGCTGGTGGTGCTGGCGGCGTCGGTCGCGGTCACCGTGACCATCGGCCCCGCCGACATCTCCACGGCCGACGTCTGGGGTTCGGTCTCCGCCCGCCTCGGTCCCGGTCACAGCACCCTGAGCCCGCTGCGGGACGGCATCGTGTGGGACCTGCGCATGCCCCGCGCCCTGCTGGCGGCGGTGTGCGGGGCGGGGCTGGCCCTGTGCGGCGCGGTCATGCAGTCCCTGCTGCGCAACCCGCTGGCTGACCCCTTCGTGCTCGGGGTGTCCTCGGGCGCATCGACCGGGGCGGTCGCGGTGATCGTCCTCGGGTGGGGTGGCGCGGTGGTGTCCCTGTCGGCGGGCGCCTTCCTCGGCGCCATGCTCTCCTTCGGGCTGGTGATGGTGCTCAGCCACACGCTGGGCGCGACCATGGACCGCGTCGTGCTGTCCGGGGTCGCGGCCATGCAGCTGTTCTCGGCGTTGACCTCGTTCGTCGTGCTGACCTCGGCGGACGCCGAGACCACGCGGGGTGTACTGTTCTGGCTGCTCGGCTCCCTCAGCGGCGCGGCGTGGGCCGACGTGGCGCTGTGCGCGGCGGTGCTGGCGGGCGTGCTCGCCGTCTGCCTCGCCCACACCACCACCCTGGACGCGTTCGCCTTCGGTGAGGAGGCGGCGGCGAACCTGGGCGTCCGCGTGGCCCGTGCCCGCCTGGTGCTCCTGTCCGCCGTCGCACTGCTCACCGCGGCCCTGGTCAGCTGCGCCGGGGCGATCGGTTTCGTCGGGCTGGTCCTGCCGCACGCGACCCGTGCGCTCACCGGTTCGGGCCACGTGCGGCTCCTTCCCGTGACCGCGCTGGTCGGGGCCGTCTTCCTGGTGTGGGTGGACACGGTCGCCCGCACCGCGCTGGCCCCGCAGGAGATCCCGGTGGGGGTGGTGACCTCCCTCATCGGTGTGCCCGCCTTCGTCGCCGTGCTGTACCGGGCCAGGAGGCAGACATGAGCGAGTACGACCGGGCCGCGGCTCGGGACCGCGCGCGGGAGGTGACCGTTGGGGGTGACGGAGTGCGCGCCGACCGCGTCAGCCGCCGGGTCGGAGGTCGACTCGTCCTCGACGGCGTCACCGTCGCTCCGCGCCCCGGCGAGACCATCGGCCTGCTCGGCCCCAACGGTTCCGGGAAGTCCACACTGCTGAGGCTGCTCGGCGGCGTCCTCTCCCCCTCCGCGGGCGTGGTCACCCTGGACGGTCGACCGCTGCACCGGGTGGGGCGGCGCTCCGTGGCGCGCCGCGTCGCCGCCGTGCAGCAGAACGCGCACACCCAGACCGAGCTGACGGTCCGCGACGTCGTGGCCCTGGGACGCGTCCCGCACCGCCGCCCCTGGTCGGCCGTGTCCGCCTCCGACCACCGCGCCGTGGCCGCGGCCCTGGAGCGCACGGGGCTCACCGACCGGGCCAGCCAGTACTGGCACACACTGTCCGGCGGCGAACGCCAGCGCGCCCAGATCGCGCGCGCCCTCGCCCAGGAGCCGAGCGAACTCCTGCTCGACGAGCCGACCAACCACCTCGACATCCAGCACCAACTCGACCTGCTGGAGCTGGTCACGGACCTGCCGGTCACCACCGTGATCGCCCTGCACGACCTCAACCTGGCCGCGATGTACTGCGACCGCCTGGTCGTGCTCCGGGACGGCCGCGCCGTCGCCGAGGGCGTTCCCTCCGAGGTCCTGACCCCGGTCCTCATCGAGGAGGTCTACGGGGTTCGGGCCGAGGTCACCTCCGCTCACGGGAGTCCGGTGATCCGCTTCCTGCGGCGCGGCGCCGGGCCGCCGACCCGGTTCTCCGGTCCCCGGACCGCCCCGCCGGAAGACGGACACGGGTGGGAAGGCTAAGGTGTTGGCGCTCGTGGTGCAGGAACCCGGTGCGAGTCCGGGGCGGTTCCGCCACTGTGACACCCCCGCCGCGGGGGTGCAGCCAGACACTGGCCGCGAGTGGTCCGACCGACGATGGGGCGAGAACCCCGAGGGAGGAGTCCGGCCATGACGGCACGGATCACACTGCTGTCCACCTCCGACACCGACCTGCTCTCCGCGCGCGCCAGCGGCGCCGCGTACACGTGGGCGAACCCGTCCCGCGCCTCCGACACCGAACTCACCGACGCCGTCGGGGGCGCCGACCTCGTGGTGGTGCGGCTGCTCGGCTCTCCGCACGACCTGTGGCCGGGCCTGGCCGCCGTCCGGGAGCGGGGCACACCGCTGGTCGTCCTCGGCGGCGAGCAGCAGCCCAGCGCCGAACTGATGGAGCACTCCACCGTCCCGGTCGGCGTGGCGGCCGACGCCCACCGCTACCTCGCGGAGGGCGGTCCCGCCAACCTCGGGCGCCTGCACGCCTTCCTGTCGGACACCGTGCTGCTGACCGGTGAGGGGTTCGACCCGCCCGCGCCCGTCCCGCCGTGGGGCACCGCCGAGCGCGACCAGTCGCGGCCCTCGGGGCTTCCGCGTGTGGGCATCCTCTACTACCGGGCCCACGAGGCCAGCGGCAACACCGCGTTCGCGCACGCCCTGGCCGACGCCGTCGACGCGACCGGGAAGGCCGTGGGCGTTCCCGTGTTCGCCGGGTCGCTGCGCTCCGCTCCCGACGGGCTGTACGAGGCGCTCGGCGGCTTCGACGCGCTGGTGGTCACCGTGCTCGCGGCGGGCGGCAGCGTGCCCGCGTCCGCGAGCGCCGGCGGGGACGACGAGGCCTGGGACGTGGAACGGATGGCCGCCCTGGACGTCCCCGTCATCCAGGGTCTGTGTCTGACCAGCTCCCGCGCCGAATGGGAGGCCTCCGACGACGGCGTCACCCCGCTCGACTCGGCGAGCCAGATCGCCATCCCGGAGTTCGACGGCCGGATCATCACCGTACCGTTCTCCTTCAAGGAGATCGACGAGGACGGGCTGCCCCGCTACGTCGCGGACCCGGAGCGCTGCGCCCGCCTGGCCGGGATCGCGGTCTCCCACGCCCGGCTGCGGCACGTGCCCCCCGCCGAGAAGCGGATCGCGGTCGTCCTGTCGGCCTATCCGACCAAACACTCCCGCATCGGCAACGCGGTCGGGCTCGACACCCCCCGTTCCCTGGTCCGCCTGTTGCGCCGACTGCGCGCCGAGGGCCACGACCTGGGCGCGCCCGGGGACCTGCCGGGGCTGGACCTGCCCGACGAGACGGAGGCCGGGGACGCTCTGATGCACGCCCTGATCGCCGCTGGCGGCCAGGACGAGGACTGGCTGACCTCCGTCCAGCTGACCGAGGCGCAGGTGCGGATCTCACCCGAGGAGTACGCCGCCTGGACGGAGGGCCTGCCCGCGTCCCTGAGGGAGGCGATGGCCGAGGCGTGGGGACCCGCGCCCGGCCGCCTGTACGTCAACGACGCGGGCGAGCTCGTCCTCGCGGCGCTGCGCGCGGGCAACGTCGTCGTCCTGGTCCAGCCGCCGCGCGGCTTCGGCGAGAACCCGATCGCGATCTACCACGACCCCGACCTGCCCCCGAGCCACCACTACCTGGCCGCCTACCGCTGGCTGGAGCACGGTTTCGGCGCCCACGCCATCGTCCACCTGGGCAAACACGGTTCTCTGGAGTGGCTGCCCGGCAAGAACGCGGCGCTGTCCGCCGCCTGCGCCACCGACGCGGTACTCGGCGACCTGCCGCTGGTCTATCCGTTCCTGGTCAACGACCCGGGCGAGGGCGCCCAGGCCAAGCGCCGCGCCCACGCCACGGTGGTCGACCACCTCATCCCGCCGATGGCGCGTGCGGAGTCCTACGGCGACATCGCGCGTCTGGAGCAGCTGCTCGACGAGCACGCGAACATCGCGGCCATGGACCCGGCCAAGCTGCCCGCGGTCCGGGGCGAGATCTGGTCGCTGATGCGCGCGGCGGAACTGCACCGCGACCTCGGGTTGGAGGAGCGCCCCGACGACGAGGAGTTCGACGACTTCCTGCTCCACGTCGACGGCTGGCTGTGTGAGATCAAGGACGTGCAGATCCGCGACGGCCTGCACGTGCTCGGCGAGGCGCCGGGGGGTGAGGCCCGGGTGAACCTGGTACTGGCCGTCCTGCGTGCCGCCCAGGTGTGGGGAGGGGTCGGTAGTGCCGTGCCCGGGCTGCGGTCCGCGCTCGAGTTGAAGGAGGACGCGCCCACCAGCGAGGTCGACGAGGCGGAGGCGCTCGCCCGCCGTCTCGTCGAGCGGATGGAGGACGCGGGCTGGAACCCGGCCGCCGCGGTCGGCCTGCACGACGACCCCGAGGTGTGCCGCGTCCTGGAGTTCGCCGCCGAGCAGGTGGTGCCCCGTCTGGCCCGCACCACGGACGAACTCGACCACGTCGTCCACGCCCTGGAGGGCGGTTTCGTCCCGGCGGGTCCTTCCGGCTCCCCGCTGCGCGGCCTGGTCAACGTGCTGCCGACCGGCCGCAACTTCTACACCGTCGACCCCCGTGCCGTCCCGTCCCGGCTCGCCTGGCAGACCGGGCAGGCGATGGCCGACTCCCTGCTGCGGCGGCACCTGGAGGAGACCGGGACCTACCCGGAGTCGGTGGGGCTGTCGGTGTGGGGCACGTCGGCGATGCGCACGTCCGGGGACGACGTGGCCGAGGTGCTGGCGCTGCTCGGCGTCCGCCCGGAGTGGGACGAGGCGTCCCGACGGGTCTCCCGGCTCGACGTGGTGCCGTTGGAGGAGCTGGGCCGCCCGCGCGTGGACGTCACGGTGCGCGTCTCCGGTTTCTTCCGCGACGCGTTCCCGCACGTGGTCGCCATGCTGGACGACGCCGTGAACCTGGTCGCCGACCTCGACGAACCGGAGGAGGACAACTTCGTCCGCGCCCACACCCGGGCGGACCTGGAGACGCACGGCGACCGGCGCCGCGCCACCACGCGGATCTTCGGTTCCGCGCCCGGTTCGTACGGTGCGGGGATCCTCCAGCTCGTCGAGTCGGGCAGCTGGCGCGACGACCGCGACCTCGCCGAGGTCTACACGGCCTGGGGCGGCTTCGCGTACGGGCGCGGCCTCGACGGCGTTCCGGCCGCCGACGACATGCGCGCCAACTACCGGCGCATCAGGGTCGCCGCGAAGAACATCGACAGCGCCGAGCACGACATCGCCGACTCCGACGACTACTTCCAGTACCACGGCGGCATGATCGCCACCGTGCGCGCCCTCACCGGTGCCGACCCCAAGGCCTACGTCGGTGACTCCACCTCACCGGACGCGGTGCGCACCCGCACCCTCACCGAGGAGACCGCCCGCGTGTTCCGGGCGCGGGTGGTCAACCCGCGCTGGATCTCGGCCATGCGGCGCCACGGCTACAAGGGCGCCTTCGAGTTGGCCGCCACCGTCGACTACCTGTTCGGTTTCGACGCCACGGCCGGTGTCGTCCACGACTGGATGTACGAGAAACTCGCGGCCGAGTACGTGCTCGACGAGCGGACCCAGGAGTTCCTGCGCCGTTCCAACCCGTGGGCGCTGCACGGCATCGTCGAGCGGCTGCACGAGGCCTCCCGGCGCGGGCTGTGGGCCGAGCCGGACCCGGAGACGCTGGAGGCCCTCCAGGAGGTCTACCTGGAGGTCGAGGGCGACCTGGAGGACCAGTCGGAATGAGGGTACGGATCCTCGGCATCGGTATGGGGCCGCACCACGTCACCGGGGAGGTCGCCGACGCGCTGCGGGGCTGCGACTACGCGGTGGCCTCCCGCAAGCGCGAGGACGACGGGCTGCTCTCCCTGCGGCAGGCGGTCTGCGACGGGTACGGCCTCCCGCTGGTCGCCGTGGCCGACCCCGAGCGCGACCGCGACGACCCCGCGGACTACGCTGCCGCGGTCGCCGCCTGGCACGAGGCGCGTGTCGCCGCCTACGAACGGGTGCTCGGCGAGCGCGGCGGCACGGCGGCGTTCCTGGTCTGGGGCGACCCGTCCCTGTACGACTCCACCCTGCGGATCGTGGAGCGGATCGCCGCGCGGGGAACCGTTCCCGTGGAGTACGACGTGCTCCCCGGTGTCAGCGCCCCTCAGCTCCTCGCGGCGCGGCACCGGATCGTGCTGCACGAGGTGGGCCGTCCGGTCCACGTCACCCCGGCACGCCGGTTGCACGAGGCCGTCGACGCCGGACAGGACAACATCGTCGTCATGCTCGGCGGGCGGCCGGAGTTCACGGGTCTGGAGCACTGGTCGATCTGGTGGGGCGCCAACCTGGGCACCGACACGGAGGAGCTGGTCTCCGGGCGGGTCGGCCAGGTGCTGCTCGACATCGCCGCGCGCCGGAGGAGGACCAGGGCGCGGGCGGGCTGGGTGATGGACGTCGCGCTGCTGAGGAGGCCGTCGTGAGCGGTGCTGGAGCGGGGGCGGGGCTGCTGGTCGCCGGGACCACCTCCGACGCCGGGAAGAGCGTGGTCACCACCGGCCTGTGCCGGGCCTTCGCGCGGCGCGGTGTGCGGGTCGCGCCGTACAAGGCGCAGAACATGTCCAACAACTCCATGGTCTGCCACGGCCCGGACGGCCGTCCGGCGGAGATCGGCCGTGCCCAGTGGGTGCAGGCGCTGGCCGCCCGCGTCACACCGGAGCCCGCCATGAACCCCGTGCTCCTCAAGCCGGGCACCGACCGGCGCAGCCACGTCGTGCTGCTCGGCCACCCCGGCGGAGACGTGTCCTCGTCCGACTGGGAGTCCGGTCGCCGCCACCTGGCCGAGACCGCGCACGCGGCGTACGACGACCTGGCCGCCCGCCACGACGCCGTCGTCGCCGAGGGCGCGGGCAGTCCCGCCGAGATCAACCTGCGGGCGGGCGACTACGTGAACATGGGTCTGGCCCGGCACGCGGGCATGCCCGTGGTGGTCGTCGGCGACATCGACCGGGGCGGCCTCTTCGCCGCGCTGTACGGCACGGTGGGGCTGCTGGAACCCGCCGACCAGGCGCTGGTGGCGGGTTTCGTCGTCAACAAGTTCCGGGGGGACGCGGGGCTGCTCCGGCCCGGGCTGGCGGACCTCGAACGGCTCACCGGACGCCGGGTGTACGGCACCCTGCCATGGGACCCGGGACTGTGGCTCGACTCGGAGGACGCCCTCGACCTGGAGGGCCGCCGCACGGAGGGGAGCGCGGCCCGCCGGGTGGCCGTGGTGCGTCTGCCCCGGATCAGCAACTTCACCGACGTGGACGCCCTCGGCCTGGAACCCGACCTGGACGTCGTCTTCGCCTCCGGGCCGCGCGACCTCGCCGACGCCGACCTGGTCGTCCTGCCCGGAACCCGGTCCACCCTCGCCGACCTGGACTGGCTGCGCTCCCGGGGGCTCGACCGGGCGATCACCGAGCACGTCCGCCG
>NZ_ANAX01000239.1:7359-17052 GCF_000341065.1 Nocardiopsis halotolerans DSM 44410 | reverse complement strand
GGGTTCCAGATGCTCGGCGCGGCCATCACCGACTCCGACGGTGTCGAGGCCGAACCCGGCGCGTGCGCGGACGGCCTCGGACTGCTCGACGTACGGACCGACTTCACCTCCGAGAAGACCCTGCGCCTGCCGTCCGGGAAGGCGCTCGGCGCGCCCGCGCACGGCTACGAGATCCACCACGGCCGGATCACGGTCGGCGGCGGTGCGGAGGAGTTCCTGGGCGGCGCCCGCTCGGGGAACGTCTTCGGCACCATGTGGCACGGCAGTCTGGAGGGCGACGCCTTCCGCTCCGCGTTCCTGGCCGAGGCGCTGGGCCGCGAGCCGTCCGGCGTGTGCTTCGCCGACGCCCGGGAACTGCGTCTGGACCTGCTCGGCGACCTCATGGAGCGGCACCTCGACGTCGACGCGCTGCTCGCCCTCGCCCGCGAGGGCGCCCCGGCGGATCTGCCCGTGCTGGCCCCGGGGAGCGCCCGATGAGGCTGCTGCTCCTCGGGGGGACGTCCGAGGCCCGCGAGCTCGCCGCGCTGCTGGTGGAGGCGGGCGTCGACGTGACCACGTCGCTGNCCCCCCCCGCCTGCCGGTGGGGAAGGTCCGTGTCGGCGGCTTCGGCGGGGTGCCCGGGCTGCGTGCGGCACTCGCCTCCTACGACGCGGTGGTGGACGCGACCCACCCCTTCGCCCTCGGCATGACCGCCAACGCGGCGGCGGCCTGCACCGACGTTCCCCTGCTGCGGCTGGAACGGCCCGGTTGGGACCCGGATCCGGCCTGGCGCTACGCCGCCACCCACGAGGACGCTGCGGAGAGGGCGGCGGAGCTCGGTGAGCGGCCGTTCCTCACGGTCGGCCGCCAGGAACTCGCCCGTTTCGTTCCCGCGCTGGGTCGGCGGGCGGTCCTGGCCCGGGTGGTGGACGTTCCCGAGCTCGCGTTGCCCGAGGCCTGGCGGCTGGTGACCAGCCGGGGGCCGTACACCCTCGACGGTGAGTTGGCCGTGCTGGGCGAGCACCGTGCGGACGTCCTGGTCACCAAGGACTCCGGCGGTACCTACACCTGGCCGAAGATGGAGGCCGCGAGGATGCTCGGCGTTCCGGTCGTGGTGGTGCGGCGCCCGCCGGGCCCGGCCGGTGTTCCCACCGTCCACGACGTGGCAGCCGCCTTCGCCTGGGTGACCGCCCTGGGGTGAGGGGGCGGGCGGCCACAGGGCCTACAGCTTGAGGGCGCTCGTCAGGGACGTCCACGCCTGGGACTCGAAGGTCAGGTACCCGAGATCGCGCTGGGTCGAATCCCGAACGGCGGCGTCCTGGACCCAGCCGACCTCCACGCAGCTTCTGCCGGTGTCCGGACTGTAGCCGCTGATCCGCCAGCTGGACACGGCGGACTCATCGTGCTTCATCAGAGCTTCCCTTCGATCGACCCAATCAGGTCGGCGGGCTCGTCTGGGCTCGGGCTCACCGAGCGCAGCCGATCGTATCGGGCCGCCACATGCTGCGCGTCTGAGGATTCAAGGTAGAGGCCACCAGCCGGGCCCACCGTGTAGCCGACAACTCCGAAGGAGTGGAGCGGCGTCGACACCTCCGTCGACGCCGAAACCCCCGAACTGCTCTCGGAGGACCAGTTCGACCGCTACGTCGACACCGTCGCCTCCCTCATCAGCGCCAGCGGACTGGACGTGACCGCCTCCGACACCGACCACGGACACCTCGACGTGAACCACCCGGACACCGGCTTCACCCTCGAACTCGACCTGCGCGAGGACCGCAGCGCCGAGTGGATGCTCAGCACCGACGACGAGACCGCCCCCGGAACGTCCGCGCTCCGGACCGCCTTCCTGATCGCCCGCCTGCTCTCTCCGGGCCGGAACTGACCCGGAGGGTGCCCCGGCCGAGTGGTCGGGGCACCCCCACGGCAGTGGCGTGCACAGCGTCCACAGCCAGCAGCAAGATCAAGGGAAATCAGATGCGCCTCGCTTACCCTGTCAACATGAGCGTCGCCGACCACTACTCGCCGCCCGTTCCAGAACCGCCCATCACCCCCGAACTGTTCGGGCGTCTCGCCGAGATCGCCCGCAACGAGGAGGGCGTCACCCTCGAACACATCAATGGAAAGGTCTGGGTCCACAAGGCGACCGACGGGGCTCACGGCGGCATTCTCATGTGGATGATGCGCCAGTTCATGGCGCACCGCCCCGATCTGGACCTCAACATCACCGGGCAGGGTCTGAAAATCGACCCCTACCGCAGGGAACGCGCGCGCCCGGACGGCGTCCTCGCCCCGATCGGCCATTTCGACCAGTCAGGGGAATGGGCCGACCCCGACGGTGTCCTTGTGGCCGTGGAGGTGACCTCCTGGGACGCTGACACGCACGCCCGCGACAGAGTGGAGAAGCCCGTCGCCTACGCCGACAGCGGTATCGGCGTGTACCTGCTGGTAGACCGCGAGGCCAACACCGTGGTGGTGCACTCCCGGCCCGTGGGCGGCCGGTACCTCGACCGCTCGGAACACCCCTACGGCGAAGCGGTCGACGTCCCGGGGACCGGGGTCGTCCTGGACACCGACGGGCTCAAGCGCTTTGCCCGTTGAGTACTGAAGCGTGCACGGCGTGCGCGAAGCGGGCGGCGAGCCGGGGGTGCCCGGCCCAGTGGACGTGCAGGTAGGACGCGTGCAGTGTCGGTGAGGCGAAACCCTCCGGCGTGCCGTCGACGCTCCATGCCGGGGCGCTCGCGGAGGCGCCGGGGGTGACGCGGGTGCGGTGGAACTCGTGGCCGGTGACCCTCTCCCCCGCCCGCGTCAGCAGGGTGTCCCCGGGCGAGACGGCCTCGGGGTAGCGCAGGGTGAGCCGCTCCGACATCCGGGCACGCGCGGGGACGGCCCCGGCCATGGGCTCACCGTCGAGCGACTCGGCGAGGTAGAGCAGCCCCGCGCACTCGGCGACGGTCGGCACTCCGGCCCGTACCGCGTCACGCAGCTCCGCCAGCAGGCCCCGGTTGGCGGCGAGGCGACCGGCGTAGACCTCGGGGAAGCCGCCGCCGAGGTAGATCCCCCTGGTTCCGGCGGGCAGTGCGATGTCGTCGAGCGGGTCGAAGCCGACGACCTCGCACCCGGCGGCGGTGAGCAGCTCCTCGGTCTCCGTGTAGCGGAAGGTGAAGGCCCGGCCGCCCGCCACCGCGACCCTCGGCCGCGAATTCATGGCAGACGGGGCCGTGGAGGGTGCTCCCAGCGCACGCACCGGATCCCAGGGCGGGGCCTCCAGGGCGGGCGCGGCGCGGGCCACGTCGAGCAGCGCGTCCAGGTCCACCTGACGCGCGACGTGCTCCCCCAATCGCTCGACCACCCTCGCCGACTCCGCCCGTTCGGACGCCGGGACGAGCCCGAGGTGCCGGGACGGACTGGCGATCTCCTCGGAGCGGTGGACCACGCCGAGGACGGGCAGGTGCGTGGCCCGGACGATCTCGGCGACGTTGCGTTCCGAGCCCGCCTTGTTGAGGATCACGCCGACGACCTCGACCGCCGGGTCGTAGGCGGCCATGCCCGCGACCAGCGCACCCACCGAACGCGACATCCGGGACACGTCCACCACCAGCACCACGGGTGTCCGGGTCAGGGCCGCGACGTGCGCGGACGAGGCGAACCCGTCGGTGCCGATCCGCCCGTCGTGCAGGCCCATCACCCCCTCGGCGACGGCGACGTCGGCGCCGCGCGCCCCGTGCAGGAGCAGCGGCGCCACCCGGCCCTCCCCGACCAGGTGGGGATCGAGGTTGCGGCCGGGGCGTCCGGTGGCGAGGGCGTGGTACCCGGGGTCGATGTAGTCGGGACCCACCTTGTGGCCGCTCACCACGTGTCCCGCGTCGCGGAGCGCGGCCATCAACCCGGTCGCGACCGTGGTCTTGCCCTGCCCGGTCATGGGCGCGGCGACCATCAGTCGGGGCGGGGCCGTCGGCCCGCAAGCCCTCGGGGACGTCACCACTCGATCCCCCGCTGCCCCTTCCGTCCGGCGTCCATGGGGTGTTTGACCTTCGTCATCTCGGTGACGAGGTCGGCCGCCTCCACCAGCCGGGGGTCGGCGCGGCGGCCGGTGATCACCACGTGCTGGCGGCCGGGACGGTCGCGGAGCGCCGCCAGGACGTCGTCGACGTCGACCCAGCCCCAGTTGAGCGGGTAGGTGAACTCGTCGAGGATGAGCAGGTCGTGCGTCTGGTCGGCGAGACGCCGTTTGATCTCCGCCCAGCCCTCGGCGGCGTCCGCCGCGTGGTCCTCTGTACTGCCCTTGCGGCGGCTCCACGACCAGCCGGAACCCATCTTGTGCCACTCGACCGGGCCACCCTCGCCGGTCTCCTCGTGGATCTGGCCCAGGCGTTCCAGCACGGTCTGCTCGCCGATGCGCCACTTCGCCGACTTGACGAACTGGAACACCCCGATCCGCCACCCCTGGTTCCAACCGCGCAGCGCGAGGCCGAACGCGGCGGTCGACTTGCCCTTGCCGTCACCGGTGTGGACGGCGAACAGGGGCTGGTTGCGGCGCTGCCGCGTGGTGAGCCCGTCGTCGGGGACGACGGGCGGCTGGCCCTTCGGCATCAGGCGGCCCTCTCTCGTACGGCGTTGCCCAGCGCGTCGGCGCTGACCTCGGTGACGGGCATGTGGTCGGCGCCCAGGCGGGCCGCGAGGCGCTCGGCGAGGCCGAGTCGCATCGGACCGGACTCGCCGTCCACCACGACCGCGGTGACGCCCAGTCCGGCGACGTGGTCGGCGGCGCCCATCGCACGGCCGACGGCGCCCCGTCCGCCGGTGGCGCGGCCGTCGGTGACGACGACGAGGAGGGGGCGCAGCCTCGGATCCCGCAGGCGTTCGCGCCGGAGGACGCGGGCCGCCTCCTCCAGTCCCTCGGCGAGCGGGGTGCGCCCTCCGGCGGGGAGGTCGTCGAGGCGGGCCGCGGCGACGTCCACGGAGCGGGTCGGCGGCAGCGCGAGTTCGGCGTCCCGTCCCCGGAAGGTGATCAGGCCGACCTTGTCGCGGCGCCGGTAGGCGTCGAGGAGGAGGGAGAGGATCGCGGTCTTGACCTCGGTCATGCGCTTGCGCGCCGCCATGGAGCCGGACGCGTCGACGCAGAACAGGATCAGGTTGGTCTCCTGCCCCTCGCGGACCGCGACGCGCAGGTCGCCGGGGTGGAGCCGCAGTCGTCCGCCGTCCCGGGGCCGGAGTGCGGCGGCCCGTACGGTCTCGACCAGGTGGAGCGAGCCGCCCGCTCCCCGACCTGGCGCGGCGGAGCCGATCCGGCGTCCCCGTGCGCCGACGGCCCGGCTGCGTCTGCCGTCGGCGCCTTCACCGGAACCCCGTGCGGTGAGCAGCCGGGTCCGGTAGGGGTCGGCGGCCCTGGCCGTGACCGGGGAGCCCCCGGAGGCCCGGGGCGGCGAGGGGTCGTCACCGGGGTCGGCCGGTTCGTGTTCGGCGGAGGCCGGAGCGGTCTCCGGGTCGGGCTGCTCGCCTCCGGAGGTCTCGGCGGGCTCGGCGGGCTCGTCGGGGCCCGAGGAAACGTCGCCGTCGGACGGGAGTTCCGGTTCGGACGGGCCCTCGGAGTCGGTGGGGTCGTCGCTTCCTTCGGGATCCGGCGGCTCCGGAGGGTCGGGCGGCGGTTCCTCGTCACCCAGGATCCGGTCGAGGAGGTCCTCGTCGAGCCCCGGCGCGTCGAAGGGGTTGCGCCGACGCCGGTGCGGCAGGGCGAGCGTGGCGGCGCGGCGGATGTCGGCCCGGGTGACCGAGGCCCGGCCCTCCCAGGCCGCGTGCGCCATCGCCGTGCGCGCGGTGACGATGTCGGCCCGCAGGCCGTCCACCTCGAACGCCGCGCACACCTCGGCGATCTTCAGCAGCGCGGCCTCGGACAGGCGCACCCGCCCGAGCGTCTTCCGGGCCACGGCGATGCGCTCGGCGAGGGCCTCCTCGGCCCCGCGGTAACGCGCGGCGAAGGCGGCGGGGTCGGCGTCGTGGGCCATGCGTCTGCGGACCACCTCGGCGCGGGTCCCGGGCTCGGGCGGCGCGGCGACCTCGACGGTGAGTCCGAACCGGTCGAGCAGCTGCGGGCGCAGCTCGCCCTCCTCGGGGTTCATCGTGCCGATGAGCAGGAACCGGGCCGTGTGCTCCACGGAGAACCCGTCGCGTTCCACGGTCACCCGGCCGGTCGCGGCGGCGTCCAGGAGGAGGTCGACCAGGTGGTCGTGGAGCAGGTTGACCTCGTCGACGTAGAGGATTCCGCGGTGGGCGCGGGCCAGCAGACCGGGCTCGTAGGCGACCTTGCCGTGTGTGAGAGCCCGCTCCAGGTGCAGGGAGCCGAGGACACGGTCCTCGGTGGCGCCGACGGGCAGTTCGACGAGCCGCACGGGGCGGCTCTCCACGGCCGTGTCGGGCTCGAAGGGGCCGTCCGGTGAGTGCTGGTCCGGATCGGCGGGGTCCACGGAGAACCGGTCGCCCTGGTAGACGTCGACGGGCGGCAGGAGGGAGGACAGGGCCCGCACGGCGGTGGACTTGGCCGTGCCCTTCTCCCCGCGCACCAGGACGCCGCCGATCTCCGGCGAGACGCTGGTGAGGACGAGGGAGAGGCCCAGGTCGTCGAGGTGTTCGGCGTCGCAGCCGACGATCGCGGAAAAGGGGTAGTGGTGGTGCGGTGACCGCAATGGCACGTGAGGCTCCCGCTCGTTTCGCCATCCGTAAAGGTCGGGCGCGAGGCCGGTCTTCGGACTTGCCGGGTCCTCCTGTGTGGAGGCTCGGTTCACCGCAGCGGGCCTGTGCCGGAATCTCACCGGGCTTCCCAGATTCTCCCCTCCCGCCGTCTCCACCGTTTCCGATGGCCCGGCCGTACGGGGCACCTCGTGCCTGTGGCCGCCACGATAGCGTCACGGGCATGAAGGATGACGCGCCCCCTCCCCCCGAACCGGTGATCACCGTCGTCGGCGTCGGCGCCGACGGCTGGCCCGGCCTACCGGAGCGACTGCGCCGGCTCGTCCTGGACGCGGACGTGGTGCTGGGCGGCCGCAGACACCTGGCGATGCTGCCGGACCCGCACGGACAGCGCCGTGAGGCCTGGCCCTCCCCCCTGCGGGAGGGGCTGCCGTCACTGCTCGCCTCCCTCGACGGCGCCTCGGCGGTGGCCCTCGCCTCCGGTGATCCCCTCGTGTCCGGGATCGGCACCACGCTGATCGAGCTGCTGGGCGCGGACGCCGTGCGGGTGGAGCCCGCCGTCTCCTCGGTCGCCCTGGCCCGCGCACGGATGGGCTGGTCGGCGGAAGGATGCGCCGTGGTGGGTCTGGTCGGGCGCGATCCCCGGCTGCTGCTGCGTCAGCTGGCGCCCGGCCACCGTGTCCTGGTGCTCTCCTCGGACGCCGGGACACCCTCGGCGGTCGCCGCCCTGTTGACCGGCGCCGGTTACGGTGCCAGCCGCATGGCCGTGCTGGGCGACCTGGGTTCGGACGCGGAGTCGCGCCTGGAGACGACGGCGGACGACTGGCTGGCCTCCCCCGGAAGGGCCCCCGCGCTGCACGTGCTGGCCCTGGAACTGGTCGGACCGCCCGGCCACGGTCTGGTCCCGGGGCTGCCCGACGACGCGTTCGAACACGACGGGCAGCTGACCAGGAGGGACCTGCGCGCCTCGGCGCTGGCCCGTCTGGCCCCCTCCCCGGGGCGTCACCTGTGGGACGTGGGCGCGGGCGCGGGGTCGGTCGGGATCGAGTGGATGNNNGGCCTGCACCGCCACGGCGGTGGAGGCCGACGGCGAACGGGCCGCGCGGATCGGCCGCAACGCGGGCCGACTCGGCGTCCCCGGACTGCACGTGGTCACCGGCCGCGCACCGGACGCGCTGGACGGACTCCGCGCGCCCGACGCGGTGTTCGTCGGCGGCGGCGCCACACGGCCGGGCGTGCTCGACACCTGCCTGCGGGCGCTGCGGCCGGGAGGCCGTCTCGTGGTGCACGGTGTGACGCTGGAGACCGAGAGCGTGCTCGCGGACGCCCACCGGCGCCACGGCGGGGAACTGACCCGCATCGCCGTCGAGACCACCGCGCCCATCGGCACGTTCACCGGCTGGACGCCCGCGCGGACGGTCACCCAGTGGTTCCTGGAGGTCGGTCACTGACCCGGGGACGGTCCGGACCGTAGAGGTAGGACTCACCACCCTTCCCGGGGTCGAGCGCCCTCCCCACGAGGATCACCGCCGCCTGCCGAAGCCCGGCCTCCTCCACCGCGTCGGCGATGGTGGCGACCGTGCCGTGCAGCACCGACTCCCCCGGCTGACTGGCCCGGTACACGACGACGACCGGGCAGTCACCGCCGTACTCGGGCTCGATCTCGGCCATCAGCTCCCGCACACGCCGGATCGCCAGGTGGAGCACCAGCGTGGCCCGGGTCGCAGCGAACGCGGCCAGCGACTCCGTGTCCGGCATGGCGGTCGAACGGGCCCGGGTACGGGTCAGCACGACCGACTGGGCCACCAGCGGCACGGTCAGCTCCCGCCCCGCCAGCGCCGAGGCCGCCGCGTACGCGGGCACCCCGGGCGTGACGTCCCACGGAACGCCGTGCGCGTCGAGCCGCCGGGTCTGCTCGGCGAGCGCCGAGTACAGCGACGGGTCTCCGGAGGTGAGCCGCACGACCTCCCGGCCCTCGGCGTGCGCGGCGACGAGGCGGTCGGTGATGCGGTCCAGGTCCAGGCCCTGGGTGTCCACCAGTTCGGCGTCGGGCGCACAGTGGGTGAGGACCTCCGGGTCCAGGTACGTGCCGGGGTAGAGCACCACGTCGGCCTCGGCGAGCATCCGCGTGGCGCGGACCGTCAGGAGGTCGGCGGCGCCGGGCCCCGCCCCCACGAAACGCACGGTCACGACCTCACCCACCTCGGGGTCCAGACACGGCCCGCCGCCGAGACCCGGGTTCCGGACGCGCCGACGATCAGCAGGCAGCGCATGTCGACGGCGGCCGGGTCGAGCTCACCGAGGGTGGTCACCGTCAGCGACTCGCCCTCCCGGCCGACGTCCCGGCCGACCACGACCACGGTGTCGGACTCGCGGTGTTCCAGCAGAACCTCGCGGGCGGTGACGATCTGTTCGGTCCGGGACCGGGAGGCCGGGTTGTAGACGGCCAGCGTCAGATCGGCCCCGGCGACGGCGCGCCCCCGCCGCTCGACCACCGACCACGGCTTGAGGCGGTCCGAGAGGCTCATCACCGCGAAGTCACCGCCGACGGGGGCGCCCGCGCGCGCCGCGACCGCCTGGACGGCGCTGACACCCGGCAGCACCCGCACGGGCACGTCCTCGTAGCCGGGTTCCTCCGCCGCCTCGAACACGGCGGTGGCCATGCCGAAGACACCGGCGTCACCGCCGGAGACCACGGCGACGCGCTCGCCGCGCGAGGCGAGGTCGAGGGCGAACCGGGCGCGTTCGAGCTCGACGGTGTTGCCGGAGGCGTGCCGGGTGAGCCCGGGGCGCTGCGGGACCCGGTCGACGTAGGGGGCGTAGCCCACCACGTGGTCCACCCCGGCGAGCGCCTCGGAGGCCTCGGGGGTGAGCCAGTGCCCGGGACCGGGGCCCAGGCCGACGACCAGAAGTTCGGCCGCCGGGCCCGCCGGCTCCGGGGACGCAGGCGCCGCCGCAACGCCGTTCCGGGACCGCTGGCCGTTGCGGCTGTCCCCGGTGACCAGTACCAGGGAGAAGTAGGGCACCGTC
>NZ_ANAX01000239.1:0-7353 GCF_000341065.1 Nocardiopsis halotolerans DSM 44410 | reverse complement strand
CAGCCGCCGCTCCCCGTCCATCGAGGCGCGCTCCACGTACACCGCGTGCTCCAGCCGCCCGGCCGCCGCCAGGGCGCGGCGGACGGCGGGGAAGGTCCGTCCCAGCTTCATGACCACGGCCGCGTCGGTGTCCGCCAGGCGGCGGGCCAGTTCCGGTTCGGGCAGGGTGCCGGGCAGCACGGTGAGCACGTCGGTCTGCCGGGCCAGCGGTGCCGCCGCCGTGGCCGTGGCGGCGGCGAAGGCCGGGATCCCGGGGACGATCTCGGTCGCGTACCGCTCGGACAGCCGGTCGTGCATGTACATGTAGGACCCGTAGAACAGGGGGTCCCCCTCGGAGAGCAGGACGACGTCGCGGCCCGCGTCGAGGTGGACGGCCAGCCGCGCGGCGGACGCCTCGTAGAAGTCGGCCAGGGCCCCCGCGTAACCGCCCGGGTGGTCGGTCGCGCCGGTGGTCACGGGGTAGGTGAGCTGTTCCTCGATCGCCGCGTCCGGGATCAGGGCGGCGGCGATGCGGCGGGCGTTGGACTCCTTGCCGACTCCGGCGTGGTAGGCGACGACGTCGGCTCCGGAGATGAGCCTGGCCGCCCTGAGGGTGATCAGCTCGGGGTCCCCGGGGCCGACTCCGACGCCGTGGAAACGACCGGTCACTCCTCCTCCTTGGCGAGTGCGTTGAGGGCCGAGGAGGTCATCGCGGAGCCTCCGCGTCGGCCGCGGGTGGTCACGTGGGGAACGTCGATGCCGTACCGGTCGGCGAACTCCGTCAGCGCCTGCTTGGACTCGGCGGCTCCGACGAAGCCGACCGGGCAGCCGACGATCGCGGCCGGGCGCGGGGCGCCGTCGACCAGCATCTCCAGCAGGTGGAAGAGGGCTGTGGGCGCGTTTCCCACGGCGACCACGGCGCCGTCGAGCAGCGGTTCCCACAGGGAGACCGCGGCGGCGGTGCGGGTGGTGCCCCACTCCCGGGCGAGGTCGGGGACGCGCTCGTCGCCGAGGAGGCAGAGCACCCGGTTGGCGCGTGGCAGGCGGCTCGCGGTCACCCCGGCGGCCACCATGCGCGCGTCGCACAGGATCGGCGCACCGGCCCGGAGGGCGGCGCGCGCCGCGGGGACCAGGTCGGGATGGACGACCAGGTCGTCGGCGAGGTCGACCTGCCCGGTGCCGTGGATCATCCGCACGGCGAGCCGCTCCGCGTTGGCGGGCAGGTGCCCGAGGCTGGCCTCGCGCCGGATGATGGCGAAGGAGTCGGCGTAGATCGCGGGCCCGTCGTCGACGTAGTCGTAGTGCCGGTTCGGTCGGCTCGGGATGGTCACCGTGCCTCCCCGGGGACGAGAAGGGCGCGCCACGGCGTGACGACGAGTTCGCCGGTTCCGGCGGCGAGCGCCTCCTCCGCGAGTGCCTCGGCGGCGGGTCGGTCCAGGCCGTCGTCGGGTACGGGAACGTGCCGTCCGCCCTCGGTCAGCGGGCCGTAGGGCAGCGGCGGCGCGGGCTCCGGCAACCGGGGGTCCGGCGGCACCGGGTCGGTCAGCGGTGTGGGGAGTTCGGCCACGTGCCAGGGCGCGTCGGAGCCGTCACCGCGCCGTTCCAGGAACGCGTCGGCCAACCGTACGAGCGAGGCGGCGGCCTCGCCGAGCGGTGTCAGCGGGCCCCAGCCCCCTCCCACCCTCAGTTGGGCGACGTGGGCGTCGAGGGCGACGAGTCCCAGGTCGCAAGGGCGTTCGAGCAGGTCACCGCTCCCGTCGTCCAGGACGAACAGGAAGCGTCCGGGGAGGGCGGCGCGGCGCGGGTCGGCGCACAGCAGCTCGTCCAGCGCGGCGGTGACGGGGCGCAGGTCGGCCCTCCCGGCCGAGGGGTGCTCCGCCCCCGTCAGGCCCGTGCGCGGGGAGACCATCACGTTGCGGACCAGTTCGTGGGAGGGCGAGGGCAGCAGTCCCGTGCCCTCCAGGGCACGGAGGACCTCGGGTTCCAGCCTTCCGTCGCGCCCCGGCAGGGCACGCAACTGCACGTTGGCCCGACTCGTGACACGGATCCGACCGTCGCCGTACTCCTCGGCCGCGGCGGCCAGGGCACGCAGCGAGCGGGCGGGAAGCCGACCGCCGACGAGCCGGAGCCGGACCAACAGCCCGTCGTCGGCGGGCCAGGGGCGCAGGGCACCGGGGCAGCGGTCGCGCCGGGTGCGGGAGACGGAGGATGGGGAGTCCGTCGTGGACATACGCGTCCTTCGGGTCAGGGACCCGTTCGCGGGGTCCGGATGACCTGGCGGCCCGTCACCGCCAGCACCAGCAGGTCTTCGGACTCGGGATCGACCGGTGCGGAGCGCCTTCCCGGAGCGCTGCTCCAGTGGCTGTCCCGGGAAACGCGTTCCCGGCACGTGCCCGCCCGTCACCCTCACCGCTGCGCGTCAGTCCCGGATTCGCACCGGGTTCCCTGCCCCACGAGGTGGAGTTCGACTGGCCCGACGAGGGTACCGTGCCCCTCTCTGTCCCAGTTCAGGGGCCTTCGCTCCGACGGGTTCGGGCGGCGCGGTTACCGCCGTGGGCGGCGGGTAGACGAACACCACGGCGGTACGCATCCCCACCCCCGGAGGCCCCCGTGTTCGCCACCATCGCTGCGATCCTGTTCGGGCTCGCCCTGCTCCTGGAACTCCTGGGCGAGAACATCCAGAACCTGGTCACCACGACCACCCTCACCCTGGCCGGGCTGGTGTTCCTCGCCCTGCACATGGCGGGGTACGGCTCGGGGGCGGGGCGCCGGCGGCGGTGAGCCCGGCCTGAGGCCGCTCTTCGCGGCAGACGGAAGGAACGAGGGGTTCAGTCCGTCTCCTCTCCGGAAACGACGTCGACCACGTGCTCGGCGATGGCCATGCACGACGTGGCCGCGGGCGAGGGCGCGTTGCGGACGGCGGTGACGCGTCCGAGCCGGTGGACGCGGAAGTCGTCGACGAGGCCGCCGTCGCGGTCCAGTGCCTGGGAGCGCACGCCCGAGCCGCCGCGCACGACGTCCTCGGGGCCGATCTCGGGCACGTACCGCCGCGCCGCCTTCATGTAGGCGCGCTTGGAGAGGGACCCGTACATCTCCCTGATTCCGGTGCGCCAGTGCCGGAGTCCCATGGTCCAGAAACCGGGCCAGGTGAGGTTGTCCCCCAGGTCCCCCAGACGAACGTCGAAGAGTCCGTAGCCCTCGCGGGAGAACGCGAGGACGGCGTTGGGACCCACCTCCACGTCTCCCGACACCCGCCGGGTGAAGTGCACGCCCAGGAACGGGTATCTGGGATCGGGCACGGGGTAGACCAGCCCGCGCACCATGTGGGCCTTCTCCGGGCGGACCAGCATGTACTCACCCCGGAAGGGGACGATCCGGGGACCGGCCCCGTCCCCGGCCAGGCGGGAGACCCGGTCCGTCTGGAGCCCCGCCGCGACGACGAGGCGGTCCACCCACACGAGCTCGCCGCCCGCGACGATCCGCAGTGCGTCGCCGGCCTCCTCGATCCGGGTGACCGGGCAGTTGAGACGGACCTCCCCGCCCGCGGCCACGATGTCCTCGGCGAAGGCCCCGCAGACGCGCGCGTAGTCGGTGATGGCGGTGTGCGGCGAGTACAGGGCGGCCCGGCCGGTCGCGTACGGTTCGATCTCGCCGATCCCGGCGGGACCCACGCGGCGCAGCCCCGGAACGGCGTTGTCGTCGGCTCTGGCGTAGATGTCGTCGAGTCGCGCCTCGTCGTCCCGGTCGACCGCGACGACGAGCTTGCCGCACTCGTCGTAGGGCAGTCCGCGGTCGGCACAGTACTCGCGCAGCATGCCCCTGCCCCGTGTGCACAAGGTGGCCTTGAGGCTGCCGGGCTTGTAGTACAGGCCCGCGTGGACGACCCCGGAGTTGTGGCTGGTCTGGTGCGCCGCGACGCGGCTCTCCTTCTCCAGGACCACGACGCGCGTCCCCGGCCGCCTGCGGACGATCTCCCTGCCGACCGCGAGCCCGACGATGCCCGCGCCGACGATCCCGACGATCTCGTCAGCCATGGTGCTCCCCCCGTTTCCGGTTCCTGGCGGCCGTTCCTCCTGTGGGTCTACACCACCGCCACGGTGACGAGGCTCGCAGGTTCGGGTTTTGACCCCTTCGGGTGAAACAGTGTTTACTTATGGGGTGAACGGCTGTTCACCCCACTTCTCCCATCGTTGACCGCCCCCACCCGGGCGGTCCGTCCGCGCGCGGTGACCGGTACGCCCCGCCCGCGCGCCCCGCACGAACGCCCCGCGACTGGAGGCCGAATGACGCTCAACCTACGCCTGCCCGCATGGGCCACCACGGGAATCCTCACCCTCTGCGGCATGGTCGTCTCGCTGCAGCAGACCCTCGTCATCCCCCTGCTGCCGGACCTGCCGCGCATCCTGGGCGTGTCCTCCGACGACGCGTCCTGGCTGGTCACCGCCACACTGCTGACCGGTGCCGTGGCCACGCCGATCGTCTCCCGTATGGCCGACATGTACGGCAAGCGCAGGATGCTGCTCATCTCCCTCGCGGTCCTGACCTCGGGTTCGCTCATCGCGGCGCTCGGCGGCAGCTTCGTGCCGATGCTCGTCGGCCGCGCCATGCAGGGGTTCGGCGCCTCCCTGATCCCCGTGGGCATGAGCATCATGCGCGACGAACTGCCCAGGGAGAAGCTCTCCGGGGGCATCGCCCTGATGAGCGCCACCCTCGGCATCGGCGCAGCCCTCGGCCTGCCCCTGTCCGGGGTGCTCTACAGCGCCTTCGGGTGGACCTCCCTGTTCTGGTCGGCGGCGGCCGTCGGCGCCGTGCTCCTCGTGACCATCCGCCTGCTGATCAACGAGTCCCCCCAGCGCACCCCCGGCCGCTTCGACGTCGTCGGCGCCCTCGTGCTCTCGGTCGTCCTCGTCGGCCTGCTGCTGGCACTGTCCAAGGGGGCCTCGTGGGGCTGGACCAGCGGCCGGGTCCTCGGCCTGACCGCGCTCTCCCTCGCCGCGCTCCTGGTCTGGGTTCCCCACCAGCTGCGCACGCGCGAGCCCATGGTGAACCTGCGCACGGCCTTCCGGCGCCCCGTCCTGCTCACCAACCTGTCCTCGTACTTCGTCGGGTTCGGGATGTTCCTGAACGGCCTGGTCACCACCCAGGAACTCCAGGTCCCCACCGACACCGGGTACGGCCTGGCCCTGCCCGTGGCCGTCGCCGGACTGGCGATGGTGCCGGGCGGCCTGATGATGCTGGTGTTCTCCCCGGTCGCCAGCCGCATGCTCAACAGGTGGGGCGGGAAGCCGACCCTGATCACCGGCGCGACGATCATGGGCCTCACCTACCTGTGGCGGGTGTTCAACTCCGACACCGTGCTGGAGGTGATACTGGGCAACATGTTCGTCAGCGTCGGCACCGCCACCGCGTTCGCCGCCATGCCCGCCCTGGTCATGGCCTCCGCGCCCCGGAGCGAGACCGCCTCGGCCAACGGACTCAACACCCTGGTCCGCTCGCTGGGCACCTCCAGCGGCAGCGCGGTGGTCGCGCTGGTCTTCGCGTCCCTGACCGTGGACGTGAACGGAACGGTGTTCCCGTCGGCCCGGGCCATGGACCTGTCCCACTGGCTCGGTGTGGCGGCGTGCCTGGTCAGCGTGCTGGTGGGCACCCTCATCCCGGCCCGGGGCCACGGACGGAAACGGGCGCCCGCCCCCGCCGAGCCCGCGGAGGCGGAGACCGACCGGACGCCCGGTGACGAGAGGCCCGCGGGGGTGAGGCCGTGACCGGTACCGACAGCCGCGGGGCGATCATCGACGCGGCACGGGAACTCTTCTTCGAACGCGGCTACAACGGGGTGACCATCCGCGACATCGCCACCGCGGCGGGGGTCTCGCCCGCCCTGGTGATCAAGCACCACCACAGCAAGGCCGCGCTCTTCAACGAGGTGGGACCGCACGATATCCCCCTGGCCGAGCTGGACCTGCCCCGTTCCGAGATGGGCCGCGCCCTGGTGCGCAAGATCCTCGCCCGGCGCGAGCGCGGCGTCCCCGAGAGCTGGTTGAGCGCGGCCGCCCACGTCCGCGAGTCCCCCGACCCCGACCGCTCCCGCGAGGAGACGCGCGACAGGCTTCTGGAGAGCGTCAGCGCCCTGATCGGGGACACCACCCCCGAACGCCGTTACGCCGGTGTCGTCTGCTGCCAGCTCCTCGGCCTCGCCGAGGGAGTCCGCGTTCTGGGCATGTTCCCCGTCGAGGAGGTCTCCCGCGACGACCTGCTGGACCTGTACGCGCCGATCATCCAGCGGCAGATCGACGCCTGCGCCCGGTCCCGTCCGGTCCAACCCCGGTAGGGGTGGTCGAGCGCGTGTCCGCCACGGAAGAACGTGACCTCCCGGAGCTCACACCCCGGCGCGCCGTCTGGTATGCCGAACGGTGTGAACAGCGAGAGCGACCCCGAGAAGCAGAGTGACGTCGAGCCGGTGGACCGGACGGCCGTGTCCAGGGAGATGATCAGCCAGTGGGGCTGGCCGTTCGTGACCCTCGTGGTCGTGGCCGGAGGCATGGTCCTGGGCTACGTCCTCTTCAGCTGAGCCGTCCGACGTTCAGGCACCGCCCAGGGTGGAGCCGGGCAGGCGGGTGGCGACCCACTGGTCGTCGGAGTCCCGGCGCATCTCCAGGGGGCCGTGGTCCTCCCCGGGGTAGGCCAGGGCGACCGTGGCGATGGGGGTGTCCCCGTCCAGGTCGGTGTTCATGGTGACCTCACCGACCTCGACGTCCGCTCCTCCCCCGAGGGACTCGGCGTAGAGGGGGAAGGCCGTCGCGCAGTCCTCGGCTCCGTGCGTGTCGGCCACCACCCTCCGGGCGGCCTCGTCCATCAGCGCGCATCCCGCCTCGCCGTCGGCGGCCTGGAGGGAGGCCACGAAACCCTCGGCGGCGCGCACCACCTCGGCCTCGGCGTCGGCGTCGGCGTCCACCGCGGCCCCGGTCTCCTCGGGCTGCTCCGCGGTCCCCTCCGTCGCCCCCTCTCCCGAGCAGGCGACGACGACCAGGAACAGAGCCACGAACGGCGGAAGGATCGGGGGAAGGAACGGCGGTCGTCTCATGGCGGGTGCCTTTCGGGGGGCGGGCGTCGTGTCCGCACCATTGTTACCGTATCCGTCCGTTCCGTGACCAGCGGTGTCCGGGGCGGTGACCGTGCGTGGTGCGGTACGGGGTTGTCCGCGCGTCGGGGCTCTGGTGATATGGAAGCGCGGTCCCCTCCCCCGGGACCGCCCCGAACTTTCTGGCGCACAGAGCACGCGCGGGCGTGCCACGGACGGCTCCGCCGTGCGTCCGCGCCGGAGGTGACATGACGTACCCGCCGCGGGAGAGCCACCTGACGGACCCGTTCGCGCGG
>NZ_ANAX01000238.1 GCF_000341065.1 Nocardiopsis halotolerans DSM 44410 | reverse complement strand
CGGCTGCGTCCGCTGGTGCCGCCGTTGGTGGAGGAGACCCTGGAGGGCATCCGGCTCCGCGCGGAGTCCCACGCCACGATCCTGGAACCAGCCGACGTCGAGGACCTGCGGCGGGTGGTCGACACAGGACTGCGCTCCTTCCTGGACCGGGTGGAGGGCGGCGGCCGTTCCTCCGAGCACGTGGACGCCCTGGCCACCGAGTTCCGGGCGTTCGGTGCCGGTGAGGCTCGGCACGGGCGCTCCCTGGAATGCCTGCACACGGGGATGCGCACGGCGGCGGCCGTGGCGTGGCGGCGGCTGGCCGACGCCGAAGCTCTCACACGCGACCACATGGCGGTGCTGGGAGAGGCGGTCTTCGCGTTCCAGGAGGAGATCTCGGCCGCCGCCGTGGAGGGGCACACGCGGGTGCGCGGCGCGGGGGTGGAGGCGCTGCGCCGTCGCCGGACACGGCTGCTGGAGGTACTGCTGGCCGAGGCGGGGACGGGGCAGGAGGCGGAGGCGGTGCCCACGCTGGCCCGTGCGGCCCGGTGGCGGTTGCCCGAACGGGTGGCGGTGGCGCTGCTGTACCGGAAGACGGACGGTGGGGCGGAAGCGGCGGCGGACGCGCTGTCGGCGGATGGGGAGGACGTGGGGTCAGGGGCGGGAGCGGGGGCGCTCGCGCTGCCCCCGGACGTCCTGGCGGGTCTGGACCGGGTGGAGCCGTGCGCGCTGGTGCCCGACCCGGAGGGGCCGGGGCGGTTGCGGGCCCTGGAGCGTTCACTGCGCGGATCCTGCGCGGTGCTGGGACCGAGCGTGCCCCTGGACCAGGCGCCGGTGTCGTTGGGCCGGGCGCGGGACCTGGTGGAACTCGTGCGCACGGGTGTGGTGCCGGGTGAGGGCGTGGTCCGCTGGAGCGACCACCTGCCCACGCTGCTGCTGTCGCGGGACACCGGGCTGGTCGCGGAGATGGCGCGGTCCCGATTGGCGCCGCTGGCCCGGCTGCGACCACCGCAGCGGGAACGGATGGCCGACACCCTGTTGGCCTGGCTGGAGTCGGGGCTGAACGCCAACGAGGCGGCGGAGCGGCTACGCATCCACCCGCAGACCGTGCGCTACCGGATGCGTCAGCTGGAGGAGCTGTTCGGCGCACGGCTGCGCGGGCCCGGTGACCGCTTCGAGTTGGAGCTGGTCCTGCGGGCCCGCCGGCTTCTCGGTCCCGTGGAGGAGGAGGGCTGGCGGCAGCGGCGCGGCTCGGGACGGACGGGAGGATGAGGGGCGGGAACGGACGGGAGGCGGGTGACCGGTGAGTGGGGGGTGAAGGCGAGTGGGGGGTGAACAGGTGGGTGGGGTGACGGTTGGGTGATGGGCGGAAGGCGTGTGAGGAGCGGGGGATGGACGGGTGGCCTCCTCCCGAACCCGCCCCGTAACCCGCCCCGGAGCTGGCCCGGAGGCCGGTCCGGGGCGGTTGTCCACAGGTGGGAGATCGGCCTTCCGTCGGATGGTCGCCGAAGGCTAGCCTGGTAAGTGGGGGGTTCCCAGGACCCCGGCTTCGGCCTGCCCGCGGACGGACCTCGTCGGCTCCTGCCCCCGTCAGCCGCTCGGGGCCAGGGCCCGCACGACCGCGGCCGGGTCCGCCTTCGGCGGTGTGATCGGCGCGATCACCGGAGTGGTGACACCGTTGTCGGCGTAGGCCCGGATCCGCTCACGGCAGTACGCGGCGGGGCCGTGCACGATGAGATCGTCCACCACCGAGTCCGGGATCGCGGCCAACGCTCCCCGACGATCACCCTCGTCCCACGCCTTCCACATCGGGGTGAGCTCCTCACGGCCCAGCCATTCGTGGAAAGCCCGGTAGACGGGGACGTTGAGGTAGGCCGAGATGGCCCAGCGGCCGATCTCGCGGGCGGTGTCCGCGTCGGTGTCGGGGATCGCGAAGATCCGCGCGACGACCTCCTTGTCCTCGCCGTAGCGCCGCACGTAGGGGGTCACCTTACGCACGTCCTCCGCCGACAGCCAGTTGATGATGGCGCCGTCACCCTCGCGTCCGGCGAGCTTGAGCATGCCCGGGCGCAGGGCCGCCACCAGCAGTGGCGGAGTCTGTTCGGGGACCGCTCCGAGCGTGAAACCCCTGACGCTGAAGGTGTCGTAGTCCTCCTTGACCTTCTGTCCGGTGAGCGCGGCCCGCAGGAAGCGCACGGTGTCGCGCACCTTCTTGTAGGGCTCCTCGAAGGGGATGGAGTTCCACCGCTCCACGATGACGTTGGAGGAGGTGCCCACGCCCAGCGCGAACCGGCCCGGCGCGGCGGCGGCCAGGGTGGCGGCGCTCATCGCCAGGGTGGCCGGGCCGCGCGTGTAGGCGGGCACGATCGCGGTGCCCAGACGCAGTTCGGGGGCCCACACGCTGGCCAGGGCGAGCGGGGTGAAGGCGTCGGTGCCGTTGGCCTCGGCCGACCAGGCGTCGGTGTAACCCAGGTCCGGCAGCCGCTCGATGACGGATCGTTGTTCGGGGAGCGGTACTCCCTCCAGAGGGATGGTGATGCCCCAGCGAGTGGTCATGGCGACTCCCTGTCGGTGAAGACCGAATCCGGTTCTTGTGCCGTGTCGGCACGACCATACCGCCCGGTCGGTCTGTTGTCCCGGGCCGGGGGAGGGCAGTCGTTTCGGCCTCCCCGAACGGCCGCCTACGGCCGCCGCCCTCCGACACGGCGTCCACGCGCTGGGACGTGCGCGTCCGGTGGGGCGTATGTTCGTAGGGCCCGGGACCGGGAGCCCGTCGACGGTGACTCCCCGAACGGGCGGCAGAAGCGCATCCCAGACGAACGAAGGAGGCCCCTTCGTGGCCACGCCACCCTCCCCCTACGACTTCCTGCCCCAGGTCGCGTCGTTCACCGTCACCAGCGACGACGTGGCCGACGGTCAGACCCTGCCCCGGGCCCAGGTCAGCGGGATCATGGGCGCCGGAGGCGAGGACGTCTCACCGCACCTGTCCTGGAGCGGCTTCCCCGAGGGGACGCGGAGCTTCGCCGTCACCTGCTTCGATCCGGACGCGCCCACCGCCAGCGGTTTCTGGCACTGGGCGGTGGCGAACGTTCCCGTCGAGGTCACCGAGTTGGCGACGGGCGCGGGAGACGGCTCCGGGATTCCGGAGTCGGCCGTGACGCTCCGCAACGACGCCGGGAGCCACCGCTACATCGGTGCCGCCCCGCCCCCCGGGCACGGCCCGCACCGGTACTTCTTCGTGGTGCACGCCGTGGACGTGCCCCGCCTGGAGGTGGACGAGTCGGCGAGCCCGGCCTTCCTGGGCTTCAACCTGTTCTCGCACGCGCTGGGCCGCGCGATGATCACCCCCGTCTACGAGGTGAAGTAGGCCCGGAACCCGGCCCCTGCGGACGGGACCACCCGACATGTCGGGGGCGGGCGGTGTGGCGTTGCCGCACCGCCCGCCCCCGGCCTTTTCCTCCCGGGGGCCGGTGCGTACACGCGCAGGAGGCGCGTTCGGTTGTCCCGACAACCGGATTCGGCCAATTCCCAGTGATCGGGCACCCCGCGGTCTAGGCTCGGTAACCATCCCCCGCCAGTCCGCCGTCCACGTCGGAAAGGGTTCAACCGGTGCCACAGCAGCCTGCGAGGAAACCGACCGTGGTGGTCACGACAGCCGGATCGGCTCCCACGCCCGGGACCATCATCCACCTGCGCGAACACGGTTTCCGTGTGGTGGCGACCGATGTGGACCCCGCCGCCCCCGGCCTGTACCTGGCCGACCGCGGACACCTCGTACCACCGGGTGACAGCGCGGCGTTCCTGCCGCGGATGCGGGCGCTGTGCGCGGAGGAGGAGGCCGTCGCGGTCGTCCCCCTGGTGGACGAGGAGCTGGTCCGGGTGGTCGAGCTCGCCAAGGACGGTGTGACGGTGCTGCTCCCGCGGTTGGACTTCGTCACCACCTGCCTGGACAAGTACGTGCTGATGCGGGAGTTGGAGGACGCCGGGATCGGGGTGCCGCGTACCTGGCTGGCCTCGGAGTGGCCGAGCGACGCGGCGAACTCCGCGTCCGGGGGCCTCATCGTCAAACCGCGCAGTGGGCGGGGCAGCCGCGGGGTGGTGGTCATCGACTCGGTCCACGACATGGCGCGTGTGGTGTCCGAGGGTGGCTACGCGGCAGACGAACTGATCGTGCAGGAGCGGATCAGGGGCCCCGAGTACACGGTGTCCGTGGTGGTGTGGCGGGACGGCGAGGTCCAGGCCGTCGTACCCAAGGAGGTCGTCCTCAAGCAGGGGGTCACCAGGTACGCGGTCACCCGGCACCACCGTGAGGTGGCCCGTGTCTGCCGGGCGATCCAGGCCGCGTTGCGCGCCGACGGCCCGTTCAACGTGCAGCTGTGTCTGGACGCGGACGGCAGGCCGAGGGTGTTCGAGATCAATCCGCGCTTCTCCTCCACCGCGTCGCTCACCGCGGCCGCCGGAGTCGACGAGATCGCCGGTCTGCTGAGGCAGGCCGTCGCGGACGGGCCCCGCCTGACCGACGAGTGGCGTGAGGGGGTGGCGATGGTACGGCGTTGGACGGAGGACTTCCTCACCGAGTCTGAGTTCACCTCGCACGGCATCTCGCCCGCTCCCCCGAGCACCGCGGACCTGCCCGGACAGATGTCGACGAGCGGTACGGGCGCGGCTCCCATCGCGCCGGTGCGTGTGCGGTGACCGGGGCGGACGCCGACGAGGTGGGGACCACTCGGAGCGGTCCGGCTCCTGAGGGGGGCGCGATGGCGGATCCGCGTCCGTTGTCCGAGGCGTTGGGGGCGGCGGTCGTGGAGGTCGGCGGCCTGCTGCGCACGTGGCGGTCCGACACGACCGCGCTCAGCGGGGTGTGGGAGGGAAGCCAGTTCAAGGCCAGGGCCGACGCCATGGCCCACCGTGCGCTGTCGGAACGGTTGACGGCGATCGACGGACGGATCCCGGTGGTCAGCGAGGAGGACCCCGAGTCACTGCGCGGGGAACGGCCGCCACGGTACTGGCTCATCGACCCCATCGACGGAACCGCCAGTTACGTCCACGGGTTCGCTGGATACGTCACACAGGCCGCGTTGGTGATCGGAGGTCGGCCGGAGGTCGCCGCGGTGTTCGCGCCCGAGACCGGAACCCTGTACACGGCCGTTCGCGGCCGGGGGGCTCGCCGTGACGGATGTCCGCTGCCTCCCTGTGAGGCGGCCCCACCCGGTCGGGGTGTGCTCACCGACAACACTCCCGAACCGCGGGGGATCACCCGCCGGGTCCACGAACACTTCGGGTATGGCGGGTACCTGGAGAGCGGCAGTATCTCGCTGAAGCTGTGCCTGGTCGCCGAGGGTTCCGCGCACCTGTTCGTCAAGGACGTGCCGGTACGCGACTGGGACGTGGCGGCACCCGCCCTCATCCTGGAGGAGGTGGGCGGCCTGGTCACACGCCTGGACGGCAGCCCGTTCGGTTACTCGGGAACCTACGAGCACACCGGGCTGGTCGGCGCCGCGGACCCTGCCACGTGTCAGATCGTCGCCCGTTGGCTCGCCGGCTGATCCGCCTCCGGGGACCCGCCCGGATACGTCACCCAACGGGCACCGACTCACTTTCCGTGTATCCCTTTTCCACGCCGGGTGCGGCGCGTATCGTGTGGTCACCAACTCGCGCCTTTGGGGGTGGGAAGTGGAGGACCAACGCCTGCCGCTGAACCAGATGCGCGCCTCGGACGCCGAACGCGATCTCACCGTGGACTACCTCACCACCGCGTTCGTCGAGGGCCGCCTGGACCACGAGGAGTACGATCGCCGTGTCGGTCTGGCCCTGGGCTCCGTGCTGTTAGGTGAGCTGCACGCACTGACCGCGGACCTTCCCGTACCCCAACTGCCGACACCCAGGATTCCCCCGAGTCCCAGGCCCGCGGAAAGCGGGATCACGGGAGCCGGAGCCATGGGCATGGAACTTCCCGCATGGGAAGCCACCGCATGGGGAGCAGCACCGCCCAAGGCCTCTCCCCGGCCGTCCCTCCACCCTGAGGCTGACCACACCGCCCCGGGCTCCCAGCACGGTCCCCGTCTTCGGCACGACGAACGCCTCACCGGAAGCGAGCTGTCCGCTCTCCCCGCTCCCTGGCGTGAATGGGGCGACGAATGGCGCTGGTGGCTGGGTGTCGCGGTGGTTCTCACCAGCGTGTGGGGGGTGGTGAGCCTGATGGGCGGCGAACTCGTGCCCTACTGGCCGCTGGTACCACTGGGTATCTGGGGTGCTGTACTGCTCGCCTCCGCTATCTGGCCGAGCGAGGAGGAACCGCCCTGACGCCTGACACCTGGCCCACAGCGTCCGGTTTCTGACGCCCGCGCCCGACACCCGACTCCTTTGACGCTCAGGTTGCTGATAGCGAAGGTATGCGGCGTCGGCGCCAACGGCAGAAGCGGCTGTGGAAGGGCGACCAACGCCTGGGGTTCGGGGG
>NZ_ANAX01000237.1 GCF_000341065.1 Nocardiopsis halotolerans DSM 44410 | reverse complement strand
TCATGGAGCCCCTGCTCGCCGGAGGCGTCGACGAGGGCGTGTGACGCCTTCGGGCCGCCGGAGCCCGCGCGGCGCGGACCGGTACCGCCGGTCCGCGCCGCGGTTTTTTCCGGCAAAGCGCACCCGTGCCGTTTACTCCGGGTGAATGGCGGTTACCCGTTGTCGGTCCGTGGGGATCGCTCCGGGGGAAATGGGACGTTCCGTGAAGGGGCGTTGACGGCTTCCCGAACGCCTCTCCCCGCGTCCCGGGGGGAGGGTGTGTGAACTCCCGTGCCCCGAGCACAGCCCGTTGTCATGAGGATGGGGTCCTCTGTGGCTAACGGGGCTCATGGTGCGGCTGAGGAGCGCGCGGAGGCCAAGATCACCAACCGTCGGGCTACCCCGCGTCAAGCCCCGTGATCAGGGCGAAGGTACTCTGGAGGAAGGCCACTAGGGCGCGTTCGGACACCTGATCGCACCGAACTTCGTTCGTCTTTGTCCACTTCTGTGAAGGGTGGGTCGAGGGGGCGGGTTCGGGCGGGCGCCGGACTGCTCAGGGGACCGGCACAGGAGGCGGCACGGCGTCGGGGAGGACCCTCCCGGCCCGCTCGCGACGTCTCAGGGTGATCACGGAGTAATCGACGTCTGGCAAAGTTTGTAAATCTTCACCTTGCGGTAATTCCGCTCACGTCTGGGTATGTGTTGCATGTCACCTGTTCGTGAATCGGTGAAACTTATATGATTTTGCTTAACCGTCGTTTAACAAAACAGAACAATAACGAGTGAAGCAGGAACGCGGCGGCGGACCGTCCCGCGTATGACGCACCTCACGTATCCCCCGCCTGGAAAGGTTGACCTCGGGCATGAGCGAAGACGACAAAGAGCGCACGGTGGAGCTCCACTACGAGGGCGGCGTGCTGAAGCTGCCGGTGTTCACCGGCACCGAGGGTGAGCGCACCATCGAGCTGAAGACCCTGCTGGGGTCGACCGGTATGACGACCCTGGACCCCGGGTTCGGCAACACCGCTTCGTGTAGCTCGGAGATCACCTACATCGACGGGGCCGCCGGGATCCTGCGCTACCGCGGGTACCCGATCGAGGACCTCGCCGTGGGCGCGACCTTCATCGAGGTCGCCTACCTGGTGATCTACGGCGAGCTGCCGGAGGCGGACCAGCTCAAGGAGTTCGCCGACAAGCTGCGCCAGAACGCCGACATCCCGGCCGAGATGGGCGCGTTCATCGACGCGATGCCCCGCAACGGCCACCCCATGACGCTGCTGGCCAGCGCCGTGAACACCCTCGCCGCCTACTACGACGACAGCGTCGACCCGGGCGACGACGACCAGGTGGAGACCGCCACGATCCGGCTGTTGGCCAAGCTGCCGACGATCGCGGCCCGCATCTACCGCAACTCCATCGGCGAGAAGCCGATCAGCCCGGACAGCTCGCTCGACTACGTCGACAACTTCATCCGGATGACCTTCGGCGACGTCCACGCCGACAGCGAGCTCGGCGACCTGTTCAACCAGGCCGTCGGCATGCTGCTGGTCCTGCACGCCGACCACGAGCTGAACTGCTCCACCGCCACCGTGCGCGTCGTCGGCTCCGCGAAGGCCGACATCTACGCCAGCGTCGCCTCGGGCGTCAACGCCCTGTCCGGCCCGTCCCACGGCGGGGCCAACCAGGCCGTGCTGGAGATGCTGGAGGAGATCCGCGACTCGGGCATCTCCGTCGAGGACTTCCTGGAGAAGGTCAAGGCCCGCGAGATGCGCCTCATGGGCTTCGGTCACCGGGTCTACAAGAACTTCGACCCGCGCAGCAAGGAGATCAAGGTTCTGGCCAGCCAGATCCTCGACCGCGACGAGAACCCGGACGAGCTCTTCGCGCTCGCCCTCAAGCTCGAGGCCGCCGCGCTCGCCGACTCCTACTTCACCGAGCGCAAGCTCTACCCGAACGTCGACTTCTACACCGGCGTCATCTACCGCACCATGGGCTTTCCGACCAACATGTTCACCGTGTTGTTCGCCATCGGCCGCCTGCCCGGCTGGATCGCCCACTACCGCGAGCAGCTGCACGACCCGGCCTTCCGGATCGCGCGTCCGCGCCAGCACTACGTCGGCTCCCCCGAGCGCCGGCTCCCCGGCCAGGGGTGACCCCTTCCGAGGCACCACGAGAGCGCCCGACCGCGTCCGACGCGGCGGGCGCTCCGTCGTTGTCCACAGCACACCCTCCGCTGTTCGCTCACGGCCGTGACCGGGTATCACCCGTACCGGGGTGTCACCCGCCCCGCACGGCCGCCGCCACGTGTGCGGCGCCGGTGAGGGGGCAGGGCGGACAGGGTGCGACCCCCGGACGGGGCCGTACGAAGGAGGGGCGACTATGGTCCGGTACGCGTTGGCCGGCGACCTGCTCGACGAGCTGAGCCGGAACTGGTGGGTGGTGGTCCTCCGAGGGGTCGCCGCGGTCGTCTTCGGCCTGGTCGCGCTGATCTGGCCGGGGAAGACCCTCGTGGTCCTGGCGGTCGTCTTCGGGGTCTACGCCCTGTTCGACGCCGCCGTCCTGGGGTACGCGGCCTACCGCTCGATGCCCGGAAACCGGACCTCGCTGGTCATCCAGGCGGTCATCAGCGCCCTCATGGGGCTGATCGCGCTGATCTGGCCCCTCGCGGCGATCGTCGCCCTGGTGTTCGTCATCGGGGCCTGGGCCGTGATCACCGGTGTCGCCGAGATCGTCACCGCCATCCGCCTGCGCGCGCACATCAGCTCCGAGTGGCTGCTGGTCTTCGTCGGCGCCCTCTCGCTCGTCTTCGGCCTCCTGCTGTGGTTCTGGCCCCTGGAGGGCGCACAGGCCATCATGTCCGTGATCGCGCTGTTCGCACTGATCTTCGGTGCGGTGATGACCGTGGCCGGGTTCCGGCTCCGCGGCGCGGCCGAGGCCTTCGGATCCCCGGGGAACGCGGAGAAGACCGAGCCCTTCGTGGGACTCCACGAGCCCGACGAGACGGGGACCCAGAGGCCCCACTCCGGGGACCTCCTCGCCGACGGCGACGACACCGCCCCAAGGCGCACGGGGGGCAGGCACCGGGCCCCGGACGGCGACCGGGAGGACCCCGACCACCCGGACGAGCCGCGTTAGGCGGTACCGGCCCCGCTGACGAGGAGGGCGCCGAGGTGGTCCACCTGACTGCCGGGAACGACCACCCCGGCCTTCTCCGCCTGCCAGGCCAGGAAGTGCGGGGTGCGCCGGTGCGCCCGCAGGGCGTCCTCGTCGGCGAAGACCTCGTACACCCAGAACACGTCCGGATCGGTGCCGTCCGCGACCACGTCGAAGCGCAGGCAGCCCGGTTCCTCGCGGACCGCCGCCGAGGCGTTGCGGGAGATCCCCGTGAGGAACGCGTCCCGGTGTCCCGGGCGGGTCCGTAGCGAGATGACGAGGGCGACGGCGGGGACGGGCACGGGACCTCCAGGACGGGGTGTCGGACCGGAAAACCACGGGACTTCTCCGAGCATCATGAGTAGCATGGCCGACATGCGTTTCTTCCAGTCCCAGATCTACGGCTGAGGGCCCGGCGTCACGGACGCCACGGCGCACCCGCCCCGCACGGGGCCCGGTGCCTCCCAGCCCTGCCCGTAGACATCGGATTCTGGAGAAGCAGCGATGACACGTCGCGCCCACATCGCCATGGTCGGCGTTCCCGCCGTGAGTCACACCCTGCCCAGCCTGGAGATCATCCGCGAGCTGGTCGACCGGGGCCATCGCGTCACCTACGCCAACGACCCCGTCCTGGCCGACCTCGTCACCGGCACCGGTGCCGAGCTCGTCCCCTACACCACCACACTGCCCACCGGGGACGAGGAGTGGCCGGACGACCCGGTCGAGGGGATGGACGTCTTCCTGGACGAGGCGATCACCCAACTGCCCGTCCTGCGGGCCGCGTACGGGGACGACCGTCCCGACCTGTTCCTGTACGACATCGGGGCCTACGAGGCCCGGATACTCGCTATCGACTGGGGCGTCCCGTCCGTCCAGCTCTCGCCCACGTACGTGGCCTGGTCCGACTACGACGACACCATCCTGGAGGAGCTGCGCGCCCTACCCGGCGCGAAGGAGCACTACGCGAAGTTCGACGCCTGGCTGGCCGAGAACGGCGTCACCGACCTCGACCACGTCTCCTTCGTCGCGCGCCCCGAGCGGTCGCTGGCGATGATCCCGCGTGAGATGCAGCCCTTCGCCGACACCGTGGCCGACACGGTCACCTTCGTCGGACCCTGCCTCGGAGACCGGGCCGACCAGGGGGAGTGGACCCGTCCGGCCGACGCGGAGAAGGTCCTGCTGGTGTCCCTGGGGTCGGCCTACACCAACCGGCCGGAGTTCTACCGCGCGTGCCTGGAGGCCTTCGGTGACCTGCCCGGGTGGCACGTGGTGCTCCAGGTCGGCAAGTACGTGGATCCCGCCGAACTGGGGGAGGTTCCGGACAACGTCGAGACGCACGCCTGGGTGCCGCAACTGGCGGTCCTGCGCCAGGCGGACGCCTTCGTCACCCACGCCGGTATGGGAGGGTGCAGCGAGGGCCTGTACACCGGGGTGCCCATGATCGCCGTCCCGCAGGCCGTCGACCAGTTCGGGAACGCCGACCACCTGGTCGGGGCCGGTGTCGCCCGGCGGATCGACACCGCCGAGGCCAGCCCGGAGCGGCTGCGCTCGGCGTTGCTCGAACTCACCTCCGACCCGGAGGTGGCCCGGAGGCTGGCCGACGTCAGCGCACGGCTCCAGGCCAGCGGCACCTCCTACGCGGCCGACCTGATCGAGGCCGAACTGCCCGCCCGGTAGGTCCTCGCGTCTCCTCCGGTGGTGCGCCGCGCCCACGGCGCACCACCGGTCCCATCTCGTACCCGGTTTCCCCGAACCCCGGTGGTCCGGCACCACCAGCAGTGGAGGCCGACCGCCCCGTCCGGCACAGTCGTCCGCCTCCCACGAGTACACGGCAGGGCGGATCCCCGCCAGCGACCGGAGCGTCCTGGAGGATCGGACGGACGCCGCCGAAGGCCGGACACCCGCCAGCCACACCCGTCCCACCCAGATCGCCCGACACGTCACGGAGCACCATGGACCACCTCGTCATCGTCACCGGCGGACCGGGATCGGGCAAGACCACCCTGCTCGACCACCTGGCCTCACTCGGGTACGCGCGCACCACGGAGGCCGGGCGCGCGATCATCCGCGACCAGCGGGAGATCGGCGGCCCCGGCCTGGCCTGGTACGACGACGACCTCTTCGCCGAGCTCATGCTCGCGTGGGAGATGCGCTCACACCGCGAGGCCTCGTCCCTGCCCGGGCCGGTCTTCTGCGACCGCGGCGTGCCCGACCTGGTCGGTTACCACGCGCTGCGCGGCCTCCCGGTCCCGGCGCACGTCACCGAGGCGGCCCGTCGCTTCCGGTACCACCGCAGGGTGTTCGTCGCCCCGCCGTGGCCGGAGATCTTCACCGGAGACGCCGAGCGCCACCAGACCCCGGAGGAGGCCGAGCGCGTCCACCGGGCGATGACCGAGGCGTATCCGGCGTGCGGCTACGAGTTGGTGGAGCTGCCGCGCGTGCCCGTGGCCGAGCGGGCTCGTTTCGTCCTGGACACCCTGGGAGGGACCGAGCCGCTGATCCTGTGACGGGAGTGACAGGAGTGACGGGGAAGAACTTCTGCCACGTCGTGATCCTTCTGGTGCGCCGACACGGCACATGTGGCCGTTCGTGGCCGTAAACCGGCTTTCCCTTGTGGTTCGCGGGGGTCGGGGCCAGACTCTTGTCTAGGTCAAGGATCATCGAGCGTTCACGCCCGGGACGGGCGCGGGACCGCGGACGCGGGGAGGGACACGGCAGGTGGTCAGTGCGTCCGGGGCGAACACACCGCCCATGAGCTGGGAGGGCATCGACCACGCGCTCAACCGTGTGCGCGGTGAGGCAGACCGGATCGCCCTCGACCTCGTCGACCTGGACGGCCACGTCGGCCACCGTATGTTGCGGGGAGCCGACCTCGTCGGGCGGACCCGGAAACGCTGGGAGCGCGCCAGCGAGCACCTCCACCGCATGCGGACCGTCCACGACGCCTTCCGCCGCGCCGTCGACGGGGCCCACGAGCTCCGTGCCTCCGCGGACGGCCGTTCCGCCGACCAGGCCGCCCTGACCTTCCTGCTCAACGGTGACTCCGTGACGCTCCCCGCGGGGGAGACCCCGCCGCACGAGCGCGGACCGCTCCACACCGGTGACGAGTCCGTCACCCTCGCCGACGCCGTCGCCCGCATGTCCGCCTCCTACGACGAGGCCACCGAGGTCATCTCGGCGGTCGAGACCGCCTGGGACGCCCTCCACCCGCGCCTGGGTGAGCTCGACGCCATGTGGCGTGAGATCGGCACCCTCTCCGACATGGTCGAACTCGACGAGAACGAGCACGAGTCCCTGCGCGCCGACCTGGACGCGGTCGGCGCCACCGTCCGGTCCGACCCCCTCTCCCTCGTCGAGGACGGGCGCGTGGACACCTCCTCCCTGGAACGGCTGCGCCTGCGGCTGGAGCGCGTGCGCGGCGAACTCCGCGACGCCCTGCGCATGCGCGACTCCTACACCGAGAACGTCGAGCGGCTCGACTCCGCCATCGACGACGTCGGGGAGGTCCTCGACCGCGCCCGTGGACTGCGCGCACAGGTGGTCGCCAAGATCTCCTCGCCCCACGCGATCGACGTTCCCGACCCCGTGCCCGCACTGCGCGCCCGTATCGGTGAGATGGACGCCCTGCGCGCCCGGAGCCGGTGGCGCGACCTCGGTGCCCGCCTGGGCGAGGTACAGAGCGCCGTCCACGAGGCCGCCGACGACGCCCGGGAGCGCGAGGCCAACCTCACCGGGCTCCTGGAGCGCCGTGCCGAACTCCGCGGCCGTCTGGACGCCTACCGGGCACGCGCGGTCCGGCTCGGACACGCCGAGGACGGGCGGCTGTCCGAACTCCACCGCCGTGCGCACCGGGAACTGTGGACCGCTCCCTGTGACCTGCACGCGGCCACGGTCGCCCTCTCCGCGTACCAACGCACGCTCCAGGAACTCACCGGAACGGACGCCCCCGTGGGCAGAACCACACCGGGCGCGGGCGCGTCAGACGGCGAGAGTGATGGTGGTGTGAGCGGATGACGAAGTGCACGGTTCCCGGGTGCCCCGGCCGGGGCGAGGACGGCTTCTGCGCCGTGTGCGGCACGGCCCCGGCGGACACGCGAGCCCCCCGGCCACCGTCCGGCGGCCGGGACGGGGGACTCGACCGGTGGCCGTCCCCGTCCTCCTCCGATCCCCTCAGCGGCGATCCCTCCCACTCGCACCCCGTCTCCGGCAACGTCAGGCTCTCCGGGCGCTCAGGACCCGGCAGCGTCTCCGGCACCGTGGGCACCAACATCAGTGGCACGGGGCGCGGCAGCCGCCGCTCCTCACGCGGCATGCTCGGCATGGGCATGGTCCAGGTGCCCCTCGTCCCCCACCGGGACCCCGCCGAGGCCGTCATGGACAACCCCGTCGTCGCGGAGAAGAACCGCTTCTGCGGCAACTGCGGTGAGAGGGTCGGCCGTTCCCGGGACGGCCAGCCCGGCCGCACCGAGGGTTTCTGCCGCAGGTGCGGGGCCCCGTTCTCCTTCACCCCCAAGCTCTCCCCCGGGGACATGGTCGGCGGACAGTACGAGGTGCTCGGGTGCCTGGCCCACGGCGGCCTCGGCTGGATCTACCTGGCCCGGGACCGCAACGTCAACGACCGCTGGGTGGTCCTCAAGGGCCTGCTCAACGCCGGTGACGCCGAGGCGCACAAGGCGGCCGCCGCCGAACAGGCGTTCCTCTCCGAGGTCGAACACCCCAACATCGTCAAGATCATCAACTTCTCCCAGCACCCCGACCCTCGCACCGGCATCCCCGGCGGCCACATCGTCATGGAGTACGTGGGCGGCAAGTCCCTGCGCGAACTGCTCATCGAACGCCGCGAGGACGACCCCGACGCCGTCCTCCCCCTGGAACAGGTCATCGCCTACGGCCTGGAGGTCCTGCGCGCCCTCGGCTACCTGCACTCCAAGGACCTGCTCTACTGCGACTTCAAACCCGACAACGTCATCCAGAGCGAGGAGCAGATCAAGCTCATCGACCTGGGCGGCGTCCGACGCATGGACGACACCGTCAGCCCCGTCTACACCACGCCCGGCTACCGGGTGACCGAGGAGGAGCTGCGCGGCGCCGGTCCCACCATCAGCACCGACCTGTACTCGGTGGGCCGCGCCCTGGCCGTCCTCAGCTTCCGCTTCAGCTTCATGCGCGAGTACCCGCACAGCATTCCGCCCCGGGAGACGGTGCCGCTGCTCCGGCGCCACGAGTCCTTCGACCGGCTGCTGCGCCGCACCACCCACCGCGAACCCGAACTGCGCTTCCACGACGCCGAGGACATGGCCGACCAGCTCACCGGTGTCCTGCGCGAGCTCCTCTCCGAACTGGAGGGCGTGCCGCACCCCGCGTCCTCCACCCTCTTCGGTGGTGAGAACCCCACCTCCGGTCCCGACCGCGGCACCCACAACGCCGACCGCATGCTCGTCCCGCCCTCGCCCACCGACGCCGCGACGCTGCTGCCCGCACCCCTGATCGACCAGGCCGACCCGGCGGCCCAGCACCTGCGCGGCTTCCAGGCGCTGGCGCCGGAGGAACTCGTCCCCGCGCTGCGCGCCACCTCCGCGCCCACCCCCGAGACCCTGCTGATGCTGGTCCGCGCGCTCATCACCGCCGGCCACCACGGTGAGGCCCTGGACGTCCTCCACCGCTTCAGCGGGATGGTCCCCGGGGACTGGCGCACCATGTGGTACCTGGCGGTCGCCGAGCTGAGCACCGGCCGGTTCCACGAGGCCCGCGACCACTTCGACGAACTGTACGACCACCTGCCCGGGGAGATCGCGCCCAAGCTGGCCCTGGCGCTGGCCTGTGAACGCACCGGCGAGCACGACACCGCCGCCCGCCAGTTCCAGGCGGTCTGGAGCACCGACCACTCCTTCGTCAGCGCCGCGTTCGGTCTGGCCCGCATCCGCCTGGCCCAGGGGAACCGGGCGGCGGCCATCGCGGTCCTGGACACCGTCCCGGAGCTGTCCAGCCTGTACGTCCACGCCCAGACCGCGCTGATCTCCGTGCTCGCGGCCCGGCACCCGGGCGCGGAGGCCGCCGACCTCGTCCAGGCCGGACAGCGCCTGGAGCGGATCGGCCTGGACGGCGAGTCCGCCGACCGCCTGGCCGTCCGTGTCCTGGAGTCGGCACTGGACTGGCTCGGTGTGGGAGGCAGGGCTCCGGTCGGTGAGCGGCTGCTCGACGCCCCGCTCACCGAGGACGGCGTGCGCACCAACCTGGAGCGCCGCTACCGCGCGTTGGCCCAGCGCACCACCGTGCTGCCGGAGCGCTACGAACTCGTCGACAGGGCCAACTCCCTACGCCCCGTGACGCTGCTGTGAGGAACGAGGGAACCGCGATGACCAAGGTGCGGACCTGCCCTGCCTGCTCGGACAGGGCGACTGCGGAGGACGTCTTCTGCGAGGGGTGCGGGCGCCCCCTCCCGGAGGAGGCCGCGACCACGCCCGCCGAACACCCCGACGCGGTGCCCACCGCACCGCAGGTGAGCCTGGCGGGCGCCGTGCCCACCGGTGCCTCCGACGGTGACGATCCCGGCGAGGGCGCCCGCCCGGGGCTGGTCCCGGCGGAGGGAGCCCCGACGGCTCCCCAGGTGAGCCTGAGAGCCGTGAAGGACGCGGGGGACGGGGCCGACGAGGACACCACCCAGGTCCTTCCGACCGCGTCCCCGCGGGGCGGCGGACACGCCTCGGAGGACCTCGCGCCCGCGGACGGGCGCGCTCCCGCGGACCACGGCCGGAACGGAGCCGACGCCCTGGCCACCCAGGCGATGCGGCGCGACGACCTGCCACCGCTCACGTCCGCGCG
>NZ_ANAX01000236.1 GCF_000341065.1 Nocardiopsis halotolerans DSM 44410 | reverse complement strand
GCCCCGGCGGCGTCAGCCGCGGCTACTGCGAGAGGTGCGGCCTCCTCCAGCCCACCGGGCGCGACCACGTCGAGGTACGCACGCACGCCGCCGCGGGTGTCAGCGACCGGGGTCTGCGGCACAGGCGCAACGAGGACGCCATGGCGATCCGCGTCCTCGACGCGGACGCCCCCCACGCGCCCGGCACGGTCTGCGCCGTGGTCTGCGACGGGGTGTCCAGCTCACCGCGCTCGGACGAGGCCTCCCGTGTCACCTCCGAGACCGGCGTGGCCGTGCTCGCCGAACAGATGCGCCTGGGCGCCGACCCCCGGGAGGCCACCGGCGCGGCCATGACCCGGGCCGCCGAGGCGGTCGCCGGGATCGCCGACTCGCCCAGCTCCGCGCCCGCCTGCACCTTCGTGTCCGCCNGGTCACCGTCGGCTGGGTCGGCGACAGCCGCGCCTACTGGCTCTCCGGAGGCCCCTCCGCCAGCGCGTCCGCCCTGCTCACCAAGGACGACTCCTGGAGTGAGGCGATGGTGCAGATGGGCACGCTCTCCCGCGAGGAGGCGATGCGCTCGGCCAACGCCCACGCCCTCATCGCGTGGATGGGCGCCGACTCCGGCGAGATCGACGCCCACATCTCCACCGTCACCCCGACCGGTCCCGGCGCCGTCGTGCTGTGCAGCGACGGCCTGTGGAACTACCACCCCGAGGCACAGGCCCTGACCGACGCCGTTCCCGAGGCGGGCGCCAGGCCCCACGAGGCCGCCCGCACCTACGTCAGTCTCGCCCTCCAGGCGGGAGGCAAGGACAACGTCACCGTCGTCGTCATCCCCGTACCGCCAGGGGGTCCCCGTGCCGGACGCGAATGACCGCGCGCACGAGCCCGGGTTCCGGGTCGGGGCCGACCCCCGGGCGGTCCACGACACGGGCCGGGTCGAACCGGCCCGAGCCGTCCGGCCCAGGCCCGGTGCCGACGGGGACGCCGAGACGAACCCGACACCGACTCGACCCGGACCGTGCGGACCCGGCCAAGGCAGAACGTGCCGGACACCGGCGGTGCCCCCCGTACCCGGGTAGGAGGGACCCATGCCGCGTTGCCCTTCCGGGCACCACTCCACGGCGACCGACTGCTGCGACGTCTGCGGGCTCCGCCTCCAGGCGCGCACCCCCGCTCCGCGCCCCCCGTCGCATCGCCACACGACCCCACCGACACCGCCCGTGTCCCCGGCGCGTCCCCCCGCGCCGCGGCGTCCGGTGAGCGCTCCCCGGGGCGGCCCCTGCCCCGAGTGCGGCACCTCGCGCGCGGGCCGGTTCTGCGAGGAGTGCGGATACGACTTCGCCTCGCAGTCCGGCGGCCACCACCGGGGGGACTCCGGAGCGGGCGCCACGCGGGCGGGTACGCGCTGGCGCGCGATCGTCGCCGCCGACGCCGCCTACTACCAGTACATGGTCCACCAGGGCATGCTCGACCCCGACCAGATCTCCTTCCCCACGGGCCACACACAGCGCCGGGTGCCGCTCACGGGGAACAGGGTGCGCATCGGACGCCGCAGCGTCTCGCGCGGCTTCACCCCCGAGATCGACCTGGGCGGCCCCGGCGGGGACCCGGCGATCTCCCACGTCCACGCGATCCTCATCGCCAAGCCCGGTGGAACCTGGGCCCTCCTCGACCCGGGATCGACCAACGGCACCACGATCAACGGGACCGCCAACCCCGTCGCCCCCAACGTGGAGGTTCCCCTGCATGACAGCGACCGGATCTACGTCGGAGCATGGACCGTCATCATCCTCCAGAAGGGGTGAGCCCCGTTCGTCCCCCCACCGCGACCGGGGCCGACGCTGGACGGAGACCACCCCGGCACGCTTGTGGCTGCTGACCTCGGTGTGCGTGGTGGCGATCGTCGGTCTGTTCGGTTCGGCGGCCTCCACCCTCGGTCACGCACGCGAGGGCCTCCACGTACTCGGCCGTGACGCCGGGCGGCAGGCCATGGCGACCACCGACCTGTACCTGGCGCTCGCCGACATGGACGCCCGCGTCGCGGACGTCCTGCTCATGGGCACCGACCACGACCTGGGCTCGGGCCGGGAGGACGCCCTGGCGCACTACGAGGCCAGCCGGGCGCGGGCCAACGAGGCGCTGCTCCAGGCGGCCTCGCTGACCGAGGGCGACAGCGTGGAGGAGCACAACGTCCAGGCCGTCCTGGACGGGATGGGCGCCTACGAGCGGCTCGCGACCCGGGCGCGGCTGCTCAACGACGAGGCGCAGGCACCTCCCGGGCGGGTGGACGCGGCGGCACTGGACGCGTACCGCGAGGCGACGCACCTGATGCACACCGGGCTGCTGCCCAAGGCGTTCAACCTGGGACTGGACTCGTCGGCGATCGTCCGCGCCAACCACGAGGAGGGACGGGAGTCCGTCGCGATCGGACTGGTGTGGGTGGGCACGGTCGGCGCGGTGGCGGTAGCCGCGCTGATCGGACTCCAGCTGTACCTGCGCGTGCGGTTCCGGCGCCGCTTCAACGCCCCTCTGCTGGTGGCGACGGCGGGCACCGCCCTGCTCACGGCCGGGGTCGTCCTCGCCCTGACCAGCAGCGGCGGGCACCAGAGTGAGGCCAAGGAACAGGGTCTGGACGCGGCGATGGCGCTGTCCCGGGCCGGGGCGATCGCCACCGACATGCAGGCGGACCAGAGCCGCTACCTGCTCGACCCGGACAGGGCCGACAACCACCAGCAGGTGTACCTGGCGCGGGCACAGCAGGTGCTCTACCGTCCCGCCGGCAACCTGGAGGAGTACTACCAGGCGATCGGCGAGGTGGCAGCCGCCTACCCGGAGCTGCCCGGATCGGGCGGCTCCGACCCCGAGGACCCGGGCACGCTCGGCTACCTGGGGCAGCGTGCCCAGGACGCGCTGCTGCCCGGTCAGGAGGACGCGCTCGCCGGGGTACTGGAGTCCTACGACGCACTCCAGACCGAGGACCGGAGACTGCGCGCGGCGTCCGAGGACGGCGACCTGGCCGGGGCCGTCGACATCCGCATGGGCGTCGCGCACTCCGGGGACGGTGCCTTCCAGGCCTACGAGACCGCGCTGGCGGAGTTGATCGACCTGCACGAGGGCGCGTTCGCCGAGGGCATCGAACGCGGAGACGCGGTGCTCGCCCCCTGGACGTGGCTGCTGCCGGTGGGGACACTCCTCCTGCTGGCCCTCGTCGGGCTCGGGGTCCGCCCCCGACTGGCCGAGTACCGCTGACGCCGGGGTCGGGCGCGGCGGAGCCGGAACGCGGGTCCGCTCCCCGTCCCGGACCCGGCCCTCGGCCCACACACCCTCTTCCCGTTCTCCGACCGACCCCCCGAAAGACGAGGAGCAGGCCGATGAGGTTTCGACACCGGCGTACCGCGGCCGTGGCGGCACTGGCCGCCGTGGCGGTGCTCGGGCTGCCCGCCTGCTCGGCGGTGCTGGGCGAGGAGGAGTCGGTGCTCGACGCCGCCTCGCTGACCATCGGCGTCAAGACCGACCAGCCCGGACTGGGGTTGGAGGGCGCCGACGGCGACATCACGGGCTTCGACGTGGACGTGGCCCTCTCCATCGCCGAGAAGCTGGGTTTCTCCGAGGAGGAGGTGGAACTGACCGGCATCACCTCCGCCGAGCGCGAGGACCGGCTGGTCAACGGTGAGGTGGACATGGTCGTGGCCACCTACTCCATCACCCCCGCACGCAAGACCGAGGTGACCTTCGCCGGGCCCTACTACGTCGCCAAGCAGGACGTACTGGTGCGCGCGGAGAACACCGACGTCCAGGGCGTGCGCGACCTGGAGGGCCTGCGCGTCTGCCAGGGCGAGGGCTCCAACTCCGCCGCCCGTATCACCGAGGGTCTCGGCATCGACGTTCGGAAGACCGAGGCGCCCAGCTACAGCGCCTGCGTCGACGCGCTCCGCGAGGGCGACGTGGACGCCGTCTCCACCGACAACCTGATCCTCGCCGGATACCTCGCCGAGAACCCCGACGCCTTCCGCTTCGTCAACAACCCCTTCACCGACGAGAAGTACGGCGTCGGCCTGCCCTACGGCGACGTGCGCGCCTGCGAGGCGGTCAACAAGGCCATCAGCGAGATGTACCAGGACGGCACCGCAGAGGAACTGCTGAACACCTGGTTCGGTGAGACCGGTCTCGATGTCGTGACGCGTGTTCCCCAGTTCGAGGGATGTGATTCCACGTGAGTGCTGGTGTGGACGGGACGCGGGCGCGGGTGTGGCGCGGGCACCGCCACGAGCTCGGGGCGAACGCGGTCCGGATACGGTGCGGGCGCGGCGCGGGTGCACGGGGTCGCGTCCGGGGACGGACGGGAGCACCGGCCGGGGCCGGGAGTCTGGCCGGAACCGGCCCGAACCGAACGGGTGTGCTCCGGCCCCCTTCGGGAATGGCCCGAGCGGGGTATAGGGCAGATACTGAGCCTTGTGTAGGGCAACGGGGGGACAGGATAGGAGTTGTCCGTTGACCATCGTCGAGTTCCTCAACGCACGCCTGGACGAGGACGAACGCGCGTCGATGTCCGCCCCGGTGGGAGCGCGTGGACGGGAACGGGCGCTGGCGGAGGTCGCGGCCAAGCGCAAGATCGTCCGCGGATACGCCGACGCCCACCGTGCGAGCATGCGCAGCCTCGAACCCGCCATGTCCCCCGACGCCCACTCCCCGAGCCACGCCCGCGCCGACGCCCGTCCGCACGCCGACGGCGGCGATCCCTGGTCCGAACTGCTGGCCTGGCGGTTGGCGGTCAAGTACCTGGCGGGGGTGTACCGGTCCCACCCGGAGTACGACGCCTCCTGGGAGGACTGATCCGACCGCTCCCGCCTCCCGCCGGTCGTTCGGGGCCGGGCCCGCGACTCGCCCCTCCGGCTCTGACGCTTGACTCTATCGAACGTGTGTTCGATAGACTTCCCATGTGAGTCTTCTGAACGAGCAGATCGACGTCCGTTCCACCGAGGGCGGGCATCCCGCACGGTTCACCTGGCGAGGCCACACCTACCGGGTGCGCAGGATCATCGGCGACTGGCCCGCGCGCCCCGAGGGGCCCGGCGCCCCGGCCACACAGGTCCACCTGCTCCGGGTCTCGGCGGAGTCCGACGCGGGCGAACCCAGCATCATCGACATCACGCGTGACGTCGCGTCCGACCGATGGACCATGCGCCGCCAGTGGAACTAGGGAGCGCCCGGCGGACACGCACCCCGCCGCGCGACGGGCGGCATCCACCGACACGTCCTGACCCGACGCCCGCCCGGAACGCCTCCGGGCGGGCGCCCGCCGTCGTGGGCCCGCCCGGGGCCGTGAACCGCACGGCGGTCACAGGAAGACCCGGCCGTGCCGGGTTCGGTCGCGCAGGGCGGCCATCCGGCGGGTGTTGCCGGGGCGCCGGGTCAGCAGGTGGTACAGCAGCAGTGAGCCGCCCCGGTCGGTGCGCGCCCGGTCCGCCATCTCACCCATGTTGACCCGCGTGTACAGGTTGCCGCCCCCGGCGACGACCCGCACGGCGTGTGCGCCCTCGGGGACGTGCGCGTGGGCGTGGTTGTCGGCGGTGTACTCCATGGCCCGTGACAGCGCCGCTCCCAACCCGGGGACCAACTCCCCGCCCAGGGTCGCCGTCCGCCGCCAGAAACCGGTGTGTCCGGCGGCCACGTGCCCCAGCTGGTGCGCGACCAGGAAGGCGAGAGCCTCCGGATCGCGGACCCTGCCGTCGGAGTCCAGCAGGTCGTCCGACAGGACCAGGTACCGGCGCAGCCCGTGTCCCGCGGCGTCCGTGCCCCAACGCCGTCGCCCCACCCGTACGTACGCCTCCGGCGTCCGGGCCAGCCCCATCTCCCGGGCCAGGGACACCACGGTCCGGTGCACCTCGGGGAACTGGGTGGGCGAGATCTTCACCGACTCCGCCCTCCGCCGGGCGTACAGCAGCCCTCGCGCCTTCCAGCACGCGACGGGCGCCGTCGCCAGGACCAGGGCCGCGGCCACCCATGACCCGGTCACGGACCACACGCCGTGGAGCAGCCCCGCCGCCGTCAGCAGGGTCACGACCACGCACACGACCACCAGCGGGGCCTCCCACGGGTGGGCGGACGCCGGGACGACCTCCTCGTCGGCGTCGAGCGCGCGTAGGGCTCCCACGCGGGAGTGCGGGAGGGAGCGGGATTCCGGTTCCCGGGCGTGTGCCGCGCAGCAGCCGGGCGCGCCGTGGAGTGGACAGGCGATGGCGCGCCCCTCCGGCGGTGTCGCGTGGGACATCCTGCCTCCCCTCGGAGCGCGGTCTGCGGGACAACGGGGGGATGACTACTTCCTGTGTCCAAATATTACTTTCCGCTACCCTGGGTATGGGGTTTGCGCGCTACGGCGTGTCCGCGTCCGGGGCGTGTCCCGACCCCCAGGCATGACCGCGCACACGGACGTACCGCCCGCCCTCTCGCCGGGGTGCCGTCGTCAGTGCGGCTGCTCGTAGCGGCGCAGCTCCTCGGCGAGCACGTCGAGGAAGTGGTCCACCTGGGCCGGATCGTAGCCCGGCCGCGCGCGCGTGGTGGCGAACTGGACCCGCTCCACCTCGGCCGCGGTGAGGGTCGCCTGCTCCGGGAGTCCCCGTTGGAGGACCTCCAGCGTGAACTCGGCCCGGTCGAGGAAGTCGTCGACCTCCTGTTCGTTGTAGCCCGTGGTGAGCCGGGTCGTGGCGAACTGCTTCTCCCGGACGTCCCCGGGGGTCAGGCCGGTACGCCGCGGTGGTTGGCCCGGGGCGCCCGGGCTCTCCGGCGCGGAGCCGTGCCGCGGGTCCCGGGGCTCCTGGTACCGCGTCTGCCCGGTACCGCCCGCCGGGCCCGGACGCGGGGGCAGCGGCGGCGGCTGTTCCTGCTCCTGGGCGTGCCCGAGCCCGCGCCCGGCCAGGTCGGCGATCACGAGGTCGAGGAAGTCGTCGACCTCGTCCTCGCGGTAGCCCGGGCTCAGCCTCGTGGTGCGGAACCGCGAGTTGCGCACCTCGTCGGCGGTGACGAGCGGGCCGGTGCGCGGTCCGCCCTCCAGGGCGACGAGGGTCGCCTCGATCCGGTCGAGGAGCTCGTCGACGTCCTCCTCGTGGTAACCCTGGCGCAGACGCACCGTGTGGAACTTCTTTTCGCGGATGTCCGCCGGTGTCAGAGGCATGGTCCCCATTGTGCAGTTCACGGCTTCCCGGAGCGGTTATCCCCGGGTCGCGCGTGATTCGGCCTCGGTCAGTCGCATCACGAGTTCGGACAGGACGTCCATGACCTGGGTGCGGTCGTATCCGCGCAGAACGATGTCCACGGCGGCGGTGTCCAGTTCCCGGGCGGTGACGGGGTCGGGCCGCTGCTCTTCGGGCAGGTCGGCGAACGACGTCACCTCACCGACGAAGTAGGGGGAGCCGTCGAGCGTGGCCAGCGTGAAGTTGGCGCGGTGGACGAGGTCGTCCACCTGGCGGCGGTCGAAGCCGCGCAGGACGATGTCGAATCCGGGGAAGGGCTGGGACACGGGGGATCTCATGGACGCATTATGCCCATGGAGGAGAACCTTGACCATAGTCGCGGGCGGCTGCGGACGTCCGTGGCCGGAACCGGACGAACGCGGATGTACGTGCCGAAGTCACTCCCGCATGAGGTAGGAGGCCAGCCCTTCGGCGACGGCGTCCGCGGCCTGCTCCCGCCACGCGGGGTCCCGCATGAGCGCCGCGTCCTCGGGGTTGCGCATGTTGCCTGTCTCCAGGAACACCTTGGGCACGTCGGACATGTTGAGTCCGCCCAGGTCGGTGCGCACGTCCAAGCCCTCGTCCGCGAGGTAGTCGGCGTACGGGACGCCGCTGCCCTCCAGGTACTCGCGGTGGAGGTGCTCGCCGAGCAGCCGGGACTCCTCCACGATGTCGTCGGTGTAACCGCTGACCTCGCCCGGCATGATCACGTGGAACCCGCGCCCGGACTCGGGGCCGCCGTCGGCGTGGATGGACACGGCCGCGTCCGCCTCCGCCTCGTTGCCGATGCCCGCGCGTTCGTCGATACAGGGTCCGACGCCCTCGTTGTCGTCGCGGGTGAGGACGACGGTGGCGCCGTCGGCCTCCAGTCTCTCCCTGACCAGCACGGACAGCTGCCAGTTGAACTCGTGCTCGGCGTAACCGCTGGTGGTCTCGGTGCCGACGGTGTCGCAGGCCTTCTGGTTGGGCCCGGCGGGGACCATCGCGTGGATCTCGTCGGGGGCGGCGGCGTTGCCGCCGTTGTGCCCGGGGTCGATGACCACGACACGGCTGTCGAGGGGGCCTTCGCTGGCGGCTTCGCCGCCCTCACGCGGAGAGTCGGAGGCGTCGGTGTCCTCCCCCGGTCCGGGGAGGGGGAGGGCCGCGGTGGGGTCGTCGCCGGGGGACGCTCCCGGTGACGCCGAGCAGGCGGCGGTGAGGAGCAGGGCCGAGGAGGCGAGTGACAGGGCGCGGGTGGCGCGGCTCCGGGGCCCTCGCGGTGCGGAGACGGGCATGCCCACAACCTAGTCGCTCGCGATGCCCGGACGTACCGTCCTGTTCCGGGCGAAACGGGCGGCGTGGAGAAGGGCGATCGAAAGCCTTTCCCTGCGACACACTTCCTTGTAAGGACGCGCCATACGGTGTTCGGTTTACCGATTCCGGAAAAAACTTCCGGGGCGAATGGGTGCGTCGCCCAGGGTGACGATGCATTGTGGTGTGATCACTTCGTGATCCTTTATGGGGATTCTTCCCTTTCCTTTCGTGTAGGCTTCCGGTGAGGAAATGGGAAGTCAACGCGACCCGGTTCCGTCTGGCCCGCCCGTCCCGTGGCCGCGACCGTGTCCCTCGTTTCCGCTGTTCAGGGGTTTCTGTGCGCCTCTGGCATCCCCCATCCACCCCTGGTTCGCGCTCCGAGGCCTTCTCCGCGGTCTGCGGTGGTGCGCTTGCCCAGGGCAGCCCGACGAGTTCGGGCTGTGGCGATCCGAATGAGGATTGACTTGAAGAACACTCGCGTTACCGCGCGCCGTATTCTCCAGGGCGGCGCCACTTTCGCCGCTCTTGGCGCGCTGAGCATTGCCACGGCTCTTCCCGCCGCTGCTGACGGTGAGGTCTACGGCTGGGCTTATGCCTCCGTCGGCAACCAGCAGGGCGTCTCCATCAGCTACGACGGCACGACCAGCAACAGCTACTCCGGTTCCGTCGGCGACTGGCTGACCTTCTCCGGTACCAGCAGCGCCACCGTGAACGGCGACGGCGTGACCGCCACGGCCACCGTGGACACCGCCAGGGTCCAGATCACCGTTTCCGACGTCGAGCAGATCATCGAGGAAAACCTCGATGACGAGGCCGGCGACGGGGAGGACCCCGAGGCCGAGGCGTCCGAGGACCCTGAGGGCGACGAGTCCGAGACGGAGGACCCCGAGGGCGAGGACTCCGAGGGCGACGGGTCCGAGGAGCACGAGGACGGGGACAGCGAGGACTCCGGTGGGGAGGCTCCGGATCCTGAGGAGCCCGGTACCGAGGACCCTGCCACCGAGGGCTCCGGGGCCGAGAACCCGGAGGGCGGCGACAACGGGAACTCCGGTGAGGAGACCCAGGAGCCGACCGACCCGGTGACCGAGTCGGAGCCCACCACGCCCCCGGAGGCCAGCACCGAGTCCGACGCCGCGGCCGAGCCCGAGACCATTGTCCTCAACGAGGAGAACACCGAGCTGAGCAGTGGCTCGGACGAGATCCTCCTTGACGCCGCCCTCTCGGGCGTGACCACCACGACCACCCAGAGCTGGGACGGCGAGATCTCCCGCAGCGCTGACATCGCTGACATCTCCTACCCGGAGATCGTCACCCTCGACAGCGGCGAACAGGTCACCGTCCTGATCGACATCCAGTCCTACGAGGGCGTCGAGGAGTTCGTCGACGAGGAGAGCGGCGTCAGCTGGAACGACGCCTTCACCGGCTTCGGAGTGACCTTCACCGTCCAAGGCGCCGACGCACCGTTCCACTACGTGGATCTGGCCGAGAGCGTGGCCAGCATCGGCACCGTCCAGGTCGACGACGGCGATGACGGCGACGGCACCGGTGGTGGTGACGACAAGGGCGACGACGGCGACGAGAAGCCCGCCCCGACCCACCCCGAGGACAAGGGTGACGACAAGGGCGACGAGCAGGACTCCGAGAAGCTGGAGAACGCCGAGTCCCTGGCCCAGACCGGTAGCCCGCTGACCGGTCTGATCGCGGCCGGTGCCGCGGTCGCCGCCGGTGGTGGCCTGGCCGCGTTCTTCGCCCGCCGCAAGAAGAACGCCTCCGACTCCGCCGCGGAGACCAGCGAGGGCTGATCCAGAGCCTGACGTCGGCTGAGCCGACCCGGCCCCGGGGACACGTTCCCCGGGGCCGTCCTGTTTTCCGGCCCGGTTGTCCCGGCCCGGTGGAACTCCTCGGCGGCGACCTCCGTTGACCAGTCATCGGCCCTCCCACACGTTCGGTCAGGACACGGGGACGGTTTCCGTTTCGTGATCGAGCCGTTAGGCTCGCCGTAGGGCGCCCCCACCCAGCCCGAGCAGTTCTCCTTCCCGGGGCGGGAAGGCCCCGACACGAACCGCCCCACGCACCGCGACCGGCCGTCTCCGGCTGGCCCGGTAACCCTGTCCACCGCCCGCGGCGGACACGGGCCGACCTTCGGGTCGGGCATCCCCCATGAACAACAGGAGTGTTGTGGTGTCTCCCACCAAGCTGACCGCACGCCGCCTCGCCAGCGGCAGCGTCCTGTTCGTCGCCCTCGGCGCGCTCGGTGCCGTGTCCGCGCTCCCCGCCGCCGCCGACCAGCTCGTCTGGGGCAACGCACAGGCCTGGGTCGCCGACGGCGACGTCGTCACCGGTTACTCGACGGCCACCGGCTTCGGTGGTCAGACCGAGGGGAGCACCACGGCCGAGGACCTCTTCGGCCCGATGGCCGACTACCTGGAGATCGACGGCGAGAGCCACACCGTGGTCGACGATGAGGGAGCGCGCGCCGCCTCCACCGTGCGCACCGCGGTCTTCCGGATGGACGTCGCGGACCTCGCCGCCCACGGGTTGATCGACGTGCCGTCGGACGTGGACCTGACCGCGCCCTCTCCGTCACCGTCGCCGTCACCGTCTTCCTCCCCGGAGACCGGGGCCACCAGGGAGGGGGACGGCGTCCCCCTCCGGGAGGAGCCCTCTCCGAACGGTACGGACGACACCGGCGACACCGACGGCACCGACGGCACGGGGGACACGGACGAGGGCGCTCCCGCGGAGCAGGGCCCAGCGGACGGCGGAGGGTCCACCGCGGACGACGGGGACACCACGGCCGACACGGACGGTCAGAGCGGCGCCCGGGCGAGCGAGGAGCCCTCGGACGCCCCCCAGCGCGAACCGGAGAGGAATCCGTCACCCACTCCCTCCCCCGACCCCTCCCCCAGCCCCCTCCCGAGTACGGACGACGTGATCGTCCTCGACGAGAGCGTCGCGGAGCTGGTCTCCGCCGACGACAACACGGTGGAGTTCACCCTCGCCGACGTGACCAGCACGGCCACCGCCGGATACGACGGCACGTCGGAGGCGACCCTCACACACGGCGCGTTGACCGCGTTCGGCACTCCCGTGGAGCCGCTGGGCCCGGGCGACGAGGGGGTCGTGGCGGAGGAGGTCCTGGAGGTGTTCGACGAGGAGGGCGAGGTGGCCCTGGAGGTCCCCGTCAGCATCCGCTTCGAGGTCAGCGAGACCACCTTCCAGGATGAGGACCAGGACTGGGACGGTCAGGGCATCCGCAGCTGGATGACCGTGTGGGTGCAGGTGGGCGGATCCGGGAAGGGGAAGGGCTTCGCGGTGGACTTCGCCGACTCGTGGGCGCTCGGCTCGGTCCACACCGAGACCACGCCGCCGGGACCGGGTGACAAGGGCGGCCAGAAGGAGGAGACGGAGGAGCCGGAGGAGACCGCGGGAGGGAACGGCTTCCTGGCGACCACGGGCAGTTCACTCGCCGCGCTGATCACCGCCGCGGTGGTGGCGGTCGGCGGCGGTTCGGCCGCGACCTTCCTGGCCCGCAAGCGCACCACCGCCATGGACGACCAGATCGAGGACTGACGTCCACGGGGCGTCCGGACGCGTCGTTCGAACGGGCTCTCCGGCCCGGCCCCGGGGCCCGTTTCCGGGGCCGGGGAACGGGCCCCGGACACGCGGAAGGCGGGCCTCCTCCTCGGAAGACCCGCCCTCGGCCTTTGTCAGCCCTGGTCGGCTGTGTCAGCGGCCGGAGCCCGCCCGGCCGTTCCCCCCGGAATCGGCACAGACCGGGGAGATCACTCCGTACGCTGGCTGGGGATTCCGGCCAGCAGGGCGCGGACCTCGGTCTCGCGGTAGCGGCGGTGTCCGCCCAAGGTGCGGATCGAGGTCAGCTTGCCCGCCTTCGCCCAGCGTGTCACGGTCTTGGGGTCCACGCGGAACATGGTGGCAACCTCGGCGGGGGTCAACAGGGGCTCCGCCTCGGGCGTGCGAGTTGACATGTGTACGGCCTCTCCTCCTGGATCTGTGTGCCGATCCTTGAGCCTTAATCCTGGCACTTGGCCCGGATGTCCAATATTCCCTCTAGGTCTATATTGGCATCACCCGAGGTGATTGTACGACCACTCCAAGCAACTTTGCACGTGGGAGGCCAAGAAAAGCCGCCCGTGGCCGCGTCACGCTAAGTGATTCTAGCGACACGTTTAGTGGCATGTGGCGTATTCGGTCAAAACTTCGTTCTCCGGCCTCGTTTTTCTCGATGCGGAGCGTCCGAAGTGCTACGGAGGCCTGACCGAAACCCGGTCCAGGGCTCCGGAGGGCGGATCCGGCGCCCCCGGTCTGCTGGGTGCGGGGAGGGGTGCGGGGAGGAACTCGCGGAGGCGGGTTCCGAGTGCCTCGGTTGGCGGTTCGGGCCGCGCGGATGCCCGCGTGGCAAGGGTTTCCTGGTTACTCAGAGTGCGCTCGGTGATCGTCCGACTACAGTCTACGCCGATCCCTATCGGGCGTTATGCCCAGTTTCACGACGCTTGATGTCGTGCGCGGACGACGTCCGGGCTCACACCCTTGTCACGTGCGGAAAGATTCTCCAGAAGAAGAAAGAAACCTGGTGTACCAGGTTGGCGCCCGGCGTGGCGCGCCCGTGTCCACGTCAACGGATGACGACGGCATCAGGCGGGGTGTCCACGAAAATCTGGCGATACCGTAACCCTCAGTTGGCGTGCTCCAGGGCGCGAACCAACCTCCAGCGCCGCGCGAGCCTCTCGCGCAGCTCCAGCACCCGCTCGCTGTTTCCCGTCGCCAGGGCCTCCACGGCCCCCGACACCTCGGCCACCGAGTGGTCCTCCCCGAGGTGGTCGTCGTCGAGGAGGTGCGGCAGGCCGCCGTAGTCCAGCTCCAGCAGCGAGTCCGGATGGGCGGTCAGGGACAGCCAGTCCACCAGCTGCTCGGTCGAGGCCGACACCGAGCGCTCGCCGATGTGCTCCCGCAGCACCGCCAGCGTGTGCTCCAGCCGTCGCATGGCCAGCGAGGTCCGGGTCAGGTACAGCAGGGTCCGGGTGGAGTTCGCCGACAGCACCAGACACCGCTCCTGGGCCTCGAAGGGCACGAACCACGGGACCGGGATGGTCCAGTTGCTCGACAGGATGCCCGGCCGCACCGTCTCCCCCGCGTCCCGCCACGCTCGGTACCGCTCCTCCGCGCGCTCCGCCTCGCTCGCGGGGACGAACGCCGTGCTCAACCCCGCCGGCATCGTGCCGCTGAACTCCGTGAAGGCCCGCCACGAGCGCAGCCGCGTCTGCCACGGGCAGACGTACAGGCGCTCGTTCACCCGCCGGAGGTAGGCGTTGCGGCTCTCCTCCGCCGGTGCCACCCGAGGGGGTGTCGTGACCAGTCGGTTCAGGCTCTCGGAGTGCTCCGCCGCCAGCGCGTTGATCCGCCGGGGGCGGTCGGACGAGGCCGCGTACTCCTCCCAGTAGCCGCGATCACACGGAGAGAAGGCGTCGATCGGCTGGTAGACGCGAAGATAGGCGGTGTAGGGCAGCACGAACGCATCGTGGCACATATCGTTCTGTGTGGCACTCACCACAGGGGGCCTGCGGGTGCGCCGTTCCGTGCGGGCACCACACCCGTCACACCCGGGTGGCGTAGGCACGACGGGGGCCGACCAGGTACGGTTGTGTGTGTACGTAAGCTGACGCCTGTCGTCAGTCGCGTTTGACGGCCGTCAGCCCGGTAGTGCGGGTTAGTAAGTGATCTGGGGTTCGTCGGAACCCAATCGTTGAGGGGGTCGAGCCAATGGGGCGCGGCCGAGCCAAGGCCAAGCAGCAGAAGGTCGCCCGGAAGCTCAAGTACAGCTCCGGTGGGACCGACCTTGATCGGCTGCGGTCGGAGCTGGGTGTCGCTGAGGACGAGGGGTCTCCCTCCGGGCCGTCGGGTCCGGATGATTCCTACGCGGATCCTCACGACGACCTGGTCGACCGTTACGCGGATCTTGCCGACAAGTACTCGGACTCCGACAAGTAGCACCCGGTAGACCGAGACTTTCAGGTCGCTCGGACAACAACCGCTGACCTGNNNCGGAAAGCCGTAGCGGACAGGTGGATATAGCCGGTGCGAACCACCCTGGTGGTTCGCACCGGCTATGTTCGCGTCCACTCACGTGCCGCGGTACTCCCCGGTCAGGACCGCCTGCCCGGAACCGGCCGTCACCGTGCCCAGCCGCCAGGCGGGGACACCGCGGTCGGCCAGGACATCCAGGGCGCGTTCGGCGTCGTCCGCCGCGACGATCGCCGCCATGCCCACGCCCATGTTGAACGTGGCCTCCATGTCCTCACGGCTCACCTCGCCCCTGTCGGCCAGGTAGCCGAACACGGGGGCGGGCGCCCAGGTGGAGCGGTCCAGCTCCGCGTCCAGGTGGTCGGGCAGGGACCGTGCCAGGTTGGCCGCCAGCCCGCCGCCGGTGATGTGCGCGTAGGCGTGCACCTCCACCGCGCCGGTCAGGGCCACGCAGTCCTTGGCGTACACGCGGGTCGGCGTGAGCAGGACCTCACCCAGTACCCCGTCCAGTTCGGGGACGTGCGCGAACAGGTCCAGGTCCGCCCGGTCCACGATGTGCCGGACCAGCGAGTAACCGTTGGAGTGCGGGCCTGAGGAGCCCATCGCGATCACGGCGTCGCCCTCGCGCACCCGGTTCTGGCCGAGGATGGCGTCGCCCTCCACCACACCGGTGCCCGCACCGGCCAGGTCGTACTCGTCGGGCTCCATGGCGCCCGGGTGCTCGGCGGTCTCCCCGCCGATCAGCGCGCACCCGGCCTGGTGGCAGCCCTCCGCGATACCGCCGACGATCTCGGCGATGCGCTCGGGCACCACCGCGCCGCAGGCGACGTAGTCGGTCATGAACAGGGGCTCGGCGCCGCTGACCACGAGGTCGTCGACGACCATCGCCACCAGGTCGACGCCGATCGTGTCGTGCTTGTCCATCTGCTGGGCGAGCAGCACCTTGGTGCCCACGCCGTCGGTGGAGGTCGCCAGGACCGGATCCCTGTACCTGCCCGTGTCGAGCCGGAACAGACCCGCGAAGCCGCTGGCGTCGGTCACCTGCTCGGGCCTGCGGGTGCGCGCCACGTGGCGCTTCATCAGGTCGACGGCGCGCTCACCGGCGGCGATGTCGACGCCCGCGGCGGCGTACGCGCCCGTCGTGCCCGTGCTCTCGGCTGCCACGCGAGTTCTCCTCGTGCTGTGTTGCGGTGGTGGTGCGAGACCCCGCCTCCCCTCCCAGGGCACGGCGGAGCCACCGCGCGGGGCCGGCGGGCCCCGACGGCGGTTACTTGTCGCTGGTGGCCAGGGTCGACCCCTCGGGTGTGCCGCAGGCCTTCTCCAGCAGGTACTTGCCCTGGGCGTCGGCGTCCACGTCGATCGGGTACACGCCGTCGAAGCACGCCCGGCACAGGTCGTCCTTGGGTACCTCCGACGCGGCGATGAGCTCGTCGAGGTCCACGTAGGCCAGGGAGTCGGCGTTCACCGAGGCGGCGATCTCCTCCACGCTCAGGTTCGCCGCGATGAGTTCGGCGCGGGTGGCGAAGTCGATGCCGTAGTAGCAGGGCCACAGCACGGGCGGGCTGGAGATGCGTACGTGCACCTCGGCGGCGCCCGCGTCGCGCAGCATCCGGACCAGGGCGCGCTGGGTGTTGCCGCGCACGATCGAGTCGTCCACCACCACCAGGCGGCGGCCCTCGATGACCTCGCGCAGCGGGTTGAGCTTGAGTCTGATCCCCAGCTGGCGCAGGGTCTGGCTGGGCTGGATGAAGGTGCGTCCCACGTAGGAGTTTTTCACCAGACCCTGGGCGAAGGGGATGCCGCTGGCCTCGGCGTAGCCGACCGCGGCCGGGGTGCCGGACTCGGGCACCGGGATGACCAGGTCGGCCTCCACCGGGTGCTCCTTGGCCAGGCGGCGGCCCGTCTCCACACGGGTGGAGTTGACGCTGCGGCCCGCGATGGTGGTGTCGGGGCGGGCCAGGTAGACGTATTCGAACAGGCAGCCCTTGCGGCGCGCGGGAGCGAAGCGGCGGGAGCGGACCCCGCGCTCGTCGATGGTGAGGAGCTCGCCGGGCTCGATCTCGCGGACGACGGTGGCGCCCACGATGTCCAGGGCCGCGGTCTCGCTGGCGACCACCCAACCGCCCGCGCCGGAGGTCTCACCCAGGCGGCCCAGCACGAACGGGCGGATGCCCTGGGGATCGCGCGCCGCGTACAGGGTGTCCTCGTCCATGAACACCAGCGAGAAGGCGCCTCTGACCTGGGGGAGCAGCTCGATGGCCGCGTCCTCCACGGAGCTTCCGCTCCTGGCCCGGTCGGCCAGCAGGTTCGTGAGGACCTCGGTGTCCGTGGTGGCGCCCCGGCGGGTGTCGGGCAGCATCCCCGCCAGTTCCGGGGTGTTGATCAGGTTGCCGTTGTGGCCGAGTGCCAGACCTCCCTCACGGGCCGTGTAGAAGGTCGGCTGTGCGTTCTCCCACACCGGGGAGCCGGTGGTGGAGTAGCGGCAGTGGCCGATCGCGAGGTGGCCGCGCAGGGAGTCCAGGGTCGCCTCGTTGAAGACCTGGGAGACGAGTCCCATGTCCTTGTAGACGACGATCCGTTCCCCATCGCTCAGCGCGATGCCCGCGGACTCCTGTCCGCGGTGCTGCAGAGCGTAAAGACCGAAGTAGGTGAGCTTGCTGACTTCTTCGCCGGGAGCCCAGACCCCGAAGACACCGCAGGCGTCCTGCGGGCCGCGTTCGAGCGGATCGAGGTCCGTGGTGAGCCGGCCGTCGGAGTACGACACACCCACAGCTTAGTGCCTGGCCGTCGGCGTGGCACCACCCGGGGGCGGCGCCGGCCACAGGGGCAGGTGCCCGGAGAGGTCGGAGCGGGCGCCGCTCGCCCGCACCAGGTGTTCGGAGACCGCTCGGTCCCAGGGGAGGCGCCCGGTGGCCACGCGCAGCCACGTGAGGGGATCGGTCTCCACGACACCGGGCGGGGTGCCCCTGGTGTGTCGTGGGCCCTCGACCGCCTGGACGGCGCCGTGCGGTGGCACGCGCACCTCCAGGCTGCGCCCCGGGGCGCGGTCCGCGAGCAGGGCCAGGCTGCCCCGCACGGCCGCCTTGACGGCCGTGCGCAGGGGTTCTCCGGCCCGCAGCACCGCCTCGGCGCAGGCGGCGACGGCGTCCTCGTCGCCTCCCTCGAAGGGGGCCTCTCCCAGAGCGGAGAGCTGTTCGTCCAGGGACTCGCGCAGGCGCCGCACGGCGCTCGGGCTCAGAGCGGAAGGCATGGCTCCAGAGCCTACGGGGACGGTTCGGCCGTCGGTGCCGGGTCATCGAATGGATGAACAAAGGGGGTACTTGTCATGGCGGCAAAATAGACCGAAGGTGGACATCAAGGAACACCGGAGGAACTGTCCACCGGTCTCCGCTTGATTGGGTGATTCCTGTCTCAGCGTGACGCTGGCCAGCAGGGGCGGGACACGGTAGCGTCCCGAACCGTCCCGGTGTTGTTGAGATTGGGAGGATTGCGATGGACCCCCTACCCCAGGGTGATCCACGCGGCGGCACCACCAGATGAATAAGGGGTGACTAAGTCCGTGCGGTCCCGCCGCCCCGACGCCGGACCCGCGCCACCCTGCCCCAACCGCGCCGGACCAGCCGACCAACGCGCTTAACATCCACCAAGGAACACCACCGCACCATCGGGAGAACGACGTGCGCCTGCGCTTGCGCCCGCGTGATGACAGTTACTACGAGATGTTCACCGACTCGGCGAACAACCTGGTCATCGCGGCCCGCCTGCTGGTGGAGCTCATGAGTGACGGGGCCGACCGCGAGGCCATCACCGAGAAGATGCGTGCCTGCGAGCACGCGGGTGATGACGCCACCCACGCGATCATGCGACGTCTCAACAAGAGCTCGGCGACACCGATTCACCGGGAGGACATCTACCGACTGGCCTCGAACCTGGACGACGTCATGGACTCCATGGAGGCCGCCGTCGACCTCATCGGCCTCTACGCCCTGGAACGCCTCCCCAAGGGGATCATCGACCAGATCGAGGTGTTGGAACGCGCCGCCGAGCTGACCGCCGAGGCGATGCCCCGTCTCCGCACGCTGGAGGACCTGACCAGGTACTGGATCGAGATCAACCAGCTGGAGAACCAGGCCGACCGCATCTACCGCAAGCTCCTCGCCCGCCTGTTCAGCGGGGAGTACGACGCCCTGACCGTCCTCAAGCTCAAGGACGTCATCGAGGAGCTGGAGACCGCCGCGGACGCGTTCGAGCACGTCGCGAACACGGTGGAGACCATCGTCGTCAAGAACGGATGAGCCCCCGAGACCCCCGAGAACCCCGATTCCCCCGTCCGAACCCCCTCCGCGCGGACCGGCGGCGGGTGGAGGCGTGTCCTCTGCCCGCCGGGGCCCGGGACCTACAGGCCGGTGATCCTCCGGCTGGGAACCGTCCGCCGTGAGAGCACGCCGACGAGGTGGTCGAAGAACCCGTCGGCGTCGATCTCCTCGATCACCGTCGCGTTCGCCTCCAGCCCGTGCACGCCCCACGACATGGCCGCGTATCCCCGGGTCAACTCTCCGGCGGTCTCCACGTCCACGTGGTAGCGCCCGGAGCGGCGCACCAGCTCCGGGTGGAGCAGCAGCGAGGCGGCCAGGGAGTCGGGGTGGGTGGTGCCGTCGATGCCCACCCTGCGGTCGAACTCCAGCGTCGCCGCGCACACGCGACCGAAGAAGTCCGACAGCGGGGTGCCGATGGCGGCGATCGTGTCCAGCCTCTCCTGGTCGAACACCGCCTGGCGCAGGGTCAGGGGGTCCCAGGGGACCACGGTGACCTCGAAGCCCGACGCGAACACGGCCTTGGCCGCCTCGGGGTCGACGTAGAAGTTGAACTCCCCGGCGGCGCTGATGTTGCCACGGCCGTTGTTGGAGCCGCCCATGACGTACAGGGTGCCCACGTTGCGGACGAAGTCCGGGTCCTTGACGGCGGCCATCGCGATGTTGGTCAGCGGCCCGATCGCCACGATCGACAGCTCACCGGGGTTCTCCGCGGCCAGCCGGATCAGGGCGTCCACGGCGTGCTCCCGCTCGGGCTCCAGGTCCGCGTCGTCCATCGACAGGCCCCCCGACCCGTCGCCGTGCACGTTCTCCGCGCTCACCCACGGGCGCACGAGCGGACGGCGGCAGCCCGGGTGGATGGGCACCTCGCCCAGGCGTCCCGCCACGCTGAGGGTGAGGAAGGCGTTGCGCAGCTGCTTGTCGAACCCCACGTTGCCCGCCACCATGGTGATGGCGCGCAGGTCCGCGTCCGGGTCCAGTAATCCGACGAGGAGGGCCACGCAGTCGTCCTGCGCGGTGTCGGTGTCGATCACCAGGGGTGTGGTCACGCTGTGTCCTCTCGTCCGGGTCGGTCACTCCGCGGCGGTACCGGCGGGGGAGGGAGACGGTCGGTCCGCAACGACCCTCCAACACCGCCAGCCCCCGGTCAAGGGGAGGAGACACGACCGGCCGTGGGAGGGGGACCCGGCCGAAGCGCCCCACGTCGCCGGTCGCCCCCGGACGGGAGACGGTCCGACAGAAGGGGCGACCACCCCATCACCGGCCAGCCAGACGAGGGGCGGTCTAACCGAAGCGGCCCGTGATGTAGTTCTCGGTCTCCTTCTGCTCCGGCCGCGTGAACATCTGGTTCGTCTCGCCCATCTCGATGAGCTTGCCCGGCTTGCCCGGAGCCGACAGGTTGAAGAACGCCGTCCGGTCGGACACACGCGCGGCCTGCTGCATGTTGTGCGTGACGATGACGATCGTGTAGTTCTCCTTGAGCTGGTGGATGAGGTCCTCGATCGCCAGGGTCGAGATCGGGTCCAGCGCCGAGCACGGCTCGTCCATCAGGAGCACCGACGGCTTCACCGCGGTGGCACGGGCGATGCACAGCCGCTGCTGCTGACCGCCGGAGAGGCCCGCACCGGGCTTGCCCAGCCGATCCTTGACCTCCTCCCACAGGTTCGCGCCGCGCAGCGACTGCTCCACCAGGTCGTCCGCCTCGGACTTGCTCATCCGCTTGCTGTTGAGGCGCGCACCGGCGATGACGTTGTCGTAGATCGACATCGTCGGGAACGGGTTGGCCTTCTGGAAGACCATGCCGACCTCGGTGCGCACCATGACCGGGTCCACGTCCGCCCCGTAGATGTCCAGGTCGTCCAGGAGCACCTTGCCCTCGACCCGGGCTCCCTGGGTCACCTCGTGCATCCGGTTGAGGGTCCGCAGGAAGGTGGACTTGCCGCAGCCGGACGATCCGATGAACGCCGTCACCGACCGCGGCTCGATGGTCATCGACACGTCCTCCACGGCCTTGAAGTCGCCGTAGTAGACGTTGAGACCGGAGACGTCGATACGTTTCGCCACTGGAAGTTCCTCGTGAATCTGCTCCGCGCGCTGGGCGTGGGCGGTTGGTGTGGGGTCAGCGGGTCTTCGGCGCGAACATGCGGCCGATGATGCGGGCCAGGAAGAACAGCAGCATCACCACCAGGATCAGGGTCAGCGCCGCCGCCCAGGCCCGCTCGTAGTTGACGGCGCCGCCCATACGGACCTGCGAGTAGATGAACACCGGCAGGTTCATCATCTGCCCGTCGAACAGGTTCCAGTTGATCGCCGTCGCGGACGACCCCGTCGTGAGGATCAGCGGCGCCGTCTCACCGATAACGCGGGCGATGGCGAGCATGATTCCTGTGGTCAGACCGCCAGCCGAGGTGGGGAGGACGACCCTGGTGATGGTCCGCCACTTGGGCACGCCCAGGGCGTACGACGCCTCGCGCAGGTCCTGCGGCACCAGCCGCAGCATCTCCTCGCTGGAGCGCACCACGACGGGGATCATCAGCACCGACAGCGCGATGGCGCCCGCGGCGCCGTTGGTCTCACCCGGACCGAACAGGATCATCCACAGCGCCACCACGAACAGGCCCGCGACGATCGACGGGATACCCGTCATGACGTCGACGAAGAAGATGATGATCCGCTTCAGGCGGCCCTCGGCGTACTCCACCAGGTAGATCGCGGTCATCACGCCGATCGGGACCGAGATGAGCGTGGCCATCCCGGTGATCGCCAGGGTGCCGACGATCGCGTGGTAGACGCCGCCCGCGTCCATACTCGGCAGGACGCCGCTCATCGACACCGACAGGAAGTAGCCGTCGAAGCGGACGATGCCGTTGCGGAGCACGGTCCACAGCACCGACACCAGCGGCAGCATCGCCACCAGGAAGCACCCGTAGACGACCGCGGTGACCAGTCGGTCCTTGGCCTTGCGTCCGCCCTCGACGCGGGCGGAGGCCGTCGCGATGATCACCACGTACGCGACGGCGGTGAGCAGGCCCCACAGGAGGAAGCCGAAGGAGGAGAAGGCCAGCAGGATCCCCGCCACCACGGCGGCGCACGAGGCCAGCAGCATGGCGGGGAAGTGGTTGGGGAGGCTCCCGCGGCGCATCTCGTTCGCGGGCGAACCGGTGCCGGCTCCGGAGGGCTGGGTGGTCGTCGTGTTCATCAGGACTCCTTGCTCCCCCGGGAGACCACGTAACGCGCGGCCATGTTGACGATGAGCGTGATCGCGAACAGGACCAGCCCGGCGGCGATCAGCGCGGACACGCCGTATCCGGTGGCTTCGGGGTACTGGAGGGCGATGTGCGCGGCGATGGTCTGGTTGCCGCTCTGCAACAGGTCCCACGAGACGATGAGGGCGGGGGAGAGGATCATCGCCACGGCCATGGTCTCGCCCAGGGCGCGGCCCAGACCGAGCATCGCGCCGCCGATCACGCCCGACTTGCCGAACGGCAGCACGGCCAGGCGGATCATCTCCCAGCGGGTGGCGCCCATGGCCAGCGCGGCCTCGCGGTGCCCCTGCGGGGTCTGCTGGAACACGTCACGCGACATCGCGGTGATGATCGGCAGGATCATCACGGCCAGGACCACGCCGGCGGTCAGCATGGTGCGCGCCGAGGTGGAGGCGGGGCCGGAGAACAGCGGGATCCAGCCCAGGTACCTGACCATGGCCTGGTACACGGGGACCAGCTCCGGCGCGAGGAAACCGATGCCCCACAGGCCGTAGACGACGCTGGGGATGGCGGCCAGCAGGTCCACCAGGTAGCCGAGCACCGAGGCGATCCTGCGCGGCGCGTAGAAGACGATGAACAGTGCGATCCCGATCGCCACCGGCGTGGCCAGCAGCAGCGCGATGGCCGCGGCGAGCACGGTGCCGAACGCCAGGGCGGCGACACCGAACGCGGGCTCCTCACGGACGTTGGGGTCCCACTCCGTGCTGGCCAGGAAGTTCGCCGTGTTGGCTGTCAGGGACGGCCAGGCCTGGATGACCAGGAAGGCGGCGACGCCGGCGAGGATCAGCAGGATCAGCAGGCCCGAGCCTCGGGCGAGCCCGGCGAAGGCGACGTCGCCGATCCGGCGCTTGCCCGTGGGCGGTGGTGCCGCCTCGGGCGCGTCCGTGGTCGTCATGGATTGGCTCCGGTTCGGAAGGTTTCGGGGCGGGTCGCCCGGGTGGTGCGGTGCTTGCCGTGCACCTTCTGCGTGCCTGGCCTGTTCCGGCGCGGTCCTCCCGCGGCCGGGGATCGTCTCCCCGCCTAGGGCCTTCCCGCGTCCCGTGGGTGGTCGGCCGCTGGTCACCGCGCCGCGGTCGGTGGTGGACGGTGGCCGTGCTGCGCCGAATGTGAAGGTAGGTGCCACAGGTGACGAGTTGTCCCAAGGAAGGTGAACGGAAGATGAACGGGCCGTCGCACTCCCGTGGCGGTAGGGGGATTGCTCGGTGAATGTGACGGGTCACACGTCGGACCGGGGAACGCCGCCCCCGGGAGGTGCGTACATCACGTCGGTGTCCCACATGGCGAACCCCAGCGACTCGTACAGCCGCACCGCGGCCTCGTTGTCGCCGTCCACGTACAGGTGCACCCACGGCAGGCCGACGTCGCGCAGGTGGTGCAGGCCCGCCAGGGTCAGCGTGCGTCCCAGGCCGGTGCCCTGCCAGTCGGGGTCCACGCCCACCACGTAGACCTCGCCGACCGCCTCCCCGTCGGTGAGCCCGGCACCGTCGGCGTGGGTCTTGGTCCAGTGGAACGCGGCGACCCTGCCGTCCCTGGTGACGGCGAGGAAGAAGCCGTGCGGGTCGAACCAGTCCTCCACCTCGCGCTGGAGCAGGTCGTCCAGCGTGAGCTGGCCCTGTTCGGGGTGGTCGGCGAAGGCCCGCGCGTTGGTCTCCAGCCACGCCTGCTCGTCCTGGCCGACGACGAAGGCCCGCAGCTGGACCTGATCGGCCACCGCGGGACGGAGTTCGGGCTCGGGCAGTTCGGGGGCCGTCCAGGGGCCGCCCGCCTCGTCGGCGGCGATGTCACGCAGCGGCATGCGCATCTTGTGGAGTTCGCGGACCGCGGTCCACCCGTCCTCCCGCGCCACCGACACGGCCTGCGGAGTGCGTCCGTGCGCCCACACGCGGACTCCGTCCGGCCCGGCGTCGCGGTCGACCGAGTGCAGCAGGGCGGTGCCGTGCCCCCGGCTCCGGCTGTCGGGGTGGACCACGACCTCGCCGGAGTCGGGCTCGCCCGTGACGCGCTCCACGAAGGCGAAGCCGACCACGCGCCCGTCCTCCAGGGACAGGTGGAAGCGGCTGCTCCCCGAGGGGGCGCCGTGCCTGACGCGGAGCAGGGTGTGCTCCGACAGAGGCGCGACGCCGTCGGTCGCGCGCGCGGCCTCGGCGAGTGTCAGCACCTGGTCTGCCAGGTCCGGGGTCAGATCATCGGTGACTAGCGGGGTGTCCATGGAGCGAAAGCCTACGATGGGATGACCGCCGGGATTCGGTCAGGCACGGCCTCCGCGGCGTTTGTCCTGGTAAGGTGCCCCGCTCCCGCGCGTCGGCCGGTCCCGTCGCCCGCCTGCCCGCTTCCGCTTTCCACGGGTGCCGGGGCGCGGCGCCCACCCGGCGGCCCGCTCGCCGGACACCCGTTGGCCGGGCCGCCTCCGCGCGTCGCTTCGGCGGGGTGACCGTGAAGGCGCACCGACCCGCCCCGTTCGCGCTGATCCTGCACCTGTGGCGAGTCTCGCTCCAAGTACGAGATCGTTCCGGGTGGGAGCACCTCGGCCACACCGGCAACGTGTCCGGTCAGCCCACTACCGCTTGCGGCGCCTGCCCTGGTAGCCCCCGCCGACCCGGACGCGTCGCGCCGGGGCGAGCGGGGTCGCGAGCAGCAGCGCCAACAGGAACGCGGCGAGCAGCACGGCCGGAGCCATGTTCGGGCCCAGGTCGCCGTGGTTGGCGGCCACCTCGGTTTCGTCGACGCCGTCGTCCTCCGGCGACCCCGGGGTCACCGTCGGGAGTTCGGCGAGGTTCTCGGCTCCGGGGACGACCCCGGGCAGGTCGGCCTCGTCGCTCGGCAGCCCCGAGGTGTCGTCGCTGGTGGGCACGTCGCTGGTGGGCACGTCGTCCACCCCGCCGCCCGAACCGCCGGAGTTCCCGGAACCGCCCGAACCTCCCGAGTCACCGGAACCACCCGAACCGCCGGAGCTGCCCGAATCCCCGGAGCCGCCGGAGTCGCCGGTCTGGTCCCCGCCGGTCCCGGAGGTGTCGGGGTCGGACGCCTCGTCCGGGGGCGAGGTCTCGTCCTCGTCCTCTTCGTTCCCTTCGTCCCCGCCGTTCCCGTCCGGGCCGTCGGTGGGTGACGGGCTCGGCTCCTTGGTGGGAGAGGGGGTGGGGTCCGGAGACGGTGACGGGTCCGGTCCGACCACCGAGACCGTCCACGTGCCGGTGGAGACGTTGTGCCGGTCCGCCGGTTCGAGGGCCGCGCAGTCGACGCCCTCCTGGGCGAGCGCGTAGGTCAGGGTCGCCACCACGTCGGTCGTCTCGCGGGCCGCGCCCGTGACCTCGCCCGCGGACGCGGAGCCCTCCGGAGCGACCTCCTGGGGCGTGAAGTCCCTGACGCCGAACCCGGGCGTGTTCACGGTCAGCCGGACCAGGCAGATGCTGGCGTCGCCGTTGTTGGTCACGGTGAGGGGATTGGCCGGGGTGCGCTCGCCCAGCGCCACCTCGTCGGAGCCGCGCCCGAAGTCGATGACCGCCGACACGACGGGCGGTTCCGGGGAGGGCGTGGGCGACTCGGTGGGTGAGGGCGAGGGGGAGGGCGCGGGAGAGGCGGAGGACGTGGGGGGAGGGGCGGACCCGGACGGGGTTCCCGAGGGACTCGGTTCGGCGTACGCCGGGGACATGACGGCGATCAGGCTGGAGCCGACGAAGACGGCACCCAGGGCGATGGCTCTACGGCGGTGCCCGGGGGTGAGCGGGGATCTCGCGGCGTCGGTGGGCATCGGGGCGTTCTCCTCCTCGCGGATGGCGCGCCAAAGCAGCTTCGGGGTACCCGGCCGCGAGGAGTTCGCCGCGCCTGACGTCCCGGCGTTCGGGTGCCTCCATGATCTTAGGACCTGGGGCCGTCGAACACGAGTGTTCGGATCGCCGCATTCGAGGCGTTTCGCCGGTGAAGGGGGTGGCGGGGGAGGAGCGCGGTGTCCGGTTCCGGAAACGACGCCGGGGCGCCCGCACGGGGCGCCCCGGGGTGGTCCGCGGTCGCGCGACGCGGTGCCGCGTCCGCTCCGCCGTTACGTGGCGCTCACCTCGGCGGTCCGTGCCTCGGGCAGCGCGTCGGCCTCCTCCGCCGGGGCCTTGGACGCCTTGGTGGCCGGGTCGGGCACGAAGCGGTAGCCCACGTTGCGCACGGTCCCGATCAGCGACTCGTACTCCGAGCCCAGCTTGGCGCGCAGGCGCCGCACGTGGACGTCGATGGTGCGGGTGCCGCCGAAGTAGTCGTAGCCCCACACCTCCTGGAGCAGCTGAGCCCGGGTGAACACCCGCCCCGGGTGCTGCGCCAGGAACTTGAGCAGCTCGAACTCCTTGAAGGTGAGGTCGAGGATGCGGCCGCGCAGGCGCGCGATGTAGGTGGCCTCGTCGATAACGAGGTCGCCCCGGCGGATCTCGTCGGGATCGTCCGTCCCGGCCTCGGCCGAGCCGACGGCCAGCCGCAGGCGTGCCTCGACCTCCGCGGGCCCCGCGGTGGCCAGGACGAAGTCGTCCGCCTGCCAGTCGGGCGTCAGCGCCGCGACACCGCCCTCGGTGAGGATCACGAGCAGGGGGCAGTCCAGGCCGGTGGTGTCGAGCAGGCGGCAGAAGTTCCGGGCCGCGGCCAGGTCGGTCCGGGCGTCGACCAGGATGGCGTCGACCGGCGAGCCGGAGCCGCCGCCCGCCGTCAGGAGCGCCCCGGCCTCCGCCGGTGCCACCCGCACCGAGTGCAGGAGGAGTCCGAGGGCGGGGAGTACGTGGTCGGACGGTTCGTTCGAGTTCGTCAACAGCAGCAGATGACTCATGCGTCTCTTCTCGTCAGCCCGTCTCACACGGGCGATCGAAGGCGCCGTTGCCCCCGGTGAAGATGTCTGATTCGTCGCCTCCGAGTGACACCAAGGATAATCAACGAATGGCGAAGTGCACTATCAGGTACTGGGCATCGGCCAAGGAGGCCGCGGGAACCGCCGAGGAGACGGTCGACGCCGCGACGCTCGCGGACGCCCTCGCGGCGGCGTGTCGGCTGCACCCGGACGACCGTTTCCGGCGCGTGCTCGGGGCCTCGTCCCTGCTCGTCGACGAGCATCCGGTCGGGCGCAGGCCGCACGGTGAGATTCCCGTCACGGGCGAGACTGTGATCGAGGTCCTACCGCCCTTCGCGGGTGGATGAGACGCCTGGGACGACAGAGAAAGCGGAGGTGGGAGAGCATGGCGGAGACGCCCGAGTGGGCGGGCGGAGCACGTGTGGTGATGCTCGGCAAACCGGGGTGCCACCTGTGCGAGGACGCCTGGGGGGTCATCGAGCGGGTCACCGGCGAACTCGGCGTGAGCCGGGCGCAGCGGCAGCTCGACGAGGTGGGCGAGGCCGACCGCGAGGAGTACTGGGACAAGATCCCGGTGACGTTCGTGGACGGACGCCGCCACGACTTCTGGAGGGTCAGCGGGGAGCGGCTGCGTTCCGCCCTCGGCGGTTGAGCGGGTCGGTGTCCGGTGAACGGACGAAAACCGCGACAGCGAGCACAAATCTGCACATCTGCGGCAATTCGGTTGGTCGATATCGCTGTCGCGCCGATCGGAGATTTTCGTGGGGTCGTGAAGTCCTTCCTGGTGGGAACTTATGAGCCCTCCGTCACAGCGCACCCCACTTTGTGCATGCTTTCACAAGCACGTAATCTAGGGCCGATGGGGGAGCGCGGCGGCGATTCGCCCGCTCCTCCGGACCGGACCGTGCGGACCGCCTCCCGCCCGGGCCGCCCCCGCATCCGCCCGCCGTCCGCCGACCGCCGCTCAGGAGCGCCCGCCTGTGACCAGTCGTCCACCACGGCCCCGGGAGAGGGGCATCCCCGAGGCCACCGTGGCCCGGCTCCCCGTCTACCTGCGCGCCCTCCAGGCCCTCCAGGACCGCGGCACCCTCACCGTCTCCTCCGAGGCCCTCGCCTCCGCGGCCGGTGTGAACTCGGCCAAGCTGCGCAAGGACCTGTCCCACCTCGGCTCCTACGGCACGCGCGGGGTGGGGTACGAGGTGGAGTACCTCGTCTACCAGATCTCACGTGAGCTTGGTCTCACCCAGGACTGGGCCGTGGCCATCGCCGGAATAGGCAACCTGGGCCGCGCGCTGGCCAACTACGGGGGTTTCGGAACGCGCGGCTTCCGTATCGCGGCCCTGCTCGACGCGGACCCCGCGATGGTGGGTCAGAGTGTCGCCTCCCTGGACGTGAGGCATATTGACAACCTGGAGGATGTCGTCCGTTCCACGGGCGTTTCCATCGGTGTCATCACGACACCGGCGGCCTCCGCCCAGGGCGTGGCGACACGCTTCGTCCAGGCGGGGGTGGCCAGCATCCTCAACTTCGCGCCGGTCGTACTGAATGTGCCGGACGGAGTCGATGTGCGTAAGGTCGACTTGTCCATCGAACTCCAGATCCTCGCCTTCCACGCGCAGCGCAGGGCCGATGGCGACGGCCGTGACGCGGAGCGCGCGGGCCTGGAACTGATGTGAGGTATGGACGACCGGGGCCGCGAGGCCCGCATGAGCGGTGGGCGATGAGCGAGCGTGCGCCGCGCTTCCGACGGTTTGGCCGCCGCCGGAGCATACGAAGACGCTGTGTGGTGCCTGCAGGGGAGTAACGCGGATGAGTGTCCTGGCCGTGGGGTTGAGCCATCGGAGTTCGCCGGTGGCGCTGCTCGAACGTGTCGCACTGAACGGGGAGACGCGCGTCGGCGCGGTCGCGGAGATGGTCGGCTCCGACTCCGTCAACGAGGTCATGGTGGTCTCCACCTGCAACCGCACCGAGGTCTACGCCGACGTCTCCGCCTTCCACGGCGGCGTCTCGGCCATCACCGAACTCCTCTCCTGGCACACGGGCGTACCCCTCAAGGAGCTCTCCGAGCACCTCTACGTCCACTACGAGGACCGCGCCGTCCAGCACCTGTTCTCCGTCACCTGCGGGCTCGACTCCATGGTCGTCGGTGAGGGCCAGATCCTCGGACAGGTACGCGACGCTCTCAAGGAGGGCCAGGAGAACGGCTCCGTCGGCCGCGTCCTCAACGACCTCGGCCAGCGCGCCCTGCGCGTGGGCAAGCGCGCCCACACGGAGACCCACCTCGACCACGCGGGCGCCGACATGGTCAGCTTCGGCCTCACCGTGGCCTCCAACGGCCTCGGACTCGGTCCGACCGGTGCCCCCCGGACCACCGCGGACCAGACCGTCCCCGCCACGGACACCGTGCCCCCCGTGGGCTGCCCCATGTCCGCGATCCCCGGGGACACCGCCGACGAGCCCGGGCTCGCCCAGCCCACGCACGGCCCCCTCACGGGCGTGCGCGTCCTCGTCCTCGGCGCCGGGTCCATGAGCGCCCTGTCCGCCAACACCGTCTCCCGCCAGGGCGCCGATGCGGTCGTCGTGGCCAACCGCACCTTCGAGCGCGCCGCGCGCCTGGCCGAGTGCCTCACCGAGGCCTACGAGACCGTCGACGCCGCGGCCGTGCCCTTCGCCGACGCGGCGGACTCCCTCGCCGACGTCGACCTCGTCATCTCCTGCACCGGCGCCCAGGGCCTGGTCCTGACCTCCGACGCCGTGGCCGCCGCCACCGCCGGGCGCACGCGGCCCCTGGTCTTCCTCGACCTCGCGCTGCCCCGCGACGTCGACCCCGCCGTGCGCGAACTGCCCGGCGTGCACCTGGTCGACATCGAGGACCTGCGCCAGGCCGCCGCCACCGGCCCCGGCGCCGACACGGGCCGCGACAGCGCCCTCACCCTCGTCCGCGACATCGTGGACGAGGAGGTCACCGAGTTCCGCGCGGTCCGCCGCGCCCACCAGGTCACCCCCACCGTCGTCGCCCTGCGCGCGCAGGCCAGGGACGTGGTGGACGCCGAGCTGTCGCGCCTCCAGGGCCGTCTGCCCGCCGACCTCGACGACCGCGCCCGCGAGGAGATCACCCGCGCCATGCGCCGCGTCGCCGACAAGCTCCTGCACAGACCGACCGTGCGTGTCAAGGAGCTGGCCGCCGCACCGGACGGGGAGTCCTACGAGGCGGCCCTACGGGAACTCTTCGAACTCGACCCCGCCGAGGCGCTCACCGTGCCCGAGGGGTCCGCCACCGCGGCACGAACCGCACAGGAGAAGTCATGACCGGCACGCCCGCCCACGACGCGCCCGCGCAGGACACCCCGGCCAAGCTCGGCACCCGCCGCAGCACCATGGCCACCAGTCAGTCGCGGATGGTCGCCGACGCCATCACCGAACGCACCGGCAGGGAGATCGAACTGGAGCTGATCACCAGCTTCGGTGACGTCACCAAGGCGCACCTGACCCAGCTCGGCGGTACCGGCGTGTTCGTCAACGCCCTGCGCGACGAACTCCACGCGGGCGGCATCGACTTCGCCGTCCACTCGCTCAAGGACCTGCCCACGACGCCCGCCGAGGGCCTCGTGCTGGCCGCCATCCCCGAGCGCGACGACCCGCGCGACGCCCTGTGCGCCCGCGACGGCCTCAAGTTCGCCGACCTGCCCGCCGGTGCACGGATCGGCACCGGATCCCCGCGCCGGGTCGCCCAGCTCGCCGCGCTGCGCCCGGACCTGGTCTTCGTGCCGATCCGCGGCAACGCCGAGACCCGCCTGGGCAAGGTCGCCTCCGGTGAGCTCGACGCCATCGTCCTCGCCTATGCCGGACTCGGCCGCGTCGGCCGCGTGGACGACGCCACCGACGTCTTCGAGCCCGAGCAGATGCTGCCCGCGCCCGGCCAGGGCGCCCTCGCCGTCGAGTGCCCCGCCGGACGTCTCGACGGCGACCTCGCCTACCTGGCCTCGGTCGACCACCCCGCCACCCGCGCCGAGGTCGTCGCCGAGCGCGTCGTGCTCGCCGAACTCGAAGCCGGGTGCGCCGCCCCCGTCGGGGCCTACGCCCAGTACGACGCCGACGCGGGCCGTCTGCGCCTGCGCGCCGCCGTGGTCGCCACCGACGGCGCCACCGCCGTGCGCCGCGAGCGCACCATCGACCTTGACTCGCCCGGGGACCTGGCCGCCGCCACCGCGCTCGGCCGGAACCTGGCCCGCGAGATGATCGACGAGGGAGCCGACCGCATCGTGGCGGAGGCCTTCGCGGAGAGGGACACGCCCTAGACCGGAGCAGCCGGCGGGCCTCCTCGGCCGGAGCCCGCCGCACCGCCACCACCCCGGACCCGCACGCCGGGGCACGGCGATCCACACAGAGGAGCCAGTACGTGAACGCCAACGCCAACCCCCAGCCGGAGGAGCCGCGCGTGACCACGCGGTCCGGGCACGTCGCCCTGGTCGGTTCCGGGCCGGGCGGCGCCGACACGCTGACCCTGCGCGGCGCCGAGCTGCTGCGCCACGCCGACGTGGTCATCACCCTGGGTGAACCCGTCGAGGAGCTCGCGGACCTTCGCGGTGAGCTCCTCTCCCACTGTTCCGAGGACGTCTCCGTGGTCGAGGCGGGCGAGTGCGGTGGCGACGCCAACACCCTCGCGGTGAGCCGCGCCCGCGACGGCCAGCGGGTGGTCCGCCTGTACTCCGGCGACCCCTTCTTCGGCTGCCGCGGCGCCGAACTGGTCTCCGCCTGCCACGAGGCCGGAGTGGAGGTCGAGGTCGTCCCCGGCGTCTCCGCGGTCACCTCCGTACCCACCTTCTCCGGCGTGCCCCTGCTCACCGACAACCCCGAGGTGCGCGTGCTCAACGCCCGGCCGCACGGCGGGGGAGAGGTCGACTGGCACGAGGCCGCGGCCAGCGACGCCACCCTGGTCATCATGGGCGGGGACGCGCCCGCGGGTGAGGCTCCCGAGCACCAGGGACCCGGCTTCGACGTTCTGTGCAAGACCCTCATCGCCGGAGGGCGGCCCGCCACGGCCCCCGTCGCGGTCGTGCGCGCGGGCGGCACCACCAGGCAGACCACCGTCACCTCCACCCTGGGCCGACTGGTCGCAGACCTCAAGGCCAAGGACGCCAAGGGCCACCACGTGACCACGCCCGCGCTGATGGTCGTCGGCCCGGAGACGGCCCGGCAGCCCGAGCTGTCCTGGTACGAGACCAGGCCGCTGTTCGGCTGGCGCGTCCTGGTGCCCCGCACCAAGGAGCAGGCCGCCGCCCTGTCCGACCAGCTGATCGGCTACGGGGCGGTCCCCGAGGAGGTGCCCACCATCTCGGTGGAGCCGCCGCGCACCCCGCAGCAGATGGAACGCGCCGTCCGCGGCCTGGTCACCGGCCGCTACCAGTGGGTGGCCTTCACCTCCGTCAACGCGGTCCGGGCGATCCGGGAGCGCCTGGAGTCCTACGGCCTGGACGCGCGGGCGTTCGCCGGGGTCAGGGTCGCCGTCGTCGGCGAGGCCACGGCCAGGGCCGTGCGCGACTTCGGCATCCAGCCCGACCTGGCCCCGCCCGAGGAGGAGCAGTCCAGCACGGGGCTGGTGTCGGTGTGGCCGCCCTACGACGCCGAGATCGACCCCATCGAACGGGTCCTGCTGCCGCGCGCCGACATCGCCACCGAGACCCTGTCCGCCGGGCTGGACAAGCTCGGCTGGGAGGTCGACGACGTCACCGCCTACCGCACCGTGCGCGCCGCGCCTCCGCCCGCGCCCGTCCGAGAGGCGATCAAGGGCGGCGGTTTCGACGCGGTGCTGTTCACGTCCTCCTCCACGGTGCGCAACCTGGTGGGGATCGCGGGCAAGCCGCACAACACCACCGCCATCGCCGTGATCGGACCAGAGACGGAGAAGACCGCGATCGAGTTCGGCCTGCGTGTGGACGTCGTGGCCCCCAAGGCCTCGGTTTCCGCCCTCGCGCACGCCCTCTCGGAGTACGGTGCCGCCAAGAGGCGTGAGGCGATCGAGGCGGGCAAGCCCGTCCTCAAGCCCAGCCAGAAGCGGCGCGGGCGCCGACGCAAGCTCTGACCGCGCCACGACCAGCCTGACGCACGAACCCACACCGGGAGCCCCGCGATGACCGCCTCCAACAACGACGCCGCCTTCCCCGTGGCCCGGCCGCGCCGCCTGCGCCGCGGACCGGCGCTGCGCCGCCTGGTCGCCGAGACCAGGGTCCGCCCGGAGGACCTCGTCCTGCCGATGTTCGTCAAGGAGGGCATCACCGAGCCGGTGGCGATCTCCTCGATGCCCGGTCAGGTGCAGCACACCCGAGACAGCCTGCGCAAGGCCGCCCACGAGGCCGCGGCCGCCGGGGTCGGCGGACTGATGCTGTTCGGGGTCCCCGAGCACAAGGACGAGCGGGGCTCGGCCGCCGACGACCCGGAGGGGATCGTCCAGGTGGCCCTGCGCGACCTGGCGGCCGAGGTCGGCGACGACATCGTGGTCATGGCGGACCTGTGCCTGTGCGAGTACACCGACCACGGCCACTGCGGTCCCCTGGAGACCGACGGGCACGTCGACAACGACCTCACCCTGGAGCGGTACGCGTCCGTCGCCGCCGCGCAGGCCGAGGCGGGGGCCGCGGTGGTGGCGCCCAGCGGCATGATGGACGGGCAGGTCGCGGCGATCCGCGCCGGGCTGGACCGCGCCGGACACGGGCGGGTGCCGATCCTGGCCTACGCCGCCAAGTACGCGTCGGCGTTCTACGGCCCCTTCCGCGAGGCCGCCGAGGGAGCTCCCCGGTTCGGTGACCGCTCCGGGTACCAGCAGGACCCCGCCAACGCGCGCGAGGCGCTGCGCGAGGTCGCCCTGGACGTCGCCGAGGGCGCCGACATGGTGATGGTCAAACCCGGACTGGCCTACCTCGACATCGTGGCGAAGGTGGCGGAGGCCTCCCCGGTACCCGTGTCGGCCTACCAGGTCAGCGGCGAGTACGCGATGATCGAGGCGGCGGCGGAACGCGGCTGGCTGGACCGCGAGCGGGCCATCATGGAGACCCTGACCTCCTACCGGCGGGCGGGGGCCGAGCAGATCCTCACCTACTGGGCGACCGAGGCCGCCCGCCTGCTGCGGTAGCGCGACCAGGCCTCGCCCCGGTCGCGGTCGCCGGGCGTCGGGCCTCCCAGGACGACGAGGCCGCGCCTGGACCACGAGGAACACCGGGGAGGCACCATGGCCGAGGTTCTGTACCGACGTAAACGGCGCCATGCGGCGGACAGCATGCTCGACGCCGCTCTGGGCTACGCCGCCCTGGGCTGGCCGGTGGCGCGCGGCACCTCGCCGGGCCTGGACCGCGCGTGCAGCTGCGACCGGATGGGGTGTCCCGACCCCGCGGCGCACCCGGTGACGATGGCCTGGGGAGTGGAGGCCAGCACCGACACCGACACCATCCGGCGCTGGTGGGCTGCCACCCCCGACGCGAACATCATCCTGCCGACCGGACGGGTCTTCGACGTGTTCGACGTGCCCCGCGAGGCGGGTGTGATGGCGCTGGCGCGGATGGGCCGCTCCGGCGCCCCCGCGGGCCCGGTCGCGGCGGTGGAGTCCTCCCGCTACCTGTTCTTCGTGGCCACCCGCTCGCCGGTGGACGAGGACGAGTGGTGGTCCTGCCACCTGGACTGCGTACCCGAGGGCGTGGAGGAGATGCCGGGCCTGCGCTGGCACTGCCGGGACAGCTTCGTTCTCGGTCCCCCCTCGCTGCTCCCCTCCGGCGGCCGGGTCACCTGGATCCGTACGCCGCGCGCCGAGGGCGCCTCGGTGGTGCTGCCCGACCCGATCACGGTGCTCGACATCCTCGCCGACGCGAGCGAGGAGTTCTCCACCCGGGCCTGAGGGCGTGCGTCTCAGACTCCGCCACCGCGTTCCCGCACCCACAGGGCGAGCCGGGTGCGGTCGCGCAGGCCGAGCTTGCGCAGAATGCTCGTCACGTGGTTCTTCGCGGTGCCCTCGGTGATGAACAGGGCCCGCGCGATCTCCCGGTTGGTGGCGCCCGTGCCCACCAGGTCGGCCACCTCCTCCTCCCGTTCGGACAGCGGCGTGGGGCCCGCGGTGTCCCGGACGGCCTCCGGAGCTCCGGCGGGTTCGGTGCTGAGCGCGGCGACCAGGCGTTCGGCGGCGGGGCCGCCGAGGACGGTCTCCCCCCGGGCGGCGCGTCGGATCGCCGACACCAGTTCGTCCGGCGGCACGTCCTTGAGCAGGTAGCCGCGCGCCCCGGCCCGCAACCCGCCGAAGACCAGATCGTCGTCGTCGAACGTGGTCAGCACGACGGCGGACACACAGGGGTACTCCTCGCGCATCCTGCCGATGAGGGTGATCCCGTCCATGCGCGGCATACGGGCGTCCACCAGGGCCACGTCCGGCAGCGGGTCGGCGGCCGACAGGAATTCCAGGGCCCCGATCCCGTCCGCGGCGTCGCCGACGACGTCGACGCCCTCCTCGATCTCCAGCAGCTTGCGCAGGCCCTGCCGCAGCAGGACCTGGTCGTCGACGATCAGAACCGATACGGGGGTCACGCGGTACCTCCGGCCGTACTGGGGGCGGTCTCCCGTGGACGATCGTTCGCGGGAACCTCCGCGCGGAGGCGGAAACCGCGGAAGCCCTCAGCGGGGCCCTCCTCCCCGGCCCCCGCGGGCACGTTGCCGCTGGCCACCGTTCCGCCGACGGCCGTGACCCGCTCGGCCAGGCCGCGCAGCCCGAACCCGGAGCGCACGGCCTCCTCCGGGGCGCCGCCGCCGTTGTCGGTCACCGCGACCGCGACCCCGTCGGCACGAGCGGACACCTCCACCTCGATCCGGTCGGCGCCCGAGTGGCGCATCGCGTTGGTCAGGCCCTCCTGGAGCGCCCGGTAACAGACCAGCTCGGCCTCCTCCGACAGGTCGGGCCAGGCGTCGGCACCGGTCGCGGTGAACCCGATCCGGATGCCCCCGCCGTCGAAGGAGGCCGCCATCGCCCGCATCGCGGCCACCCCGGCGCGTCCCTCCAGTCTCAGGGGGCGCAGCGCGCGCACCCAGCGCCGGGTGTCGGTGAGGGCCTCCCGGGCGAGCTCCCGGGCCTGCTCCACCTCCTCCCACGCGGCCTCGGGACGGGCGGTGCGAAAGCGCAGCGCGTTCGACAGCGCCATGGTGAGCGCGGTCAGGTAGTGGCCGGTGCTGTCGTGCATCTCCCGGGACATGCGGGCGCGTTCCTCGGCCACGGCCAGCTCGCGCATGCGTTCGGAACGGCGGCGCAGCTCCTCGTGGGCCTCCTCCAGTTCGGTCAGGAGTCGCCTCGTCCGCTCGGCTCTGCTCGCGGCCACGGTCAGGCCGGCGAACACCAGTCCCGAGGCCACGATGATGAAGACCAGCATCATCCCGGCGATCAGTCCCAGCGCGAACGGTGTGCCGGGGAGCAGCAGGGACAGGCNCGGCGCCGTAGCCGATCCCGCCCGGCAGGCCGAACACGGCCACCGCGTTCATCGTCCCCAAGCACAGCAGCAGAAGCGTCGTGTGGTTGCTGCTGAGCATGCAGAACACGGTGAGCAGGACGAAGGTGGCGCTGGCGGCCCTGCGCGGCCACGGCGACGTCGGGGACCAGGCCAGGAACGGCCACAGCACACAGCACAGCAGGAGCATGCCGACGCTGACGACCAACGCCGTGTCGACGATCGGTTCACCGCTGGGAAAGGTCACCAGACCGTTGAGGAGCATCAGTGAGTAGAGGACCAGGGTGAGTGCCACCGCGCCCCAGAACAGCAGGTTCAGCACACGGGGCGGGTGGTTCTCGTGCAGCGTGACCCAGGAGGACAGGTCGGGCAGGGAGCCGGGGGCGCGCATCCTTCGAGCGTAGCCGGGAGAACGTCGCGAAAACCGGTGCAGGAGGTCATACGTGGGGCACGCCGCCGCCATGACCTCCGGCATGCGTACGGCCCCGGAAGGAGCATGACCGCACCGTGCCACGCGGTCGATGCGGTGCCGGGGCGGCCCTTCCTAGCGTTTCCCCCAGCGAACGACGAGGGAGAGGAAGGAACGGCGTGAACGGTACGGAAAGAACGAGGCGGGGGGAATCGGGAAGGTCGCGACTTCCCCTTCCGGGCGTTCTCGTCACGGTGGTCGCGGTCGGCCTCATGGCGCTCGTCTCCTGGACGGCCTGGCCCGACCTGCCCGAGACGGTGCACGGCGGCAGGACGAACCTGGACGGCACCCCCAACATGGTCCCCCGCATGGTGCTCGTCCTGGCCCTGCCCCTGACCACGGGGTTCCTGGCGGTCGCGCTGTCGGTCTCCGCGGTCGTCGGTCCCCGCTTCCAGGGGGCGCTCCATGAGGCGCTGAGCCTGCCTGGGGCGCCGACGGCGCGGAGCGTGACCCGGGGCATGAACGCGGTCCTGTGTCTGCTGTCCCTGTTCCTGCTGGTGACGCATGGCGTCCTCGTTCTCGGCCAGGCCGGGTGGGACGTCCCCGTCGCCCGGGTGACGGGTGTGGTGGTCGGTCTGTTCCTGGTCGGCCTCGGCCTCGCCCTGCCGCGACCCGAGCCGCGGGACGGCCATGACACGCCCCTCGTCCGCTGGTGGGTGGCCGCGCACCGTCCCATGAGGATCGCGATCGCGCTGGTCGGCCTGGTGCAGGCGGCGGTGGTCCTGCTCGTCGACCACGCACTGGTGTGGATCCTCGCGCCGCTGCTCCTGCTCCCCGCGATGTGCGCGGCCATGGTCCACCCCGTCCTGCGCGGGCGGGTCTGAGGGGGCGTTCGGACGAGCGTGCCCGCCGCCGGCGGGAAGAGCGGGGGTTCCGTGGCCGCAGCGGAGAACCCGTCCCGGGGGCGGGGAGCGGTGGGAACGGCGCGGACCGCGCGGCACCTGGGGAGGGAGGGGTCACCGGCGCGACCCCTCCCGTCAACCTCCGCGTCGTCGGGTGTCAGACCCCGATCTCCTCGGCGTTCACCACGACGCCGTCCTCGTCGCTGTAGAGCCACTCACCCGGGACGAACGTGACGTCGCCGAAGGACACGGGCACGTCCAGGCGTCCGGCGCCGTCCTTGAGGGACTTGCGGGGGTTGGAGCCCAGGGCCTTCACCCCCAGGTCCAGTCCGCCCAGGGCGCGGGTGTCGCGGACCGCGCCGAGGATCACCGCGCCGGACCAGCCGTTGTCGACCGCGGCCGCGGCGATCATGTCGCCCATCAGGGCCGTACGCAGCGAGCCGCCGCCGTCCACCACCAGGACCGCGCCGTCGCCGGGGGTGTTGAGGACCTCCTTGACCAGGCCGTTGTCCTCGTGGCACCGGATCGTGCGGATCCGTCCGGAGAAGACGGCGCGCCCGCCGAACTGGCGGAACTGCGTGGTGCAGCTGCGCAGGGTGTCGCCGTGGTCGTCGATGAGGTCCGCGGTGGAGAAGTTCGGGGTCATGTGGGCTCCGGTCTCGGTGGGGCGGACGGATGCCGCCGGAAGGTGGACACCCCCAAGTTACTTACCGGTACATCCGGCGTTCCGGCCGGCACGGCCGATGCTTTGGTCGGTGCCGCACGTCTCTTTCGTCGATGCGGCCTCTCTCTGGGTCCGAATGGTCGCGGTTGATGACAGTATGAAGGCCTTTACGTCATCAGCACGTGGGAATCCCGTCATCTCGCGGCGGGACGTCGCCCGTTCCTTGCCCCCAAGCGCGACCCTCCCCTTACGACCCACTGGAGAGAGATGGTCTCCGAGATCTTCGCCATCAGCGCCGCCTGGTCCCGAGCCGTGATCGAGTTCACGGCGGACCTCGACCCCTGGGTGCAGAACGTCGCCTACCTGGGCACCGACCTCTTCCTCGGCGTGTTCGCGATCCTCTTCCTCGCCGCCTGGTGGCGCGCCCGGTCCGCGACCCCGCGCCTGGTCGGCCTGGCCCTGTTCGCCCCCGTGGCGACCGTCGTGGCCTACGTGGTCAGCAACACGGTGAAGACGTTCTTCGACCAGATGCGCCCCTGCCAGGCGATGACCGACCTGGCCACGATCGCCACCTGCGACCCGATGGGCGACTGGTCCTTCCCGAGCAACCACGCCACGATCGCGGGCGCCGCCGCCGCGGCGATCATCCTCGCCTGGCGCCGTGCCGCCGTCGTCGCCGTCCTGGTCGCCGTCCTGGAGGCCTTCTCCCGGGTCTTCGTCGGCGTCCACTACCCGCACGACGTGACCGTCGGCCTCCTCATCGGAGCGGTCGTCGCCGTCCTGGTCTCCCTCGCCATGGCCCGTCCGATGACCGCGCTCGTCGAGCTCCTGGCCCGGAACGACCGCCTGCGGCCCCTCGTACGCGCCCACCGGGCGGACACGGGCGGCCGTCCCGACTCCGGCACCGCATCCGACACCCCCGCACGCAACGACTACGCCGCCAGGCACTGAACCACCGGGCGTGTGGCCCCGTCCCTCCCCAGGACCGGGGCCACACGCGCCTCGCCCACCCCGCTCCGTGGCCGTCCGGCCCAGGCCGGGCCCGGGGCGGGTCCCCGCTGGTGGGCGCGGGTGGTGGCTCCGGAACGGGACACAGCTGACACACTGGTGAGGTGGGTACTCAACAGAATTCAGCAGAGCTCTTCCAGCGGGCCTCCGCCGTCGTCCCCGGCGGCGTGAACTCCCCCGTACGCGCCTTCGGAGCCGTCGGCGGCACCCCGCCCTTCTTCGTCAGGGGTGAGGGGCCCTACCTCACCGACACCGACGGCCGCGAGTACGTCGACCTCGTGTGCTCGTGGGGGCCGCTCATCCTCGGCCACGCCGCCCCCACCGTCGTGGACGCCCTCCACAGCGCGGTCGCGGCCGGGACCTCCTACGGCGCGCCGACCCCCGGAGAGGTCGAACTCGCCGAGCTGATCGTCGAGCGCGCCCCCGTCGAGAAGGTCCGCCTCGTCAACTCCGGCACCGAGGCCACCATGTCCGCGATCCGCCTCGCGCGCGGCTTCACCGGGCGCAGCAAGATCGTCAAGTTCGCGGGCAACTACCACGGCCACGTCGACGCCCTCCTGGCCGCCGCGGGGTCCGGCCTGGCCACCTTCGCCCTCCCCGACTCCCCGGGCGTGACCGGAGCCAGCGCCGCCGACACCCTCGTGCTGCCCTACAACGACGTCGAGGCCGTCGAGCGCGCCTTCGCCGAGCACGGCGACGACATCGCCTGCGTGATCGCCGAGGCCTGCCCCGCCAACATGGGCGTCGTCCCGCCCGGGGCCGGGTTCAACGCCCGCCTCAAGGAGATCGCGCACGCCAACGGCGCCCTCCTCGTCCTCGACGAGGTCCTCACCGGCTTCCGGGTCAGCGCCTCGGGCTGGTACGGCCTGGAGGGGGTCGCCCCCGACCTCATGACCTTCGGCAAGGTCATGGGCGGCGGCCTGCCCGCCGCCGCGTTCGGCGGCCGCGCCGAGATCATGGAGCGCCTCGCCCCCAACGGCCCCGTCTACCAGGCGGGCACCCTGTCCGGGAACCCCCTGGCCACCGCCGCCGGACTCGCCACCCTGCGCGGCGCCACGCCGGAGGTCTACGCCCGCATCGACGAGGTCTCCGCCCAGGTCGGGGCCGAGGTCTCCAAGGCGCTCGGTGAGGCCGGAGTCGCCCACCGAGTCCAGCGCGGCGGCAACCTCTTCACGGTCTTCTTCACCGACGGGGAGGTGACCGACTTCGACACCGCGCGCACCACGGACACCAAGGTCTTCTCCGCGTTCTTCCACGCCATGCTCGACCAGGGCGTGTACCTGCCGCCCGCCGCCTTCGAGGCGTGGTTCTTCTCCGCGGCGCACGACGACGCCGCCGTCGACCGGGTGGTCTCGGCCCTGCCCCGAGCGGCCCGTGCGGCGGCCGAGGCCCAGGGCTGACACCGGCTGAGGCCCAGGGCCGGCACGGCCCCGACGCCCACGATCCCGAAGGAAAGACACACGATGACGACGACCACCGTCGTGCACCTGCTGCGACACGGAGAGGTGTACAACCCCGGCAAGGTGCTCTACGGAAGGCTGCCCGGCTTCCACCTCAGCGACCGGGGCCAGCAGATGGCCGAGATGGCCGCGGAGTGGTTCGAGGGCCACGACATCGCGGCGCTGTTCTCCTCGCCGCTGGACCGCACACAGGAGACCGCGATCCCCCTCCAGAAGGCGACGGACCTGCCCGTCACCCTGGACGACCGGCTCATCGAGGCGGCCAACAAGTTCGAGGGCATGAGCCTGTCGAAGCGCTCGGTGCGCGATCCCCGCGTGTTCAGCCGGGTCTACAACCCGTTCCTGCCGTCCTGGGGCGAGCCCTACGCCGAGCTCGTCGCCCGCATGGTGGAGGTCGTCAAGGTCGCCCGCCGCGCCGCGTGGGGCCGTGAGGCCGTGTGCGTCAGCCACCAGCTGCCGATCTGGATGGCGCGCCGCGCCGCCGAGGGCAAGCGCCTGTGGCACCGTCCGGACCTGCGCGAGTGCAACCTGGCGAGCGTGACGTCCCTGACCTTCAGCGAACAGCGGCTGACCAGCGTCAGTTACGCCGAGCCGGCCGCCGTGCTGTACAAGGACGAGCCCTCACTTCCCGGGGCGTGACCCGGAGCGCGCACCCGTGGCGGTAAGCTGGGCCTTCGGGTGCGGTGGGTGTGCGCTGTCCAGCGCCGGGCCCGGGGGACACGCCCCGGTCGCACCGGCCGTCTCGTGCTCCGACCGCGCCGGTGCTCCACGGCTCCGGCGACCGCATCCGAGCCCCTTGCCGGTTTCCACCGCCCAGCGGTTCGGCATGTCCGTAACTCTCGTCAGCGAGAAGGTGATCCCATGGGTTCCGTCATCAAGAAGCGCCGCAAGCGCATGGCGAAGAAGAAGCACCGCAAGCTGCTCAAGCGCACGCGTGTCGCGCGTCGCAACAAGAAGTAGGGCCGGTCGCGGCGAACGTCGTCTCTCCGCGGGCGCGGGCGCGCTCCAGGCACGCCCCGGACGCGGAGACACCTTCGTCCTTGCCCGGCCTTTGCCGAAGCATGGAATTTTCTGGGTGAGTCACTGTTGTGTCTCACGGGTCGCGGTCGCCGGTTCACCCTCGGGGTGAACGGTCCGCGGGCCTGCCGGAACAGCTCCCGTCTCCTTCCAAGGAACGTGTCGCCATGGCTCGTGTCGTACTCGTCACCGGGGTTTCCGCACCCCTGGCCGCCAGGGTCGCGCAGACCCTGAGTGAGGAGCCCGGTGTCCACCGGGTGATCGGTGCCGACTCCTCGCCGCCGCCCCCGGACGCACCGGGGGTCGAGTACGCCCACGTCGACCTGCACGACGGAAGCCTGGACGGGATCGTCGCCGACTCCGGCGCCGAGCTCGTCCTCCACCTGGGTCTGGACACCGTGGGCGGTCCCAACCGGGAGGACAACGTCCTCGGCACCATGCGTGTGCTCGGCGCGGCCCAGCGCTCCGACACCGTCCGGCGGCTGGTGGTGCGTTCCAGCGCCACCCTGGACGCCGACGACGCGGCGGAGGTCGAGCGGCACACCCGCGGCCTCCAGCGCCGCCGCCCCGACCTGTCGGTGGCGGTCCTGAGGTTCGCCAACCTCATCGGCCCCTCCGTGCGCACCCCCCTCACGCGCTATCTGGACTCACGCTTCGTGCCCACCGTGCTCGGCAGCGATCCCCGCGTGCAGTTCCTGCACGAGGACGACGGCGCCGAGGCGCTGGTGCGCATGGCGCTCAGCGACAGCACGGGCTTCTTCGACGTGGCGGGCGCGGACTCGGTCCCGCTCTCACACTGCCTGCGCCGCGTCGGCGGCCAGCGGCTCCCCGTTCCGGCGCGCGGTCTCCGGGTGCTGCGCGGGCTGGCCAGGCACGGCCGGATCGACTACGCGAGCTCCAGCACCTCACGCGCGGTGCGCGCGGGCCTGAACACCTCCGGCATGGACAACGACTCCCTGGAGCGGGTGCTGGACTGGTCGCCCGCCTACAGCTCGGTGGAGGCCTTCGAGGACTACGCCGGAAGCCGTCGCGGGCACTCCTCGCGCGGGGGCGGTCTGCGGCCCATCCACGTGCTCACCCTCGCCAGGGCCACGCTCGGGCGCTGAGCGCCGCGCGCCCGCACCCACCAGCGGGTCCCGCCGTGAAATGTCCGGAAAAAGCGTCTGAGGGCTTTCCGGGCGGCATGAAGTGCTCCGATCCCCCGGACCCCTCGTATCCATCGCACCACGCGCGCCTGACGGCGCCACGTCCCTCCACGGCCTGTGGGCGACGCCCGCCTCCGAACCCGCGCGCCCCGCGCTCCCGCGTCCTCACCCCGGCACCCCCACCACCGTGCGGCGGGCCGCCGGGCTCCGCGGTTCAGCCCGTTCTTCGCTGTCTGACCGCGCGCAGCGCCACGGCGCCGGCGACGGCGCCCGCCATGGCCGCGGGGACACCCACCTTCAACGCCGCCCGGTGCCGCCGGAAGTCGTGCACCGGCCACCCGTGCGTGCGTGCGTACCTGCGCAGGTCGGTGTCCGGGTTGACCGCGTGAGGCCGTCCCACCAGGGACAGCAGCGGCAGGTCGTTGGAGGAGTCGCTGTAGGCGGAGCACTCCGCCAGGTCCCACCCCTCCTTCCGCGCGAGTGAGCGCACCGCCACGGCCTTGGCCGAGCCGTGCAGCAGGTCCCCGTTCAGCCGCCCCGTGTACACCCCGTCGATGCTCTCGGCCTCGGTGCCCAGCGCACCGGTCAGTCCCAGCTTCCGCCGGATGATCTGCGCCAGCTCCACCGGCGTCGCGGTCACCAGCCACACCGGCCGTCCCGCGTCCAGGTGTCCCTGGACCAGCGCCCGGGTGCCCTCCCAGATCCGGTCGGCCATGGTGTCGTCGTAGATCTCCTCGCACAGTGCGACCAGATCGTTCACGTCGTGCCCCGCCACGAACGCCAGCGCGGCCTCACGCGCCGCGTTGATGTGCTCGGGCTGCTCGCTTCCGGTCACCCGGAACACCGTCTGCCCCCACGCGAACCGCATCAGGTCGCGGGTGGTGAACAGGTCCCGGGAGGCCAGGCCCCGGGCGAAGTGGTAGATCGACGCACCCCGCATCAGGGTGTTGTCCACGTCGAAGAAGGCGGCCCCAGGCGTGTTCGGGGGCACGGCGTCGTGTGACACGGTTCTCTCCTGGCTTGGGTGGGGGAGGCGGCCCTCCGGGCTTCGGGGCGGCGCTCCCCGCGTAGTGCGAGCCTACGACCACCCGTGGGTCGCGTGTGATCGCTGGGAAGCGACGGTAAAACGGGTGATGAAGGTCACAGTGTAAATCCCCGTTGTGGCCTCCACTCTGCGGGATCGTCACCCGGACTGGCCCCTCATACCTGCACCGAGTGCGCATCCACCCGTCAACGTGCAGCATCATTGTCGGGATGGTGACGGTAGGACTGGCATTCATGAGCGCGTTGGTGGGCTGGAGCGCCACCGCCGCGCTCGCCGCGTACGTCCAGCGCCGTCCCGGTGTGGCCGCCATCGGATGGCTCATCGCCGCGCTGGGGACGACGGTGGGGCTCAGTGCGGCCGTGATCGGGGCGATGTTCGACTTCGGCGGACTCACCTTCCGGCTGCTGCACATCGGTATCAGTCTCATAGGCCCGCTCTATCTGGCCTGGGGCGCCCTCGAGTACGGCGTGCGCTCCCCTCGGGGCCGGTTCGCCTCGCGCCTGTTCCTCAGCGCGTTCACCATCGTCCCCTTGGTGGTGTTGTCCGTCGACCGGGTGAGCACCCGCTTCGGCGCCTCCTACCCCGCCCTGGGCGACCACTACGACCTCATCCCGCGCTCGCTCGTCAACGCCGCGCAGGTCATCGTCGCCGTCTTCCTCGTCACGGCGCTCGTCGCGGTCGCCAGGCGCGCCTCCGACCACCGCGGTACCGACCTGTCGGTACTGGGGCTGGTCACCCTGGCCGCCGTGCTCTCCATCCTGGTCGGCCGCCTCGGCCTCGGCGTCGGCGGGCCGCTGCTGATGCTCGGTGCCGTCGCCGCCCTGTGGTTCGCCGCGGCCCGCGCCGCACGCCCGCGCCGCGACTCCTACGACGATGACGACTACTACGACGACTTCGACGACTACGACGAGGGCGGGGACCCCGAAGACGACCTCCTGGAGGAGGAGCCCGTGCGCCGCAAGCGTCGCCAAGCCGACCCCTACGACGACTACTACGACGGCCCGCAGGTCCGCCAGGCGCCGCCCAGCAAGCTTCGCGGCGTCATCACCATCTACACGCTCGCCGACGGTCAGGGGCCGGGCTTCGACCGCGTCGCCGACGCCCTCGTCGCGCAGGTCTCCAACGGTGAGCCCGACACCCTGCTGTTCGCCTGCCACACGGTGCCCAGCGCACCGCTCCAGCGCATCGTCTACGCGATCTACCGCGACGAGCTGGCGCAGGAGGAGCACGAGCGGNNGAGCGGCAGCCGCACGTCCTGGAGTTCTCCCGGCTCAGCCCCCAGTACGTGGTCGCCACCAACGTGATCGAGCTCTCCCTCTCGGGCGCGGCGGCCAGCGACGGCCTCGCCGCCATGCTGATGCCCCACTGAGGACGGTGCGGGAGGCACGCCGGCGGGTTCCGCGTGCCCCGCCGGGGAAATGTCTCGAACCGGTCTACTTGCCCAGGTCGAGCGAACCGTTGGACGGACCCCGGCATCCCATCCCTGGTGAAGTAACCTTCCCTACAGGTTTCCATGACCGGCGCCCGTCGGGTGCCGATGGCGTGTGACCACGACCGGCGGGACGACCCAGCCGAGAGCGCGCCGGAACGAAAGAAAGTGTGCTGGGATCTCCGATGCGTAAGTTTCTCGTCGTCCTCCTGCTCCTCCTGGTGGCCGTCGTGGTGGCGGCCGACGTCGGAGCACGCAGCTTCGCGCAGAACCTGATCGCGGGTCAGGCCGCCCAGCAGCTCCAGATGGAGCAGGAGCCCGAGGTGTCCGTCGAGGGCTGGGCCTTCCTGCCGCAGGCGATCAGCGGCACCTACTCCGAGATCGACATCTCCGCGCCCGCGGCCACCGTCGGCGACGTCCACCTGGAGCAGATCGACGCCACCGCCACCGACGTCGAGGCGCCCCTCGCCGAGCTGATCGACCAGCCCCGGGTGGTGGCCGGTCAGCTGGAGGGCTCGGCCGTGCTCCCCTACTCCTTCTTCAACCCGCACCTGCCCGAGGGCGTCACGATCATCACCGAGGGCGGCGAGCCCCGCATCACCGGTGAGCTGGCCCTGAGCCAGTTCGGTGTCAGCACCTCCGTCAGCGCGGGCGGGGAGTTCACCGTGGACGGCGACACCGTGACGGTCACCCCCACCGACATCCAGCTCGACGACGCGCCCCCCGGCGTCGACGACATGGTCGCGAACACGCTCTCCTTCAGTTTCCAGGTCCCCCAGCTGCCGTTCGGCCTGACCGTCACCGAGGTGGAGCCCGCCTCCAGCGGCGTCCGGTTCGCGGGCACCGCACAGGACGTTCCGATCATGGGCTCCGAGGCGGTCTGACGAATCCGTCCGGCGCCGCCGGACGGGCGGCGGAACCGGACGCGACACCCACGGGGAGGGAACCGACATGGCGGAACCGGGCGCGGACGCGCCGGACGACGTGCTGACGGAGGAGGACATCGGCGCCCCGCTGGGGGAGCGGGTCACGCTCGTGCAGTTCTCCACCGCCTTCTGCCAGCCCTGCCGGGCCACCCGGCGGATCCTCGACGAGGTCGCGGGGATGGTCGACGGCGTCGCCCACGTGGAGGTGGACGCCGAGTCCCGGCTCGGGCTCGTCCGCCGCCTGGGCGTCGTGAGCACCCCGACCGTCCTGGTCCTGGACGCCTCGGGTCGTGTGGTGAGACGGGCCGGCGGGCAGCCCCGCAAACCGGACGTGATCGCCGCGATCGGCGCCGCCGTCCACTGAGTCTCCCCGCGGACGCCCCACCGGGACGGACACCCGTTCTGTGATCCACCCCACCCGTGACAAACACGTAACGCGGCCTGTAGCGTCTTGTGTGTGACTTCCTTGACGAGCGCGTATCTGACGAAGCGACGGGCGGTGGACTTCTGCCGCGTCGCCGCCGCGCTCTGTCCGTGTTCCTAGGGCGAACGGGCCCGTGAGCCCACGCCCCTCCGTGCGACTGGTCCTTGTACGCAGCTGGGGACACACACCACGAGGGTCGACCGGACGCCACCCCGCGTCCGCCGCGTCGACCCGTCGGCAACCTCCTTGTCTCCGGTCTCCGGATGCTCGGTCCCCCGCCGTACGCCTCGGCCACGGTCCTCCCGAAGGACGTCGGTCGTTCCCGGCTCGCACAGGGAGTGGGGTCGCCCCCGCGCTCTTCCGCAACCCCCGTCAACCCCGGGACGGCCAACCCCGGGAGTACCGACCAGCACACGCGACACCGCACAAGAAACACAGGAGGTTCCCCATGAGCCGCTCCGACGTCCTGGTGGACGCCGACTGGGTGGAGGCTCACCTGGACGACGACAACGTGGTCCTCGTCGAGGTCGACGAGGACACGTCCGCCTACGACAAGGGACACATCCGCGGCGCCGTCAAGATCGACTGGAAGACGGACCTCCAGGACCCGGTCCGCCGTGACTTCGTGGACCGCACCGGCTTCGAGAAGCTGCTGTCCGCCAAGGGCATCGGCAACGACGACCGGGTCATCCTGTACGGCGGCAACAACAACTGGTTCGCGGCCTACGCGTACTGGTACTTCAAGCTCTACGGCCACGACGACGTCCGCCTGCTGGACGGCGGCCGCAAGAAGTGGGAGCTCGACTCCCGCGAGCTGGTCGAGGAGGTCCCGGAGCGGGCCGCCACCCAGTACACCGCCAAGGAGCAGGACTCCTCGATCCGCGCCTTCCGCGACGAGGTCGTCCAGGCCATCGGCGCCAAGGACCTGGTGGACGTGCGCTCGCCCGACGAGTTCACCGGCAAACTGCTGGCCCCCGCGCACCTGCCGCAGGAGACCTCGCAGCGTCCGGGGCACATCCCGACCGCGCGCAACATCCCGTGGGCCAAGACGGCCAACGAGGACGGCACCTTCAAGAGCGCCGACGAGCTGCGTGAGCTCTACACCGAGGCCGGTGTGGACCTGGACAAGGACATCATCGCCTACTGCCGGATCGGCGAGCGCTCCTCGCACACCTGGTTCGCCCTGCACGAGATCCTGGGCCTGGAGAACGTCAAGAACTACGACGGCTCGTGGACCGAGTACGGCTCCCTCGTGGGCGTCCCGGTCGAGCTGGGGGAGGCTGAGGCCAAGTGAGCGACAGCTGCGGAGCTCCGGTCGGCGGGGTCGCCCTCGCCGACGCCGACGCGGGCAACCAGGCGGTCATCCAGGGCACGGTCACCCGTGACGGCAAGCCGCTGAGCGGGGCCTACGCCCGTCTGCTGAACTCCTCCGACGACTTCGTCGGCGAGGTGGCCACCGGCGAGGAGGGCACGTTCCGCTTCTTCGCCGCCGACGGCTCCTGGAAGGTGCGCGTGCTGGCCTCCAAGGGCTTCACCGGCGAGTACGCGGTGCAGGCCGAGGTGGGCAGGGTCATCGACCTCCAGGTCCAGGCCTAGACGGCCGGGCGACCGAAGGCGTGTGGGGCGCCGGTGGTGACGGGAGACCGTCGGCACCGGCGCCCCTGTCGTCGGCTCCCGGACCACGCCCCTCCGGCCCGTCCCCCGCGCGGGGAGGGACGGCCACAGCCGCGGACACGGGGTCACGGACGCGCGGCGGGTCCGCGCCGCGGACGACGCCGGTCGGGCCCGGTGCGACACCGATCCCTCCGGGGCTTTTGCCGTGCCTGCCGCCGAAGCCGCGCTCCGGGGAGGACGGCCACGCCAGCACGGTTCCCGTCGGGTTCTCCACAGGTTCGTGGCGGGGCTGGAAAGCGGTGCGCGCCGCTGCTTCACTGGTTCCGGCGGCCAATCCGCCCGAGCCCGCGTACACGCCGTGGCCGGTTCCGGTGGGGCCGTGACAAGCACGTCGGGCGGGTGGCAGCATGCTCCCCACGCTCCGGCCCCGGCCGGAGTCCGCGTGGACGAGTCCCCGGCCGCCCCCACGACGGCCGGTCAGGAGGTGTTCGGACGGTGCCCAACCCCCGATCAGGTGGCGCAGCCCGAGGCGAGGCCGGACGTACCTACGTCGGTTGGCGGCACGCCGTGCTCCTTCCGCCCCCGGGCCCGGCCCCGCGCCGGCCGGCGCCCGCCGACGCCGAGGCCGTCAGCGAGGAGTGGATCGCCGCCCAGCGCGCAAGCGAGGCCCGGACCAACCGGCCGCTCCACGCCGCCCTGGCGGGACTCGCCCTGTTCGCCCTGCTGTTCCCGCTGTCATGGATCCTGCGCGTCCTCCCCGGCAGCTTCGCCCTCGGAGGGGTGTTCGCCTGCGTCGCCATCGCCGCGCCCATCGCCTTCGCCCTGGTCCAGAGCCGCCAGGTCGTCGCCGACCGTCTGGAGAGGGCCAGGGAGCGCCTGGCAGCCGAGCGCGAGGAGCGCGACCGGGCCCTGCACGAGCGGCAGCGCGAACACGCCCGCAGGTACACCGAGTGGCGGGCCGCCTCCCGGGCCTACGAGGCGCAGCCGTTCTGGTACGGGGTCACCGTTCCCGCCGGTGTGGGCTCCGTCGTCGTGGTGGGCGGGGACGAGACCGGATGGTCGGCGCTGCTGGCCACCGTCGGCCTCTCCCGGCTGCGCGGAGGCGGCGACCTCACCGTGGTCGACCTCACCGGCCGCTCCGTGACACGCGAACTCGTCCGGCTGTCCCGCCGGTGCGCCGTGAACCCCCGCCGCTGGGTGCTCCCCGCCGACCTGCCCCGGATGACCCTGGGCACCAACCTGGACGCGGGACAGCGCGCCCGCGTCCTCTCCGCGGTCGCGGCGGCCTCGGGCGGCACGGAGGACGCCGACGCCGACGAGACCCTCCTGCTGCGTCTGCTGGAGGTGTTGGGTCCGCACGTCGGGATCGCCGAACTCATCGGCGGCCTGCGCGCCCTCCTCACCCCCGAGGACGACGCCGCCGAGGACGATCCCGCGCTCGCCCTGCTCACCCCGGAGCAGCGCGCCCGGGTGCGGGAGCGCTGCTCCGACGGGCCCGGTATCGGCGAACGCGCCTGGGAACTCGAACGCCGCCTCAGCCCCTTCGAGGCGGTCGGCACCCGTGCGGACGACAACGAGTACGCACAGGTCAAGATCATCTCCACCGACCGGGCCTCCGGGGAGTCCGCGGCCCGCGTCTACGGCACCTACGCCGTGTCCGCGCTCAGCGAGCTGCTGGAGGCGCCCGAGGCGCCGCGGGCCCCGGACGGACGTCCCCGTGCGCGTCCGGACCGCATCCGCACGGTCGTGGTCTGCGGTGCCGAGTCCCTCCCCTCCGGGGAGGTCAACCAGGTCCTCGCCGCCGCGGCCGGCGGCGGTGTGGAAGTGGTCCTGATGTTCCGCACGGCCGTTCCCGCCGCCCTCGACCGGTTCGCCGACCCCGCCTGTCTGCCCGTGGTGATGCGTCAGGGAGCCGACGCGGCGGGGGCCGTCGGGCGCGCCGTGGCCTCGGCGCCCGGCGTCGCCGGGCACGACCCCGACGGGCTGCGGCTGCACCGCCTCACCGAGGAGGTCGGCGAGGCCGTGGAGGGCGGGGCCACCGGGGAGGCGGAGGACCCCGACGCCGAGGTGGAGGCCGACGACCGGTTCTTCCCCTCGCCGCACACCGAGTCCGGCGCGGTGATCCGCAACGCCGCGGCCGCGATCGCGCCCCTCGACCTCGTCCGGCATGTGAGATCCGCCACCGTGTGGGGGAGGGCCACCGCCCGGGCGGCGGGCACCGAAACGGCCGTCGCCACGGGCGACGACGGCGCGGCGCACGTCCGTGCCTGCGGTCTCGACGCCGGGTCGCTCCGCGGACTCCCCCCGACGGCGGCCCTGGTGCTGACCACCGACGGCCCTGTCCTGGCCGACACCAACCCGGGTATCCTCACCCTGTCCACAGCCACACTCGCCACGGTGGACGACTCCCGGAACACCGGTACCGGATCGGACGTTGGCGACGGTGACGCGGTGACGGGGCGCGGCCCCGGAGGAGGGCGGCGCGCCGGGGACGGCCGTCCCCACCTCGTGGCCCCCGAACCCGCCGTCTCCCCCGACGCGTCCGACGGCGCCGCCTCCGACGCGTCTCCCGCGCCGGTGGGTGCCGCCGACGGAGAGGTGTCGCCCAACCTGGGGCCGCCACCCGACCGGTTGGACTGGCGGGTCTGACCCGGGGTGGACACTAGGCTTGGCCCGACACATCGCCCGCCGTATCCCAGGAGCGAACGCCCGGGTGAACCAGCAGATCGTGGAGATGAGATGAGCGAGCTTCCGCTGCGTGCCCAACTGGCATCGGTTCTGGGAAGGAGCGCGGCCGGCCTGTCCCGTGCCACGGGTCGGGGAGACGGCTCCGTGATCGGCGGCAGGGTGGCGCTCAAGGTCGAGCCCGACCTGCTCGCCAAGCTCGCCCGGGGCCGACGGCTCGCCCTGATCAGCGCCACCAACGGCAAGACCACCACCACCAGGCTCATCGCGCAGGCCCTGCGCGAGTTCGGTGAGGTGGCCACCAACGAGCACGGCGCGAACATGCCCACCGGGCACATCACCGCGCTGTCGAACAACCCGTCCGCCGTCAACGGCGTTCTGGAGGTGGACGAGAAGTACCTCCCGCAGGTGCTGCTCGCCACCCAGCCCGCGTTCGTGGTCCTGATGAACCTCAGCCGCGACCAGATGGACCGTGCCTCCGAGATCAACCTGCTCGCCAAGAAGTGGCGCACGGCCCTGGGTAAGAGCAGCGCCCACGTCATCGCCAACGCGGACGACCCGCTCGTGGCCTGGGCGGGCCTGGGCGCGCCCAACGCCACCTGGGTCTCCGCGGGTCAGCGCTGGAAGGAGGACTCCTGGTGCTGCCCCGAGTGCGGCGGCCACCTCAAGCGCGACGTCGACCCGCACTGGGAGTGCCCCGAGTGCGGCCTGACCCGCCCCCAGACCACCTGGTCGGTGGACAACGACTCCGACACCCTGGTCGCTCCGGACGGCCAGCGCCTCAAGCTGCGGCTGAACCTGCCCGGCGACGCCAACCGCGCCAACGCCGCGATCGCCGCCGCGACCGCCGCCGGGTACGGCATGCACCCCGAGCGCACCGTGGAGCGGCTGCGTGAGATCACCTCCGTCGCCGGTCGCTACACCTCCGTGGTGACCATGGGCGTCGAGGTGCGGCTGCTGCTCTCCAAGAACCCCGCCGGGTGGCTGGAGTCCTTCGCGGTCCTGGACCCGCCCCACACACCGGTGATCCTGTCGGTCAACGCGCAGATCCCCGACGGCAAGGACACCTCCTGGCTGTGGGACGTGGACTACACCGTGCTGCGCGGCCGCCGCGTGTTCGTCATGGGTGAGCGCCGCACCGACCTCGCGCTGCGCCTGGAGACCGACGGCGTCCAGTTCGAGGTGGCCGACCGGGTGGACGAGGTCCTGGGCCGACTCAAGGCCGAGCGGCCCGACATCACCAAGGTCGACGTCATCGCCAACTACACCGCCTTCCAGCAGATCCGCACGGCGTACGGCCGCGTCCAGTAGGGGAGAACTCATGACGAACACCAACGCCCTGCGGATCGTGTGGATCTACCCCGATCTGCTCAGCACCTACGGCGACCAGGGCAACGTCCTGATCCTCAAACGCCGTGCCGAACTCCGCGGCATCCCCGTCGAGATCGTGCACGTCCACTCCAGCGACCCCGTGCCCGAGCAGGGCGACATCTACCTGCTCGGCGGCGGCGAGGACCGGCCGCAGATCCTGGCGGCCGAGCGCCTGCGCGCCGACGGCGGCCTGGCCCGCGCCGCCGCGCGCGGCGCCTGCGTGTTCGCGGTGTGCGCCGGGTACCAGATCATCGGCGAGTCCTACGGGGACGACGAGGCCAACCCGCTTCCGGGCGTGGGCATCCTCGACATCCGCAGCGGGCGCGGACAGACCCGCGCCGTCGGTGAGATCGTCGCGGACGTGGACCCCGCCCTGGGCGTGGGCCGGATCACCGGCTTCGAGAACCACCAGGGCCGTACGGCCATCGGCCCCTCGGCCCGTCCGCTGTCCACCACGGTGCGCGGCATCGGCAACGACGACCACACCGAGGGCGCCTACCAGGGCCAGGTGTTGGGCACCTACCTGCACGGTCCGGCCCTGCCCCGCAACCCGGAGCTGGCCGACCTGCTGCTGCGCTGGCGCGTGGGCCAGCTGCCCCCGCTCGCCCCCGCCTGGGGGGAGCGGCTGCACGAGGAGCGCCTGGCCGCCGCCCTGCGCTGACGGGCAACCGACCGCGTCCGGGGTCCGGGGGGCACGTCCCACCGGGCCCCGTGTCGTTTCCCACGACACGGGCGTGTCGTGGAATGAACCGCGCGGAGCCTCTGCTGTCGCGTACATGAAGGCAATCGCACTACAGCAGTACGGATCCGCGGACGACCTGTCCCTGACGGAGCTTCCCGATCCCAAGGTCGCGCCGAGCGAGGTCCTGGTCCGGGTGAGGGCGGCCGGGGTCAACCCGGTGGACTGGAAGCTCGCCGCGGGTGGGCTCGACCCCATCATGGAGGCGGGTTTCCCGCTCATCCCCGGATGGGACGTCGCCGGTGTCGTCGAGGCGATCGGGCCCGACGCGCCCGAGTACCAGGTCGGGGACGAGGTCTACGGGTACGTCCGCAAGGACTGGGCCAAGAACGGCTCCTACGCCGAGCTCGTGTCGGCCAACGTGCGCATGCTCGCTCCCAAGCCGCGATCGCTGAGCTGGCAGGAGGCCGCGGGGGTTCCGCTCGCGGGGCTCACCGCCCACCAGTCCGTCGAGCGTGCGCGGATCGGCTCGGGTGACACCGTGCTCGTCCACGCCGCGTCCGGTGGCGTCGGATCGTTCGGCGTCCAGATCGCCGTGGCCAGGGGCGCCCGCGTCATCGGTACCGCCAGCGAGCGCAACCACGACTTCCTGCGTTCCCTGGGCGCCGAGCCGGTGGTCTACGGGGACGGGCTCAACGACCGCGTCCGGTCCCTGGCGCCGGAGGGCGTCGACGCGGTGCTCGACTTCGTCGGCGGGGGAGTGGCCGGGGAGTCGCTGTCCCTGGTGAGCGGTCCCGAGCGGGTCGTCTCCATCGCCGACGCGGACATCCAGGAGCGGGGCGGCCACTGGCTCTGGGTGCGTCCGGACTCGGAGGGCCTCGGCGAGCTGGCCCGGCTGGCCGACGACGGGAAGCTCACCGTGCACGTGGACCGAGAGTTCCCGCTCGCCGAGGCGGCCGAGGCCTGGCGCCTGAGCCAGACCGGCCGCACCCGGGGCAAGATCGTCCTCACCGTCTGATCGCCCCCGGAGCGCTGAGGGCCCGGCCGACCGGCCGGGTCCTCAGCGCCACGCGGCGTCGCGCTCCTTCGTGGAGGTGTCGGTCGTCTCCGCCGTCTCCGCGGGCGTGGAGGTCGTCGCGGCCCTGCTTCCGGGAACGTCGAGGATGACGCTCAGCGGGCCCTGGTCGACCCGCAGGTGTAGTTCGCCGCCGATGGCGCTGATGTGGGACCGCAGCAGTTCCAGGCCGTCGATCTGCCCGTGTTCGATCTGGGAGATCCTGGCCGGGCTCACCTCCATGGCCTTGGCGACCTCCTTCTGGGTCATCCCGCTCTCCTCGCGGAGGGAGGAGAGCGCGTAACCCTGGCGCTCAGCCTCGGATGCGTGCCGTCTCCTCGTCGAAGACCACCTGAGCCTCTTCGGAGGCGAACCAGGGGTTGAGCTTCTCGGACTCCGCCTGGATCTCCCGCCGACTACGCGCTGTCATGCCTGTTCGTCCTCTCGCTGCCGCAGGTATCCCAGATAGCGTCGCTCCGCGACCGGGACGTTCTTCTGGTACCACTCGTTCCGTTGCCCGGACTCGTCACCCGCCACCAGGAACACCGCCTGTCGAGCCGGATCGAGGACGAAGAGCATGCGGACCTCGGTGTTTCCCGAAGAGCCTGGGCGGAGCTCCTTGAGGTTGTGTATCCGACCGCCCTTGGTCCGGCCCACGAGAGGACGACCTACCTGAGGGCCCTGGCTCGCGGATGTTCCAGAGCGTTCGGAACCGGCCTTGCCGTGACCGGATCGTCCTGCGTGGTCCTGAGCAACCACTCCTCGACGGGCTCCAGCGTGAAGATCTCCCACATACGGGAGAACACCATGCTTCCCTTATGCACAGCGGGGTGGAACGGCTGAAGTCCCGGCTTCTGCCGTTACCGGGCCCCTGCCCGCCGGGTGTGGTCTCCTCGAACCGCTGTCAGCGGGGTCGGCGACGCAGTTCGATCTTCGCGTTGGCACCGGTCTCCGGGTCCACCACGACCTCCTGACCGGCGGCGATGCCGTCCACGACCAGCTCCGCATCGGTGGGCGCAGCGCGCTTGACCACCCCCAGGGCGATCGGCCCCAGCTCGTGGTGGCGGGCCGAGGTGCCCACCCGGCCCACGGCGCGTCCGTCCAGCTCGATCGGGGAGCCCACCTCCGGCAGGCGCTCGGCGGTGCCGTCCAGGTGCAGCATCACCAGACGGCGCGGCGGGCGGCCCAGGTTGTGCACCCGCGCCACCGTCTCCTGACCCGGGTAGCAGCCCTTCTCCAGGTGCACCGCACGGCCCACCCAGTCCACCTCGTGCGGGATGGTGCGCTCGTCGGTGTCCAGCCCCGGGCGGACCCGGTGCTCGGCGATCCGGTTCGCCTCGTAGGCCCACATGCCCGCGGGACGGGCTCCGGCCGACGTGAGCGCCTCGGCCGCCTCGGTGAGCCGCTCGGAGGGCAGGAACAGGTCGGTCTCGCCCTCCGCCGCACGCGCGGGCACGTCGCCGAGCGACGCGGCCCCGACGACCCCGGCACGGTCCGGACCGAGCACGCTCAGCACCGCACGGGACCCGCTCAGGTCCTCCACCTCCACACGCAGCATGAAGCGCATCGAGTCCAGGAACTTCGCCAGCTCCGGGCCGCCGCCGGGCTCGGTGTGGATCCAGGTGGCCTCGCCGTCGTCCAGCAGGGACATGTGGTGGCGCAGGTGGCCCCGGGTGTCCAGGACGAGCGCCTCGGTGGCGGTCCCCGGGGCCAGGTTCCGGGTCAGCTGGCTGGTGAGGTCGTTGAGCCAGTTGAGGCGGTCGGGTCCGGTCACCCGCACCACGCCCCGGTTGCTCCGGTCGACCCACACGCTCGAACGTTCGAGGGCGCGCCCCTCGTGTGCGGGATCGCCGTAGTGCGCGGCGACTCCGGAGTCGGGGGACTCGGCGCTCACGGCGCCCGGTGTGCTCAGCAGCGGCGAAGTCATACCGCCGAGACTAGCCGCCCTGCCAGAGGAGTGGAAACGCCCCTCTGACCTGCGATTTCGCGCACAGAAAAAACATTTGCCCCACCGGTCGGGCGGGGCGTAACGTCGGTGGCACGCAAGAAAGGAGGTGGTCCAAGAAATGGTTGATCTTAGGACTGGCGAGGTGGCCGTCCGCTAGGACGACGCTCGCGTTCGCGCGACGTCGTTCGCAGCGAATCCCAGACGGACACCCGGACCCCGGGCCGCCGGAACTCGTCCGACCGGCCCCGCCCCCGCGGCGGGAGCAGCCCGGGGTCTGCCCCTGTCCGGGGCACCCCCGGTTACGGCGTGTCGACCTGCTTGAGCTGCGCCGACATGTACGAGCGCAGGCCGTGGCCGCGCGCGGCCAGGTCCCAGGCGTACCCCAGCGTCTCCCGGTTGTCGCCGAACAGGCCGTACAGCCGGTGTGAGGCGGTCGCGTCGATCCCGGTCTCGGTGTGCACCACCGCGTCGGTGGACATCTCCACCCGGTTCGCGAACACGTTGCCCAGGTAGACCTCGGTGAAGCCCTCGGGGTGCACGATCAGCGCCTCCAGGTGCACGATCGGCTCGTCCTTCCCGCGCTCGGTCGTGGAGGACTCGGGGCGCGCACGCCAGTACCCCGACTCCTCGGTGACCAGCTCGCCCCGCTCACCCTCCGGGTTCATCCGCCAGGCCCGACTCGTGAAGGTCAGGTACGGCAGACCCGCCGTGTGCGCGAACTCGATCTCCTGGCCGAACTGGAACTCCTCCACGTCGGCGTAACCGGCGACTCCGACGCCCTCCCAACGGCCGAGCAGGAAGGACAGTTTCGCCAGATCGGGGTGTACCTCAGCGTCCATGCCCCCGAGCGTAGCGGCGGTGGAGGGGTGACGGNNCGGGGCCCCCGCCACTCGCGCGCCCCGGTCTGGACATGCCCAATTGGCCCCGCTTTCCCGGAGAACTGGTAAAGATTGTCAGCAACGCGGTGTGGCCACGGGGGCGTTACGCCAGCCGCGTCGTAGACCTCCGACGCATTCTCCAAAGGGGCGACCTGTGTTACTGGTGATCGGTTCGGCGCTGCTCGTGGCCGCGGTGGTCCTCCTCCCCCTGACCGTGATCGCGCTGCGGCGCTGGCTGCGCCAGCGGGCACTGGCCCAACTGCGCCCGGGGGCTCTGGCGGCCAGGGAGGGACAGCGCGTCACGCTCACCGGCGTCGCCGCGCCCGGCCCCGAGGGGCCCCTCTCCTCCGGCCTGGCCGGGGCGGAGTGCGTCTGGCACGGTCACGAGGTGCTGCGCCACTACTGGCCGCTCAACCGCGACCCCGTGGAGGGCGCGGTCCGCGAACGCGCCTGCGACTCCATCGCCGACTACGCCTGCGACGACCTGTTCGGGATCGTGGCCGAGGGCCGCCCCGAAGACGCCCAGCGGGTCTTCGTCGATCCCGGCGACGCCGAGCCCCGGGGAACCGAACTGTGCCTGAAGCGTGTGGTGGGACGCCCGCAGCCGGGTGTGGCCTCACCCGCCGACGATCTGCTTCCCCGCGTACGCGGCCGGATCTCGGGCGTCTTCCGGGGCGAGACCATCGAGTTCGAGTACCGCGAGTGGGTGATCCGTGCCGGCTCCCGGATCCGCGTCACGGGCCGGGTCCAGGTCCGCGACGGCCGTGTGGTCCTGGCCGCCCCCGAGGGCGGGACTCTCAGCGTCGAGCACGGCGTGGACGACCAGCCGGTGCGCGTCTCCCCGCGCCGCACCGAGGCGCTGGCGCTCACCGTCGCTCTCGCGGTCTGCTCGATCGCGGGTGCCGTTCTGACCGCGGCCGCGCTCTGAGTAGGCTGGCGGCCATGTCTCGTTCCTTGGTGATCAAGGTCACCGCCGGGGAGGACGATCCCGAGCGGTGCAACCAGGCGTTCACGGTGGCCGCCGCGGCTCTGGCCAGTGGTGTCGGGGTGTCTCTCTGGCTGACCGGGGAGTCGGCGTGGTTCGCCGTCCCCGGCCGGGCCGAGGGGTTCTCCCTCCCGCACGCGGCTCCCCTCAAGGACCTCCTCGACGCGGTGCTCGCCGCGGGACGGGTGACGGTGTGCACCCAGTGCGCCGCGCGTCGCGACCTCACCCAGGACGACCTCGTCGACGGGGTGCGCGTCGCCGGGGCGCCGACCTTCGTCGAGGAGACCGTCCAGGAGGGCGCACAGGCCCTCGTCTACTGAGGCGGGGACCCCGGGTCCACAAGCCCGGGCGGCTCTGGCGCGGCCCCTCCCCGCGGCCTCGGAAAGCGGCGTACCCGCGCCACCGGAGGCGGCGCGGGCACGAGAGCGGATCGGGCGGGCGCTACTTCCTGCCCTGGTTGGCGACGGCCTCGATGGCGGACTTGGCGGCCTCCGGGTCGAGGTAGGTACCCCCCGGGTTGGTCGGCCTGAAGTCGTCGTCCAGGTCGTACCGCAGCGGGATGCCCGTCGGGATGTTCAGCCCGGCGATGTCGGCGTCGCTGACGCCGTCCAGGTGCTTGACCAGCGCGCGCAGCGAGTTCCCGTGCGCGGCCACCAGAACGGTCCTGCCCGCGGCCAGGTCCGGCACGATCGAGTCGTACCAGTACGGCAGGGCGCGCTCCAGCACGTCCTTGAGGCATTCGGTGCGCGGCAGCAGCTCCGGCGGCAGCTCGCCGTAGCGGGCGTCACCGAACTGTGAGTAGGTGTCGTCGTCCGCGATGGGCGGCGGCGGGGTGTCGTAGGAGCGGCGCCAGATCATGAACTGCTCTTCGCCGTACTCCTCGCGCGTCTGCGCCTTGTCCTTGCCCTGGAGCGCACCGTAGTGGCGCTCGTTGAGGCGCCAGGTGCGCTCGACCGGCAGCCAGTGCAGGTCGGCGGTGTCCATGGCGAGGTTCGCGGTGCGGATGGCGCGCTTGAGGAGGGAGGTGTGGACCACGTCCGGCCGTACGTCGGCCTCCCTGAGCAGTTCACCGCCCCGACGGGCCTCCTCCTCGCCCGTCGCGGAGAGGTCGACGTCCACCCAACCGGTGAACAGGCCCTTCGCGTTCCAGACACTCTCACCGTGTCGCAGCAGTACCAGAGTTCCCATGGGGGCAAGCCTAGCCACCCGGGCGCCGTGCCCGGGAGCCCGCCCGGCGCCTCGCGGGTGCGCGAACGCGGGTTCCTCGCCCTACCCCTCGTTCCCCGGCTCGACCAGGTGCGCGAAGGCGCCCAGGTTGCGCATGTCGTGGCCGCGCTCGGCACGCCACCGCCACTCCTTGCGGATCGCCGAGGCGAACCCCCGCTCCAGAGCGCCGTTGAAGTTCTCGTCCGAGTAGGTGAGCACGCACCCCAGCAGGCGGTCGACCTCGTCGGAGGTGACGCCCTCCAGCGGCAGTCGGCCGCGGATGTACACGTCGCCGACCTCGTCCGCGACGAACGCCATCCCGTACATGTCCGCGTTCCGGCGCATCAGCCACAGGTAGAAGTCGGCGTGGTTCTCATCCGGTTGACGGCAGAAGAACGACGTCAGGGTGAGGCTGTGCGGCCCCACCTCCAACCACACGAGGGTCTTGAGCTTGGCCTTTCCGGGCAGCGTGACCAGGAACGACCCCTCGCGGGGACGTTCCACGTCCAGCCCGGACTCCGCCACGGCGGCGGTGATCGCCTTGGCCGCGGCCTCGCGCGCCGTCTCCCTGTCCACCTCGTACGTCCCCTCCTCCTCGGTCACCGGCACGCCGCCAACGGCAGCGCGCGCGGCGCGGTACTCGCGCGGTACACGTCCAGCAGTTCGTCGACGGTGCGCGACCAGCCCAGGGTGGCGGCGTGTCCGGGTGCCGCCATCGCCAGCTTCGCACGCCACGCCGGTTCGGTGATCATCCGGTGCAGCTCGGCCGCGTAGTCGTCCGGGTTGTGCCCCCGCACCAGCACGCCGGACACCCCGTCCGCCACGGCCGTGGTCAGCCCGCCCACGCGTGCGGCCACCACCGGGGTACCGCACGCCTGCGACTCCACCGCGACCAGGCCGAACGACTCCGAGTAGGAGGGAACCACCGTCACCGCGGCCGCACGGTAGTAGTCGGCCAGCCGTTCGCGGCTCTGCGGCGGTTCGATCCGCACCACGTCCGCCACACCCAGGGAACGGGCCAGGTCGGTGAGCAGCCGGGGTTCGCGCATCCCGCCGCCGGACAGGCCGCCGACCACGCCGACCACCAGGCGCGAACGCAGCGAGGGATCGCGTTCCAGGAGTGCGGCGGCGGCCCGGATGAGCACGTCGGGGGCCTTCAACCTCTGCACGCGCCCCACGAACAACAGGAGTTCGGTGTCAGAGGGAAGCCCGATCCGCGCCAGCGCGTCCAGGCGCGAACCCGGGCTGAACACCTCCAGGTCCACGCCGGGAGGGATGACGCTGATCTGGCCCTCGCGGGCACCGTAGTGGCTCCTCAGCTGACGGGCCTCGTCGTCGGTGTTGGCGATGAGCTGGTCGGCCTGGCGGACCAACTGGTCCTCGCCGCGCACCCGCGCCTCGGGCTCGGGCTCGTCACCCTCGGCCAGGGCGGCGTTCTTCACCCGCGCCATGGTGTGCATGGACTGGATCAGGGGCACGCCCCAACGGCGGGCGGCCATCACACCGGCCTGTCCGGACAGCCAGTAGTGGCCGTGCACGAGGTCGTAGTGGCCGGGTTCGCTCCGGGCCTCGGCACGCAACATCCCGAAGACGAACGGACACAGGTGTTCGGCGAGGGTGTTCTTGTCCAGGTGGCCGTAGGGGCCGGCGGGCACGTGCCGTACGTTCACGCCCGGGGCGAGCTCCACCACCGGGGGCAGGTCGGGCCGGGTCGCGCGGGTGAACACGTCCACGGCCACGCCGCGCTCGGCCATGCGCCGGGCCACCTCGACCACGTACACGTTCATGCCCCCGGCGTCCCCGGTACCGGGCTGGTCGAGCGGGGAGGTGTGCAGACTGACGGTCGCGACCCGGGAGGGGACCGCCGCCTGTTCTCCCACGGGAACGATTCCAGACACCGGACGGGTCCCTTCAGGTCGTGTGTACAGCCGCTGTCGTCAACAGCGACGAAGGTACACACTGTTCCTCACCGGTTCGTTCGAGGGTCCGGGGTTGAGGGGCGCCGTCCTACGGGGTGGAGGTCCAGCCGGACGCCAGGAAGTCCACGGCCTCGGGGAAGGTGCGTTTCCAGGTGGCGAAGTCGTGGCCTCCGTGCGGGTGGAGGGTGGTGACCGTCATATCGCGTTCGGAGAGCAGGTCGGCGAAGCGCGCGGCCTCTCCGTGGATGCTGCCCCTCTGGAGCGGGGTGTGGTCCTCGGTGCCCTCCACCAGCACGAACCTGATGTCGCGCACCTCCTCGGAGTCGAGCAGCCGGTCAGGGGAGTGGGGCGCGGTGTCGTCGCCGAAGACACCGTCAGGGTCGTCCACCCGGAAGTACCCCGCCCACGACACGACCTGGGCGTAGAGACCGGGGTTGCGCAGCGCCAGGGCCGCCGCCCCGTACCCGCCCATGGAGAACCCGCCGACGGCGCGCAGCGTGCGGGGACGTACGTGTTCCCCCTCCACGGCCTCCACGACCTCCCCGGTGACGAAACTCTCCAACGCGAACCGTCCGTCGGCGGCGTCGCCCCACTCGGTGGTGGCGCCCCCGGTCTCCTGGCCGTAGGGGGCGGCTATGACGAACTCGATCCCGGAGCGGCACATCTGCCGGTCCATGAGTTCGCCGATGTCCTCCTCCATGAGGGTCCGGTGTGTGGAGGCGGACCCGTGCAGCAGGTAGAGCACGGGCAGGTCGGCGCTGTCGGGGCCGGGCGGGCGGCGGATCCACACGGGACGGCCGCCCTCGGGGGCGCCGGTGTCGGGCAGGGTGATGATCTCGTTCCCGCCGGGTTCGTCGCAGACCGCGACCTGTCCCGGCCGGGGGATGGGTACGGGGGCGGGCGCCTCCCGGGGCGGCGGGAACCGCATCCGGTTGTGGGCCAACTGGGGTTGGGGGACGGTGAGGTGGGAGACGAGCCGCTCCGTCAGCCCCTCGGGCGGGACCGCGGCCAGTGCCGCGGCGGCCGCGGTGACCACGCAGGAGGAGACGAGTACGAGGGCCCGCCGGGAGAAGTTCGTGAACACACCGAAACCTCGGGTCGGGTAGCCGGCATCCTGCCGAGAACCAGGATCGTCACCCAGTGTAGTCGATTATGTGTGTTCGGTCTCTGGTGTGTTCTCCGGAGGCTCAGACCGGGACCGCGTGCCGCAGCCGCAGGTCGTCCGGGTAGGGCCGCAGGTAGGTCTGGTCCCGGGTCCACTCGACGTCCTCCGCGGCGCAGTGGTGGCGCAGCAGGGCCACGGGGACGCTCAGCGGCGCCCGCTCGTGCCGGTAGTCCTCGATCGCCGCCAGCAGGTCGTGTCTGCGGGTGTCGTCCAGCAGCGGACTCAGCATGCCGAAGGCGTGCTGGAGGGCGTTGACGTGTTTGCCGCGGCTCGGTCGCACGGCCATCACCCGGTGGAACGCCTCCGTGTACGTCGCCCGGACCTCGTCCGGGTCGCCGCTCCCCGTGCGTGCCACGATCCTGCCCGTCTCCCGGTAGCCCTCGGGGGAGTGCGACATCAGCTGGAGTTTGTGCCGGGTGTGGAACGCCACCAGGTCGCGCGGGAGCCAGTCGGACTCCCACAGCCGCCGGAGGCGCGCGTGGGCGAAGACGCGCTGCACGAACAGCTCACGCAGTACCGGGTCCGTCAGGCGGCCCTGTTCCTCCACGGGGAGGGTGGGCAGCAGTTCGGTGAGCCGCCGGGCGAACGCGCCACGCCCCCTCCCGTCCACCCGGTCTCCGTTGTCGTCGAACACCGGCAGGGCGAGGAGGCCGCAACTGGGCGACTTGTTCTTGAGGACGTACCCGTCCAGGGCCCGCAGCTGGGCCAGGTGGTGGTCGGCCACCTCGGCCAGTTCCTCGGTGTGGTCGGCCCCGTCCGCGCTGGAGACCACCCGGTCGCGCTCCTCACGGCGCTGGAGGCGCAGGGTCGGACGCGGGACGCCCAGGCCGATCTCCGCCTCCGGGCAGACCGGCAGCCAGTCCACGTGGTGGTCGAGTTCGTCGGTGAGGAACCGCGAACGGGAGTGCCCGCCGTTGTAGCGGACCGGAGCGCCGAGGAGGCAGCTGGACACTCCGACCCGGGGGCGGACCTCGGGAACGGCTGTGGGGCGATGACCTGGTGCCATACGCCCTTCCTACCCCGCCGTCGGCGCCCGCACCGGGTTTCCGCGGAGGCAGTGGGGCGTTCGTTTGATTACTCACGGTGATGGGAGTGTCGCTTGGCGACCGGCCACCGTCGTCCTGTTCACGCAGGACCTCCGTGTCCACGATCATCCGGCCCTGGCCGCCGCGGCCGAACGCCCCGGTCCGGCCCCGCCGGTGTTCGCACTCGGTCCCGCCGTGGCCGAGCGGTCCGCGCGCAACCGCTTCGCCCTCCCCTCCGGCGCCCTCGCCGACCTGCGGAGCACCCTGCGCGAACGCGGTGGCGGCCTGGTCCTCCGCCGGGGCGACACGGTCGGGGAGGTCCTCGCCCCGGCCGGGCCACCGGCGCCGACCACTTCCACGCCCACCTCGTGGACGGGGACGTGGCCGACGACCACGGCAACTGGCAGTGGGGCGCGGGGACGGGCGACGACACCAGGCCCGACCGGCCGTTCAACCCGCTGTGCCAGGCCCACCGGTTCGACCCCGACGGGGAGTACGTCCGCCGCTACCCGCCCGAGCTGGCCGAACTCCCCGGGAGAAGGGCGCACACGCCCTGGCGTGAGGAACGGCCGCCCCCACGGGTACCCGCTCCCGATCGCGGACCCCGTCCACTGAAACCCGTACGACGGATCAGGTCGGGTTGAAGGCCCTGTGGAAGGCCTGGAACGTCGCGTCGTCGAACAGCACCAGACGGATCTCCGGCACACGCAGCTGCGCCGAGTGGATGGCCCAGGCGGCGATACGCGCCGCGTCCGCGACCGGCCACCTGTAGGCGCCCGTGGAGATCGCGGGGAAGGCGATCGACTCCGCGCCCAGCTCGTGCGCGACCCGCAGGGACTCGCCGTAGCAGGAGGAGAGCAGCGCGCTCTGGTCCTGGGTGGGGCTGTACACCGGGCCGACGGTGTGGATCACCCACCGGGCGGGCAGCCGGCCGGCCGTGGTGGCCACCGCGTTCCCGACGGGCAGACCTTTGCCGTAGTGCCCGGCGCGCAACTGGCGGCACTCCTCCAGGATGGACTTCCCGCCCTTGCGGTGGATGGCGCCGTCCACCCCTCCTCCGCCCAGGAGCGAACTGTTGGCGGCGTTGACGATCGCGTCGACGCTCTGCTCGGTGATGTCGCCCCGGACGACGGAGATCCGGGAGTGGTTCGGAGTGGCCATGGCGTTTCCTTGTTCGTTGGTGGTCGGCCGCTGCCCCGCCTCGGCGGGAGACGGGGGTTCCTGTTCGTGGGACGAGTGGTCCGGGCCCGCGGTTCCACGGTGTTCGGGGCTCCCGTACCCCGGTCCGCGTATCCCGGTGCGCGGTCCCGGACACGGGCGCCCCCGCGCCCGTGTCCGGGACCGTCGGGGCGGACGAGGCGCCACCCTGACTCGGAGGTCGTTATCCCTTGTCCCGCGGGTGATGAGGTTTTAACCTGGGGGTACGACAACGGGTAGTACGACCCCAAGTAGACTCACAGGCATGAATCGGCTTGGCGAACTCGAACGCGCGGTGATGGATGTACTGTGGGCACGGAACGAACCAATGACGGTTCGTGAGGTCGGCAAGGCTCTCGCCGAACGCGACCTGGCGCACACGACCGTCATGACCGTGCTCGACAGGCTCGCCAAGAAGAAGGTCGTCACCCGGGCACGTGAGGGTCGTGCGTGGCGTTACCGTCCGGCAGCCAGCCGTGAGGCATACGTCTCCGAGCTGATGTTCGACGCGCTCGGACAGACAGGAGACCGCGACGCCGCCCTGGCCGCCTTCGTCCAGTCCATGGACGGCGAGCAGGCTGACGCGCTTCGGCGCGCACTCGCGGAAACCGAGCAGCCAAGGAACTAGTCCGTATGGTCAGTGCCGCCCTTCTCACCCTCGTCGCGGTCTGCTGCCTCATCGCCATGGCGGCCCTGCACCGGGCCGAGTGGCCCTCGCGGGGGCCCTACACGGCCGTGATCACGTGGCAGGCGCTCGGCCTCGCCTGGGGCGTGTCCACCATCGGCGCGCTGCTGGCCTTCGGGCTGTCCTCCTACCAGCTCGGCGCCGCCGGAGGCGTCATGGCGCTGGTCTCCGACATCGTCACCGGAGACCTGCTCCTCGCCGAGCTCTCCCAGGGCCTGGAGGGGATCGGCCACCTCGTGGCCGTGGCCCTGGCGGCCGTGCTGACCCTCGTGCTCTTCTACGGTCTGGTCTCCTCCTTCGTGCAGGTGGTCCGCGTCCGCCGACGCCACCACGACCTCCTCGAACTCATCGCCAGCGAGCACCCCGACGTCCCCGGTGCCCGTGTGCTCGACCACCCGGCCGCCGCCGCGTACTGCCTTCCCGGCGTGCTCCGCTCCCAGGTGGTCATCAGCGCCGGAGCCCTCGCGGTCCTGGACAACCGCGAACTCGCCGCCGTCCTGGCCCATGAGCACGCCCACCTGCGCCAGCGCCACGACCTGGTGCTGCTGCCGTTCTCCTCCCTCAAACGCGCCTTCCCGCGGGTCCGTCTGGTCCGCACCTACTACGAGAGCGTCGCGCTGCTCATCGAGATGTGCGCGGACGACCAGGCCCGGCGCAAGAGCTCCTCCCGCGAACTGGCCATGGCGCTGCTGCGCTTCGGCGCGGCCGGACCGGCTCCCGTACCCGCGGGGGCGATGGCGGCCGTGCCCGAGGCCGAGCCCGGGGTGATGCGGCGGGTCAACCGTCTCCTGCGCCCCGACGACGAACTCCCGTACCACGCGGGCGCCTTCATCATGGGGGGTTCCGCCTTCCTGCTGGCCACGGTCACCTGCCTCTGGCACATCCCGCTCTGACCCGTCCCGCCCGCTCCGGAGCGGGACGGCGCCTCCCGGGGCGGCGTGCCGTCCACTGACCCCGCCCCGGCCCTCCGGTGTGTGACACCGGCCTCCACGGGCACGATCAACGCGTCCCGTCCGTTTACGGTGGAGAGCGGGCGGACCACCCGCTCGAAACGTTGTCGGGAGTGTGCGTTTTGTTCGGACTGATCTGGGATGCCATCTACCTGGCCACCTTCGTGGCCAGTCTGTACGCGCTGATCGAGGCGATCCGCACGCCGGCCGCGGCCTTCGAACTGATGGACAAGCAGACCAAGAAGCTGTGGATCATCCTCACCGGTGTCGCCACCGCCCTCTCCCTGCTGGCCGTGTTCTCCGGAACCGGCATGTTCGTCATCCTCGGGCTGGTGGCCACCCTCGTCTTCCTGCTGGACGTGCGTCCGGCGGTCAAGGGCGTGGGCGGCGGCAACGGCAACAACGGCCCCTACGGTCCCTGGTGACACCTCCCGGTCAACCCGCCTCCTCGGCGGCGGCACCACGCCGGGCCTCCGCCTCCTCCATGGCGTCCAGCACCCGTCTGAGAGCTCCGGAGTAGGCGGGATCGCCCGTGTAGTACGAGTGGCCCAGGATCTCCGGCCGTTGCGCCTCGCCGGGCAGTGCGTCGTACGAACGCGGGTCCGGCAGCGGTTCGGCCCGCTCCACGGTGCGCGTGGCCCCCGGGCCACCGGAGGCGTCCCGTGTCCGCACCGGTCCGCCAACCGCGTCGGTGAGGCGCCACAGGTTGCGCCAGGCCGTCACCCGTGTGCGCAGGTCGGTGAAGGCCTCCGGCCCGAAGTAGGCGGGGAAGTAGCGGGCGTACAGGCGGTCCAGCGGTGAACCGTGCGTGACCAGCGACATCCGTCCCAGACAGTCGCCGGGCAGCTGCCACACCGTGGCCGCCGCCAGGACCGAGCCCTGCGAGTGCCCGGACAGCACCACGTCCGTGCCCTCCCGGCACATCAGGGCCACCCGGGCGCACAGCTGGGGTACGGCCCGCTCCGCGTAGGACGGCGGCGCCAGCGGGTGGGCCACCCGCGGCCAGAACGTGCCCACGTCCCACACCGCCCCGACCGCCTGCCGCGTGGGCCTGTCGCGGTAGGCGCTGCGTCCGATCCACACCAGCGCCACCAGGGCCGCGCCCCCCAGCACCGACCCGACGCCGATCAGCACCGACACCACTCCCCGGACGGCCTCCCGTACCTCGTCGGACACCCCCGACGCACCCGAAACGGCCGTCGCAGCGGAGGTCGGACCGGCTCCGAGCTCTCCCGCCAGCGTCGAGTACAGCACCAGCGCGCCCAGCGCCACCACCGGCAGGAGGAGGGCCGCCAGCACGTACGGCAGCGTCTCGGTCATCCGGCCCACCGCCCGCGCGCGGGCGATCTCCCAGGTCCGGCGGTCGCGCACACTGCGCTCGTAGTCCTCGGTCACCCTGGGCAGCTGCGCCCGGGTGCCGCGGCGCAGCGCCAGGGCGAGCCCCGCCGCCACGACCAGCGCGATGACCGCCTCCAACGCGAATGCCACCTGGAGCCAGGAGTAGGCGGCCG
>NZ_ANAX01000235.1 GCF_000341065.1 Nocardiopsis halotolerans DSM 44410 | reverse complement strand
TCCACTTCGGGTGTGGCCAGCGAGCCGCAGCCGCTCAGGAACAGCGAACCCTGGTAGACGACCGCGGCCGAGAAGCCGCCGCCCATCAGGGCGCTCAGGGCGGCCGTGGCCGGACCCGCCAGACCGCGCATCGCCGCGCCGTCGTGGGCCCGGTCGGAGGAGAACAGGAGCAGCGCCGCCACCAGCATCACCAGTACCAGGAGCGCCTGGGTCGCGAACAGGGCGTTGAGGAACGCCCCGTGGCCGGGAAGCCGCCCCTCCGCGGCCCACTCCGGCCGGGGCCAGAGCGCGTACGCGACCACCGCCAGCCCCAGGACGAGGGTGGCGTCGCGCAGCAGGCGGCAGATCCGGTCGGCCCTGGCGTTCCAACGCGGGTCCGTGCCGGGGACCAGCACGCTCAGGGCACTCGCCGCCGCCACCGCGGCCAGCAGGGCGGACAGGACCGTGCCCGCGACCCACGGGCCCGGGTC
>NZ_ANAX01000234.1 GCF_000341065.1 Nocardiopsis halotolerans DSM 44410 | reverse complement strand
GGCGGCCCCGCCAGCGCGGGCTCCAGGTCGTACCGCAGCGTCGGTACGAGCAGCAGGGCGGCCACCGTGCCGAGGGCCACCGCGACGTGGGCCGAGCGCAGGCGGGCCATGGTCTCGCTGTTGCGCCAGAACCCGGTGTGGCTCAGCGGCGCCGCCGCGCTGGGCCGGGGCGGCACCGAGCTGGTCACGACCTCGTAGTCGGCGGCGGTACGCCGTGACACCAGCCACAGCACCACGATCACGGCCACCGGCAGCACCGCGCCCACCACCAGGGCGGGGCCCGGAGCGGACAGCACCGACGAGGGGGAGCCCAGGAAGGCCAGCCACGGGCGTGCCCGCACGCACGCCTCTCCCTGCCACGCGGCGCACTGCCAGGCCACCAGGTCCATGCCGATCCCCGCCGCGGCCAGGGTGATGAGCGCCGTCAGGGACAGCGCCAGCAGCCGTACCCCCGCGCCGTAGGCGTTGTTGGCCAGCCGCCGTGTCCCCGTCGGAACGCGGTCCATCCGGCCGGGCCGCATCCAGTACGCCATGTTGACCAGCATGAACGGCAGCAGCAGGAGCCAGAACGCCCGGGAGGAGCTGCCGGAGGTGAGGTTGCCCCAGGCGAAGATCTCCCGGCGCACGCCCGGAACGGTCTCGGTGTCGGACTCGCGACGCCATCGGAAGAACCCCGCCAGCCGGTCACCGCCCACGCGCATCGCCGGTTCCACGTCCAGCAGCTCCTCGGCCTGGCCGCCGCTGACACCGTGCACGCGCAGCTCGACGCGTCCGTGCGTCGCGGAGCCCGGTTCGGCGGCCGGAGGAGGGACGGAGGGTTCGGGGGAGTCGGGGGATCGGGAGGTGGTCGGGTCAGGCTCGTACGGGCTGAGGGATTCGGCGAGGTCCGACATATCCAGCATCCTGCCACGCTGCGTATCCGAGTGACAGCGCTCCATCGAACCTGTGGACAACGCCGACGGAATCCTCGGGACGGTCCCGTCCCCCACGGAGACGCCGCTGGTGGGCCGCGTGTCCCTCCCCGCGGTCCAGGGGCCGCCCCGCCCGGCGACGCCCGCGACCGGCCGTCCCCCGTCCGGCCCGCACCACCGGGACGCCGGTCAGGACACCAGGGACCCGTCCTCCACGTCCCAGGTGTTGCACGCCCCCGGGGCCTGCTCCTCCAGACCGGTCCGGGTCCACATGACGCTGTTCTCCACCGACCCGTGCGTGCGGTCCTCCTCCGCGCCGTCCTCACGGTCGGCGGTGGCCGCCGCGTCCGCCAGCAGCGCCTCCATGTCTTCCTCGTCCAACGGGTAGCTCACCCGTACCGAGCCCATGAACACCCCCGCCAGACAGTTCGCCTGGAGTTCGCCGCGGCGCGTCCACGCGTTGCGCTCCAGCACGTCGTCCTCGAGCTGGCGCTGCCGGTGGTAGTACTCCAGCAGACCCGACTCGCCCTGCACGTGGTGGCCGTACTCGTGCGCCAGCAGGGACGCGTACACCGCGCTGCGCGTGGCCCCGTTCCACTTCTCCACCACGTCCGAGGTGCCGATGTAGATGCTCGTGCTCGCCCGGCAGTAGAACGCGCCCGCCCGCGACGGGTAGGCACGGCACGGGCTCACACCGGGCTCGTCCCAGAACACGCGTTCCGGTGGGGTGAAGGGGATGCCCGCGCGCTGGAACTGGGTCTGCCAGGCGTCGTCCAGGCAGTCCGCGACCGTGTTCAGGAACGCCTCCATCGACTCGGGCTCCTCGACGTCCAGTTCCGGCACGGGACACGGGCGCGGACTCAGCCTCCCCGTCTCGTACAGCGGGTTGGTCACCAGCGCGTCGCGCCCCGAGGGGCGCTCCTGTTCACCGAACCGCCCCGACAACCCCAACCGCCCGTCGCCGCCCGACCCGCCGGAGGGGTCCTGACCGGGCTTGTCGTCGGAGCCGGAGTCCGGCCCCGAACCGGACCCGTCGGCGGTCGCCCCGGGCGGGGAACCGCTCTCACCGGTCGTGGTCCACGACAGCAGCGCCAGCGCGAGCAGCACCACCACGAGGGCGGTCACCAGTCCGAACGCCCGGCGGTTGGCGCGGCGCGACGCGGACGTCGACGACTCACCGAACCCTGCGTACACCCCTGTCCGTCCGCCCTGTCGTCACCGTCGACCGGACCGATCGGCCCGGTCCCCGCACCTGCTCCACGAGCGCGTCACCGTACCAGCTCCTCGGGCGCGTCCCACGTGTCGCACGCGGCCGGGTTCCGGCGGTCCATGCCGTGCGCCGTCCACAGGCGCCCGTTCTCCTTCGACCCGTGTGTGTGCTCGCCGCCCCGGTCGGCCCGGAGCGCGGCGTCGTCGAGGACGTTCTCCCGTTCGTCCCCGCCGAGACCCAGCGACTCGCGGGCGGAACCCATGAAGATCCCTCCCAGGCAGTTGGCCTGGAGCTCGCTGCGCCTGGTCAGCTCGTCGACCTCGTCCGCGCCCGCACGCGCGCTCTGGAACTCGGCGAGGATACGTGACTGCCCCTGCACGTGGTGCCCGTACTCGTGGCTGAGCAGGAACGTGTACGCCTCCGGCCTGTCGCTGCCGCCGGAGGCCGCCACGATGTCCTCCACCCCCAGGTACAGGCCCTGGTTGGCCTGGCAGTAGAAGGCCGCGGTGCCCTCGTCGGGGAAGGACCCGCACGGGCTGTTCCCGGCGGTGTGCCAGTACACGCGGTTGGGGCGGGTGAACTCCATCCCCGCCGACGAGAAGTAGGACGCCCACGCCCGGTCCAGGCAGTCGGCGATCGAGTGCGCGAACGCCTCCACGGACTCGGGGTCGTCCTCGTCCAGCGAAGGCGCCTCACAGGTCACCTCGCCGAGCTCACCGATCCGGTACAGCGGGTTGTCACCGAGCAGGTCGCCCTGACCGGCGGCGACCGGCGGCTCCCCGGTCGTGGTCGCCCCCGCCGTCCCGGTCGTCGACACCGAGTACGACCACGCGTGTTCCGTGGGGTGTATCACCGCCGAGAACGCGAGGAAACCGGTGAACCCCACCGCTGCCAGACCCGTGCCCAGCGTCAGTGACACCCCGAGGCCCATCCGCTGGAAGAACCCCGGGTGCTCGGACCAGAACTCCGGGCCCGGGCCGGGACCGCGGCTCACCACGACGGCTCCGCACGACGCGGGAGCACGGCGTCGGACGCCGTGCCCGGGCGGGGCGGCACACCAAGGGACCGGATAGGCTCTCGCGACATGTGGTGGGTTGGCTCCTGGCGCCCGGCCGTCGCGGTCGCGACGGCCGTCTTCGTGTTGTCCTCGCTGGTCACGGCGCCTGTCGTCGCGTGGCAGGGAGGGCAGGCCCACGCCGCGACGGCAGCGGCACCGGCTCCCACAGTACCGGGGGGTCCCCGACCCGGCTCCAGTGACCAGCCGGCCCCGGTGATCACCAACGACATCCGCCTCGAACTCGACCGCTCGGGCGTCCTGCGCGGTGAGGAGACCATCACCTTCTCCGGTGGCGCACCGGCGACCTTCACCCGCTCCCTCACCGAGACGATGCTGTACGACACCGAGCACGACCGGAAGTTCAGGGTCACCGGCGTGCGGGCCACCGACCTGGAGGGCGACACCCTTCGGGTGGACGTACGCGAGGAGGACGGCGTCCTGGTCGCGGAGATCCCCACCGCCGCCACCTCCGGGGTGGTGCTCACCTACCGGGTGGGCGGGACCGTCAGTGAGATCGCCCAGGGCGTCCAGCTGGAGTGGCGGGCCGTCGGCGCCTACAGCCACATGGTGGAGAGAACCGACGTGACCGTCACCGCGCCCCTGCCACCCGAGGCGCTGTCCTGTCTGGCGGGGGAGCCGCGCAGCGCCATGTACTGCACCGCGTCCGACATGGGTGCCGACGCGGGTGTGGCCCACTTCCTCCAGGTCGACATGGACCCGAACGACCGGCTCGACATCGTCGTCAACTACCCGGCCGGCACCGCCGAGGGAGAGCCGATCCTCACCCGCCGCTGGTCGCTGTCCTCCGCGTTCGCGGTCACCCCGGCCACCGCCAGTGTCTTCGGACTGCTGCTGGTGGTACTCGTGGGTGGTCTGGTGGTGCTGATCCGTACCCGGGGCCGTGACAAGCGGGCACTGCGCAGGGAGTCCGCCGCCGGGGACCAGGCGCCGGTGGCCGAGGGCGAGCACGGACGGCTGCGGTTCGCCCCGCCGGACGGCGTGCACCCCGGCCAGATCGGCACCCTCGTCAACGAGACCGTGGACATCACCGACCTCACCGGCGCCGTGGTCGACCTGGCGGTGCGCGGCTACATCCGCCTGGAGGAACTTCCGCACGAGCGTTTCACCTCCGTGGACTGGCGGCTGGTCCGGTTGGACGGGCCTCCCGAGGACACCCTCCGGCCCTACGAGTGGCTGCTGCTGGACGCGTTGTTCGGAGGGCGTCGGACGGTGCGCCTCTCCCAGGTCGGATCGCCCCGTACGTCGACCGACTTCCCGGCCAGGATCGACCGGGTGCGGGAGGAGCTGTACCGGGAGATGGTGCGGCTGAGGTGGTTCGCCCGTTCGCCCAACCGTGTGCGCAGCCGCTGGAGTGCCATCGGCATGGTCGTGACGGTCGTGGGCGTGGTCCTGACCGCGGTCCTGGCGGCGTTCACCAGCGCGGCGTTCACCGGACTGGCCGTCATCATCGCGGGTGCCGCCGTCACGGCGGGGGCGCAGTACATGCCCGCCAAGACCGCCCTCGGCAGCTCGGTGTACGCGCACACGGTGGGCTTCCGCGACTACCTGCTGAGTCCGCGTTCGGCGAGTGCGCCCCCGGGGCAGCGCGTGGAGCTGTACTCGCGCTACCTGCCGTACGCGGTGATCTTCGACGACGTCGACCGCTGGGCCGACATCCTGGCCTCCGCCGCGCTCACCGACCTGACCCCCGAGGAACTGACCGGCGACGGCCTGGCCTGGTACACGGGGCCGAGGGAGTGGCGGATCGAGGACTTCTCGGACTCCATCACCACGTTCGCGGTGACGTTGACCGGGATCATCACCAACGCCCGGCGGCTGCGGACGCTCAACCAACTCCAGCGGCGGTAGGCCGCCCGACAACCCACGGGAGGAATCATGCGAGCGGTCGCGCAGCGCGTGTCACACGCGTCGGTGACGGTGGACGGCGAGGTGGTCGGCGAGATCACCCGGCCCGGCCTGATGGCGCTGGTGGGGGTGACCCACACCGACACCGCCGCCGAGGCGGCCAGGATCGCCAGGAAACTGTGGACACTGCGGATCCTGGACGACGAGCGGTCGTGCTCCGACATCGGTGCTCCGCTGCTCGTCGTCAGCCAGTTCACCCTCTACGGTGACGCGCGCAAGGGCCGCCGCCCCACCTGGCAGGCGGCCGCGCCCGGCCCCGTGGCCGAGCCCCTCGTGGACGCGGTCGTCAAGGAGTTGCGCTCCCTCGGCGCCGAGGTGGCCACGGGGGTGTTCGGGGCGAGGATGTCGGTCGGCCTCACCAACGAGGGGCCGTTCACCGTCATCCTGGAGGCCTGAGAGGCCTGAGAGGTCTTCCCGGACGGGGACCCGGCGGGATGGTCCGGGGGCCACGGGGGTCCGGGAGGTGCCGGAGGGGCGTTGCCGGGAGGTACCGCGCCGTGGACGTCGTGCGGGGGCGGCGGGCCCCACCGCGGAGCGCCCCGGCGGGTCGACGCGGAGAAACGAAACGCGGAGAGGGGCCCGGAATCGCCGACGGGGCCCGCTCCCCGGAGCGATCCGCTCCGGAGCCGTCCCGGGCTGTGGACGGGTCCACGGCCCGGGACACGGGCACGGCGGGTGGAGGGAGCCCCGGGAAGGTCCCGTGCCCCTCAGACGTCCGCGGTCACCGGCTCGAACTTGTAGCCCAGACCGCGCACGGTCACGATGTACCTCGGGCTTCCGGGGTCCTCCTCGATCTTCGCGCGCAGCCGCTTGACGTGCACGTCGAGGGTCTTGGTGTCGCCGACGTAGTCGGCGCCCCACACCCGGTCGATGAGCTGCATCCGGGTGAGCACCCGCCCGGCGTTGCGCAGGAGCACCTCCAGCAGCTCGAACTCCTTCAGGGGAAGCTGCACGTTGTCGCCGCGCACCGTCACCACGTGCCGCTCCACGTCCATCCGGACGGGACCGGCCTCCAGGGCGGCGGGCAGGACGACCTCGTCCTCGCCCCGGCGCCGCAGCACCGCGCGGATGCGGGCCACCAGCTCGCGGGAGGAGAACGGCTTGGTCACGTAGTCGTCGGCGCCCAGTTCCAGACCGACGACCTTGTCGATCTCGGAGTCCTTGGCGGTCAGCATGATCACGGGGACGTTGGACTTCTGCCGCAGTGTCCTGCACACCTCCGTGCCCGACAGCCCCGGCAGCATCAGGTCCAGCAGCACCAGGTCGGCCCCAGTACGGTCGAAGGTCTCCAGCGCCACGGTCCCGGTGGGCGCCACGGCGACCTCGAAGCCCTCCTTGCGCAGCATGTACGACAGGGCGTCGCTGTAGGATTCCTCGTCCTCGACAACGAGTACACGCGTCACTGTGCCGCCTCCTGACGGTCGGTGTTCCGGGCGGCCTCGGGCCCCCGGTCCTCGGGTCTGGGCAGACGCAGAGTGAACGTCGACCCCGACCCCTCCTTGCTCCACACGGTCACTTCTCCACGGTGGTGGGTCATGATGTGCTTGACGATCGCCAGGCCCAGACCGGTACCTCCGGTGGCCCGGCTCCGAGCGGCGTCCACACGGTAGAACCGCTCGAAGATCCTTTCCAGGTCCTGCTGGGGGATGCCGATGCCCTGGTCGGCGACGCTGATGTCCACGCTGTTGCGGGACACCCCGACCGACACGGCGACCCGGGTGTTCTTGGGGCTGTAGGCGACGGCGTTGGCGACCAGGTTGCGCAGGGCGGTGCCCAGCAGGCCTCCGTCGCCCATGACCGTGACGCCCTCGGCGCCGCTGCCGACCAGTTCGATCCCCTTGGCGTCCGCGGGCATCCGCACCGCGTCCAGCGCCTCCTCCACGACGGGGCCGAGGTCGACCCGGGAGGGTTCGGCCATCGGCTCGGCGCCCTGGATGCGCGAGAGCGTGATGAGGTCCTGGATGACCGCGGTCAGCCGGGTGGCCTCGGTCTGCATGCGCTCGGTGAAGCGACGCACCGCTTCCGGGTCGTCACTGGCGTCCTGTACGGTTTCCGCCAACAGGGACAATGCGCCCACCGGGGTCTTCAGCTCGTGCGAGATGTTCGCGACGAAGTCGCGGCGGACCGCCTCCAGGCGGCGGTGCTCGGTCTGGTCCTCGGCCAGGACCAGCACCAGCCCGGTTCCGCCGAGGGGGGCCACCCGCACGGCGAAGGAGGTGGCGTCGGGGCCGAACTTGCGTACGGCGACCTCGATGTCCGTCTCCCGGATGACGCCGTCACGCCGCACCTGCCGGGCCAGGATCAGGAGTTCGCCTATCACCAGCTCCTCGCCCCGGACGATGCCGAAGGCGCGGGCGGCGGACGAGGCGCGCAGGACCCTGTCGGCCGAGTCCAACACGACGGCGGAGGAGGGAAGCGCGGAGAGTACCTCGGCGATGCCGGGAGGCAGCGTGCTGCCGTCACGGCTCTGTGGTGACGGTCCCTGTCGCGCTGCGACGCCCGTACGGAAGAAGGGACCGGCGAGGACGCCGATGACGACGCCCGTGACGAGTCCGATGATGCCGGTCACCGCGGCGAGAAGTTCCCCTTGCACGGTTCGATCGTAAACGTGCGGACTGGGGCTTTACCCGGTCAGGGCACGCGACACAACCGAGGTTCTTCCATCGTTCACCAATTCTTGGCCGACTCTTCAAACAACCACTGGGAGCATTGACGCCATGCGGGATACCTACCACGACGACCTTGACAGCCTGAGCGAACGCCTCGTCGAGATGACGCGGCTTGCCCGGCACGCCGTCGCCCGTGCGACCACGGCGCTGCTGGACAGTGACCTGAACGCGGCGCAGGAGGTCATCTCCGGTGACGAGGAGATCAACCGCCTCGACCAGGAGATCGAGGACACCGCGTTCAGCCTGATGGCCCGACAGCAGCCGGTCGCCTCGGACCTGCGGACCATCATCACCTCGCTGTACATGCGCGGTGACCTGGAGCGGATGGGTGACCACGCCGTCCACCTGGCCAAGGTCGCGAGGCGGCGCCACCCCGACTCGGCGATCCCCAAGCCGGTCCGCTCCATCGTCCTGGAGATGGGGCACCAGGCGGAGCTGCTGGTCACCAAGGCGGGCGAGGTCATCACGGAACGCGACCCGGACACCGCCCTGGAGCTGGACAAGGACGACGACACGATGGACCGGCTGCGTCGCAAGCTGTTGCAGCGCATCCTCGCTCCCGGGTGGGAGTACGGGGTGGAGGCCACCATGGACGTCACCCTGGTCGGCCGGTTCTACGAACGCTTCGGTGACCACGCGGTGCACGTCGCCGACAACCTCGTGTACATGGTGACGGGGGAGAAGCGCGAGGACTACGACCCGGAGAGCTGACCGCGGCGCGGACGCGAACCGGTGGGGCCCGCGGAGTGTCCGGCCGCCCGTGGACGGGGGTGTGTGCCGGTTCGTGCGGACGGGTGCGCCGGTCCGCACGCCTGCGTGACATCCGTCGCTTCGGCCCCGGCGCGGGGCCGGGCGCACGGGGTGCGCGGCGCCCCCTTCCGCCCCCGCGAGGGGTTCGGGGCGGGGACCCTCCGGGGTCGGGAACGCCTTCCATACAAGGCCTGACCAGGCACGCGGCGATCCTCGGGTACACTTTGTCAAGCCCTAAAAAGTGTGGCCTGACCTGCGTGTTCGCAAACCTAATAGGTACGTTAAGTCACAGATTCGTGGTATCCTTGTGGTAGCGGAAGGGGTACCTGTCACATGGCTTTCAAGGTCGGCGACACTGTTGTCTACCCCCATCATGGGGCTGCTCGTATTGAAGCGATCGAGACTCGCACCATTAAGGGCGAGGACAGAACCTACCTCGTTCTGAGGGTCGACAAGGGCGATCTGACGGTGCGAGTGCCTGCCGAGAACGCCGAGGACGTCGGCGTTCGCGACGTGGTGGGGCAGGAGGGCCTGGACAAGGTCTTCGAGGTGCTTCGCGCGCCGCACACCGAAGAGCCCACCAACTGGTCCAGGCGGTACAAGGCCAACCTGGAGAAGCTGGCGTCGGGTGATGTCAACAAGGTCGCCGAGGTGGTTCGGGACCTCTGGCGTCGGGACAAGGAACGCGGTCTGTCGGCCGGCGAGAAGCGGATGCTCGCCAAGGCGCGGCAGATTCTCGTCAGCGAACTCGCCCTCGCGGAAAAGACCAACGAGGACAAGGCCGAGGCCCTCCTCGACGAGGTTCTCACGAACTGATCCGGTCCTGGAATCACGTTATTCATGATGAATATGCCTCGGGTGGGCGTCGGAACCGACGTCCACCCGTTTTCTCCTGGACGCACCCTTTTCCTCGCCGGTTTGGAATGGCCGGGGGAAGAGGGTGTCAGCGGCCATTCCGACGGTGATGTCGCCGCCCACGCGGCGTGTGACGCGCTGCTGTCCGCCTGCGGGCTCGGGGACCTCGGGTCCAACTTCGGCACGGCGGAGCCGCGCTGGAAGGGCGCCTCCGGGGCCGCCCTGCTCACCGAGACCGCCGCGCGTGTGCGCGCGGCCGGTTTCGAGGTCGGCAACGTGGCGATCCAGATCATCAGCAACCGTCCCAAGTTCGCGCCGCGGCGCGCGGAGGCGGAGCGGACGCTCTCGGAGGTCGTGGGGGCGCCGGTGAGCGTCTCGGCGACGACGACCGACGGTCTGGGCCTCACCGGCCGCGGTGAGGGCGTCGCGGCCGTGGCGACGGCCCTGTGCGCCCCCGTGGACTGAAGTGCCCGTCCGAGGCCCCGTACCCCTTTCCGGGTGCGGGGCCTCGTCGTGTCCGTGGCCGCTCTGGTCCGCTGTGCACGCGGTGGTCCCGGCCCCGGTCCGGGGCGGCTCGTCGGGTTCCGCGGTCGAACGGCGCGGCCGGGCCGTGGAGGCGCTGGCCGAGGCGGTCGGTTCGGTGACGAGCCGCTGGAGCGGGTCGTGCCGACGGGCGGCCCCAACGGCAGCACCGGCGACCGGGGACTGGGGCCCCTGACCTCCCAGCCGCGTTCGGTCCGGGGCACGGCGGGGACGGGCATCGGGTCCAACCGGCCCGCACGTCTTCCGATCGCCGCTCGGCTCCGCGTCCGAGGCTCAGTCCTCGGGGCGGAGCGGTTCGCTGCGCACACGCCGTGACGGTGGTCCCGCGGTGAGGTCCGGCAGCGGCGGCCGGGGCGGTTTGAGCACCATGGGGCGCTTCTCCAGCGGTGACCTCCGACGCTCGGGAACGGGACGTCGAGCGGGTGGGGTACCGGTCTCCGCTCGCCCGGTCGGGGGCGGCTCCTCCGCCTCGGGCGGGGACTCGGGGACGGACGCCGAGGTATCCGGACCGGGGAGCGGTTCCGGTTCCTGGAGCGCGTCGGGCTCGGGCTCCCCGCCCTCGTGGGGGGACGCCGTCCCCTCCACCCCTGGCACGGGCCCCACGGGTTCCTCCGAGGGCCGCGCGGAGCCCGGGGGCGTGTCGCGGATCCAGAAGGCCGCACGCACGTCGGGGCCCGCGTCGTGGTCCAGCACGGGCGTCGGCTCCGGATCCCGGTCCCCCTCCGCGAACGGTGAGGGGTCGTCCTCCGGTGGTGTCCACACCGGAGGCACGTAGTCCGCGAGGACGTGGGCGCCGGAGTCGTCCTCGGGCGGTTCCCAGTGCGCGGTGTCGGGGACGTCCGTGTCGACGGAGGCGGTGGCCGCAGGGACGTGTTCGGGGGCGTCCCCGGCCGTCGCGCCGGCAGGGGAGTCCGGCTCCTGGGAGTCCTCGCCGCCGGACACGGTGGTGGACTCGGGCTCCGCGGCGCGTACGCGCCCTGACCCGGACCCCGTGACGGCTGCGGACTCCGGCGCGGGGCCCCGAGCGGATACGGCTTCCCGCCCGACCGCCGCGGAGGGTTCGTGCCCTGGTTCGGATTCCGCGGTGGCCGCGGTCCGCCGCCCGGGTTCTCCGGCGGGCACGGGTTCCGGCCCGGGTTCCGTGGTCGCCGCGGGTTCCCACTCGGGCTCCACGGGGGTCTCGGTCCCCTGCCCGGCCGCCACCGCGTGTTCGTGCCCCGGGCCGGGCCCCGCTGTGGTGTCGGGCTCCTGCCGGTGCGTCGCCGCGTCCCCGTCGCTCCGCCCGGGCTCCGTGGCGCGTACGGGTTCCCGCGCGGTCCCCACCTCCACCGAGGGGGCGGGCTCCGGCGGGGCGTCGGCCTCGTCCGAGACCGGGTCGCCGGAGGGCGGTTCGTGGTCGAAACCCTCGTCGGCGAGGTGGTCCGGGACCGGCTCCACCGGTTCCGGGTCCGGTTCGAAGGCGGCGGGGGCAGCCGCGCCGGGCACCACCGGGGTCTGCTCGACGGCCCGCCTGATCGGGTTGCGCTCGCTCTGGGAACGCCGGGGCAGACGGAACGTCGGCACGGAAGAGACGCCCCCGTCCTCGTCGTCCGAGCCGTCCGAGGGCTCCGGCCGGGGCACGGCGGAGGCGGACCCGTGGGCCTCCTCCTCCGGGCCGTCCCACCGCCGGTCCTCCTCCCGGTGGCGGTCGCCCGGAGCGAGCTTCTCCGACTCCCGGACTTCCTCAGCCTCTTCGGCCTCTCCGTCCTCCTGGAACCCCTCAGGGGCCCCGCGCCCCCCGGCCTCTCCGGAACGGCCGACCGGAGCGAACGCCTCGGTCCCGTCCCCGTCGGGGCCCCCGCCCCCGTCGGACCTCCCGCGTTCGTCGAACGGTGCGCCGGACCGCTCCGGCCCCTCGTCCCGCACGTCCGCGCGGTCGTCGCCGTGACCCTCGGAGCCCAGGTCCAGCAGCCGTGCCCCGAGCGTGTCGCCGCGGCCCTCGGCGGGCCTCCGGGCCTGGCCCTCCCCGGTTCGGGGAGCCACGGCGCGGGCGTGCAGCACCGTGGTGCGGTCGTCCGCCGGGCGCGGTCTCGCGGTCTGCGCGCGGCGGCGCCTGCGCGTGTGCGCGCGCAGGGTCATCCACAGCAGGAACGCCACCAGCAGCGCCGCGAGCGGTGCCACCGCCACGATCACGTTGGCGACCCCCTGGTGGACCTGCTCGATGAGCTCCAGGTTGCTCATCAGCATCGCCACGGCCGCGAACAGGACCAGCGCGGGGATCAGCACCAGGTCGACCCAGAACCGCTCGCGCGGGTGCGCTCCGCGCAGGAGGTAGCTCACCCAGCACGCCATGATCAGCAGCAGCGTGTAGGTCGCCGGGAACACGTGGGCGAGGAGGCTGCCCTCGTGCCCGCCGTACTCGGCGAACTGGAAGATGCCGTTGTAGGAGATGACGAGGGCGCACAGCGCGATCAGGCCGACGAACAGGGCGCCGCCGACGAGAGCACCGGCTCCCGCGCCGCGACCTGCCGCGGTCCCACCGCTCCGCGTCCCTGACTCGGGGGCGTTGTTGTAAGGGGCCATCGCCTTCGCAGCGTAGTCGAGGCGGTGCCGCGAACACGAGATTCCGTCTGATTATGGCTGCTTCCCGACGAGCCGACCGCAGGCGTTCTGTGGTGTTCTGTCGGAATATGCAGGGAGTGGTGATCGGAAGATCCGCGGCGGCGGGCTTCGGAGCGGGGTCATCTCACACCCCGCCTGGCCGAATACGGCTAATCACATATACGCACTCGGGTATGTCCGAGAGGCCTTCCGCCAGCTTGGGGTTCCTGGTTTGTGACATCGTTCCGCGGGGAAAGCAGATACGCTTGACAACGTGAGTCTGCGCTTCTATGACACCAGTGCCCGACAGGTCCGCGAGTTCGTCCCCCTGCGGGAGGGGACCGCCTCCCTGTACCTGTGTGGTGCCACGGTGCAGGCACCCCCGCACATCGGACACATCCGCTCCGGGGTGAACTTCGACATCCTGCGCCGCTGGCTGACGCACCTGGGGTACGACGTCACCTTCTGCCGCAACGTCACCGACATCGACGACAAGATCATCAGGGTGGCGGCGGACGAGGGCGTGCCCTGGTGGCAGGTCAGCGAGCGCAACCAGCGCGCGTTCACGTGGGCGTACGAGGTCCTGGGCTGCCTGCCGCCCACCGTCGAGCCGCGGGCCACCGGGCACGTGCCCGAGATGATCGACCTCATCCGCCGCCTCATCGACGAGGGGCACGCCTACGCCGCCTCCGACGGTTCCGGTGACGTCTACTTCGACGTGCGCTCCTACCCGCCCTACGGCTGCCTGTCCAACCAGCGCCTGGACCAGGTCGTGGAGTCGGCCGACTCCGACCCCGACCGGGACAAGCGCGACCCCCGCGACTTCGCGCTCTGGAAGGGCGCCAAACCGGGTGAGCCCAGCTGGGCCACCCCGTGGGGCCGTGGACGCCCCGGGTGGCACCTGGAGTGCTCGGCGATGGCCACCAAGTACCTCGGCCCCAGCTTCGACATCCACGGTGGCGGCCTGGACCTGGTCTTCCCGCACCACGAGAACGAGCTCGCCCAGTCCCGCGCCGCCGGTGACGGCTTCGCCCAGTACTGGCTGCACAACGGGCTCCTCGTCGTCGGCGGCGAGAAGATGAGCAAGTCCCTGGGTAACTCCCTGCTCATCCCGCAGATGGTCCGGAAGGTCCGCCCGGTCGAGCTGCGGTACTACCTCGGTCAGGTGCACTACCGTTCGGTCATCGACTACTCCGACGCCGCCCTCCAGGAGGCGGCCACCGCCTACCAGCGCATCGAGGGCTTCCTCACCCGCGCGTCCGAGGTGCTGGGCGAGATCGTCCCGGCCGCCGACGTGCCCGCGGAGTTCGCGTCCGCGCTCAACGACGACCTCGGCGTCTCCCAGGCCCTCGCCGTCGTGCACGGACACGTCCGCGAGGGCAACACGGCCCTGGCCGCCGGGGGCAAGGAGCGGATCGCCGAGATCGCCGGTGAGCTGCGCACCATGCTCGGCGTCCTCGGCCTGGACCCGCTCAGCGAGCAGTGGGCCAGCGGGGAGCAGGGACTGCGCGAGGTCGTGGACGCGCTGGTGGCGGTCGCCCTGGAACAGCGTCAGGCGGCCAGGGGACGCAAGGACTACGCGGCGGCCGACGCCATCCGCGACCAGCTCACCGAGGCGGGCATCGTGGTCGAGGACACCCCGGACGGCCCCCGCTGGGACCTGCGCCGCGGCTGAGACGGACGCGTGCGGTGGCGCGGCGGCGATAGTCTGGGGGTTTGCCGCCGCGCTCGCGCAGGCAGGCGACATTCCACCAGCCGGATGCCCCGCGCCTCCGGCATGCCCGCGACACGTACGGGGAGGCGGCGACCATGCCGGCGAAGAAGAGCAAGAAGGGCCCGACCAAGGGCAGCGGCGGCAAGGGCCGTCGCTCGCTGGAGGGGAAGAGCGGCACCCTGCCCGCGGAGCAGCGGCACTGGTACGGGGGCAAGCAGCGGGCCAAGGCCGCCCGGCGCCCCGCGTCCTCCGGTGGCCAGCCGCCGCAGGCCGAGCGCCGCCGTCCCAGCAACTCCGACCTGCTCGTCGGGCGCAACCCGGTGGTGGAGGCGCTGCGTGCGGGCATGCCCGCCACACGCCTGTTCCTGGCCAACAGCCTCGACCCCGACGACCGGGTCAACGAGGCCGCCCGCCTCGCCGGGGAACGGGGCGTGGACGTGGTCGAGGTCTCCCGCGCCGAACTCGACCGGCGTTGTGAGAGCAACGGCCAGCCCGACGCCGCGCACCAGGGGATCGCGCTCCAGGTGCGGCCCTACCAGTACCGGGCGCCCGAAGCCCTGCTGGACGTCGCGCTGGAGTCGGACACCCCGCCGCTGATCGTCGCCCTGGACGGGGTCACCGACCCGCACAACCTGGGTGCCATCGCGCGTTCGGCCGCCGCGTTCGGCGCGCACGGTCTGCTCATCCCGGAGCGTCGCGCGGCCGGGGTCAACATGACCGCGTGGAAGACCTCGGCGGGTACCCTCGCCCGGCTGCCCGTGGCCCAGGCCACCAACCTCACCCGGGCCCTGGAGGGCTTCAAGAAGGAGGGCCTGTTCGTCGTCGGCCTCGACGCCGGGGGCGACACCCGGGTTCCGGACCTGGAGCTGGCCACCGGCCCGCTGGTGGTCGTGGTGGGTTCGGAAGGGCGGGGCCTGTCCCGCCTGGTACGTGAGACCTGCGACGTGGTCGCGAGCATCCCGATCGGCAACGCGGAGTCACTGAACGCCTCCGTGGCCGCCGGGGTGTCCCTCTACGAGGTGGCCCGCCGCCGCGCCGAGGACAGCTGACCCCGCCGTTTCCCCTCCGGCCGCATGGGTAGCTGTGCGGCCACACCCCACCATCGGCGGAGGGAAGCAGGTGAGCGACATGTCGGCGGCCACGCCTTCCGTTCCCGACTACGACGACCTGTCGATCGGAGCGCTCGACGAACGCGTCCGCTCCCTTTCCGCGGAGTGCGTACGCGAGCTCATCGCCTACGAGGAGAGCCACGCCGACCGCATGGACGTGCTGGAGCTCCTCAAGGACCGTCTCCAGGGAATGGAGGGGGAGGAAGAGGAGCACGAGGGCGCCGGTCCCGAGGGCGGTGCGGACCCCGGGGCCGACGCGGCCCACGTGGACGCGGTGCCCCGGAGCGCGGAACGCCCGCCCGACCGGGGCCGGTCCTGAGCGGGAGAACACCCGTGGCCGCCGGAGCGCCGGTATGAGTCTGCGACGCAGTGACCCGTCCCAGCCGGGGATCACCCGTGTCCGGCGCGGACGCGGGTACCGCTACCACGACCCCGACGGAAGACCGGTCACCGACCCCGACGAGGTCCGGCGCATCAGGGAGCTCGTGGTGCCGCCGGGCTGGCACGACGTGTGGATCTGTCCCTCCCCGGAGGGGCACATCCAGGCCTGCGGCACCGACGACGCGGGGCGCCGCCAGTACCTCTACCACCGGGAGTGGCGGCGCAGGAGCGAGGAGGCCAAGTACGACCGGATGCTCGACTTCGCGGAGTTGCTGCCCGGGATCAGGGACACGCTGACCGAGCATCTGCGCCGCCGCGGACTGGGGCGTGAACGCGTCCTGGCGGCGGCCGTCCGCCTGGTCGACCTGGGTTTCCTGAGGGCGGGGGGAGAGGCCTACGCGGCCCGCAACGACTCCTACGGAGTCGCGAGTCTGCTGCGCGAGCACGTCCACCGATCCCGCGGCACGGTCGTGTTCGAGTTCCCGGGCAAGTCCGGCAGGGGCCACCGCGTCGAGTGCGCCGAACCCGACATCCGCCGGGTGGTCGCCTCCCTCCAGCGCGTGCGTTCGCCCGGACAGGACCTGTTCGCCCACCGCGCCGGGGACGGCTGGCACGACGTGAACACCGACGACCTCAACTCCTACCTGCGCGAGATCGCCGGGGAGGAGCACACGGTCAAGGAGTTCCGTACGTGGCACGCGACGGTCCTGGCCGCGCTCGGCGTGGCCGTGGCCGTCCCCGGGGACGACGAGAGGCCCGAACCCGCCTGCGGGCGCACGTGGTACGCGAGGTGGCCGACTACCTGGGCAACACCGAGGCGGTGGCCAGGGACTCCTACATCGACCCGCGGGTCTTCCGGTTGCAGGAGCGGGGGGTGACGGTCGCCGCCTCCCTGCCGGAGCTGGGCAGGGGGATCCCCGTCGGGGAGCTCGCCACCCAGGGCGGAGTGGAGGAGGCGGTGCTGCGCATGCTGCGCGAGCACCGCGACGCCTGACCCCTCCCGGCCCTCACGTGCCGAGGAACCCGTTCGGGTCGAGCACGTACTTGCTGGCCGCGCCCCTGTCGAAGGACTCGTAGCCCTCCGGGGCGTCCTCCATGCGGATCGGCACGGCGTTGACGGCCTCGGCGATACGCACGCGCTCGTGCAGGATCGCCTCCATCAGCTCCCGGTGGTACTTCATGACCGGGCACTGGCCGGTGAAGAAGGCGTGCGACTTGGACCAGCCCAGTCCGAACCGGATCGACAGGGAACCCTCCTTGGCGGCCTCGTCGGACGCTCCGGGGTCCCCGGTGACGTACAGGCCCGGGATGCCGATCGACCCTCCGGCCCTGGTCACGCCCATGGCGGTGTTGAGGACGCTGGCGGGCGCCTCCTCCGCGGCCCCCTCACCGGTCCCGTGGGCCTCGAAACCGACCGCGTCCACCGCGCAGTCCACCTCGGGGACGCCGAGGATGCGTTCGATCTGCTCGCCCGGGTCGCCCTCGGCCACGTTGACCGTCTCGCACCCGAAGCTGCGGGCCTGGGCCAGCCGCTCCTCCTTCATGTCGCCCACGATCACCACCGCCGCGCCGAGCAGGTGGGCCGACGCCGCCGCGGCCAGCCCCACGGGCCCGGCCCCCGCGACGTAGACGCTCGACCCGATGCCCACACCCGCGGTGACGCAGCCGTGGTAGCCCGTCGGGAAGATGTCCGAGAGCATCGTCAGGTCGAGGATCCTCTCCATCGCCTGGTCGCGGTCGGGGAACTTCAGCAGGTTCCAGTCGGCGTAGGGCACCAGCGCGTACCTGGCCTGTCCGCCGACCCAGCCGCCCATGTCGACGTAGCCGTAGGCGGAGCCGGGGCGGTCGGGGTTGACGTTGAGGCAGATCTCCGTCCGCCGGGCCTTGCAGTTCCGGCAGCGACCGCAGGAGATGTTGAACGGCACCGAGACGAGGTCGCCGACCCGTACGAACTCGACGTCGGGCCCCGTCTCGATCACCTCGCCGGTGATCTCGTGGCCCAGCACCAGCCCCTCGGGCGCCGTGGTGCGTCCCCGCACCATGTGCTGGTCGCTTCCGCAGATGTTGGTGGCCACGACCTTCAGGATCGCCCCGTGCCGGACCTCGCGTCCGACGTTCGCGGGGTTGACCCCCGGACCGTCCCTGAGGACGAACTCGGGGTAGTCGATGTCCTCGACCTCGACCCGGCCCCCGCCCTGGTACACCACACCCCTGTTGCCAGCCATGTCCCTTCCACCTCTCCGCCCCCGTTTGGGGGCATTTCCCCCTGTCGTTTCCGGGTGGGAGGGTGGCTAACCGGGCCGCGGGTGTCGCCTGCGGCTTCTTTGCCGGACCGGGGAGAAGCCGGGAGCCGGGGAGGCCGTCTCGGCGCCCAAGGCGTATCCGAGTAGGCCGGTCGGTGTCTGAACCGGTACCATTTCTCCGGGGCGCGGCCGAGACCACGGTCGCGGCAGCCCGCCAGCGTAGCTCAATTGGCAGAGCAATCGCCTTGTAAGCGATAGGTTAGGGGTTCAAGTCCCCTCGCTGGCTCTTACATGGTCTGACCTGGGCGAACTCGTGAAGCAGGACAGCCTCCCTAGGCTGGAGAGCTTGACGAGGTATCGCTTATGGCTACTGGCCGTATCCGCCGAGGTCCGCGCAACCTGGCCGCGGGCCCCTGAGGGCCCACGTCGACTCCTTCGTGCTCCACCTGCGCTCCGAGGGCAAACGCGACAACACCGTCACGATGTACGCCGACGCCGTGCGCTGGTTCGCCGCCGAGCACCTGCTGACCGGCGGTCAGCCCACCGACATCGACACCCGCTTCGATACCGACGCTGACACCAGTGCTGACATGCTGCGCTTCGAGCCCGTGCGCGACTGGGAGCTGGTCTCCCGAGTGCACCTGCGTTCCTGGCTGGTGCGGCTGCGCCACCGCCAGCACAAGGACGCCTACGTCAACAACCAGTACCGGTGCCTGCAGCAGTTCTTCAAGTGGTTGGCCGACGAAGAGGAGATCGCCAACCCCATGCGCAAGATGAAGCCACCCAAGGTGACACCGGAGCCGGTCCCGGTCTTCGAGCAGGACGAGATCACCAGGATCCTGAGCACAGCCGAGGGTAGGGACTTCCTCGCGCGCCGCGACCTGGCCCTCATGCGGCTGCTGGCGGACACGGGTGTGCGCCTCCAGGAGTTGACCAACCTCACCACCGACGACGTGGACCTGGACAAGCGTCGGGCGCGGGTCACCGGCAAGGGCGGCAGGATCCGGTGGGTGCGCTTCACCAAGCGGACCGCGATGGTCCTGGACCGCTACCTGCGCACCCGCAGCAGGCATGAGAACGCGAGTCTGCCCCGCCTGTGGCTCTCCGCCAAAGGTGGGGCGCTGACGAAGTCAGGCATCTACCAGATGCTCCGCCGTCGGGCCACGCGCGCGGGTGTGGAGCACGTGCACCCGCACCGCTTCCGGCACGACTTCTCGCACCGCTACCTGGATAACGGCGGCGCCGAGGGGGTCCTGATGGAGCTCAACGGGTGGGACTCGCGGCAGATGCTGCGCCACTACGGCCGGTCGGCTGCGGCTTCACGTGCGCAGCGCCATTACGACCAGGTCATGGACCGCAGCGCCTGAGACGGGTGTGGCCAGGCGAGTGCTGACAGCGGGGGCCGGTACCGCTGTCAGCACTCACAGCAGCGCTGTGAGGCTCTCGAAGAGACGACACTGTGTGAGGACGGATCCAGGCGAGGTAGGAGCCAAGCCGTTGGTGTGCCCGGCCCATCAGCGCGGCGTCTGTCTACATGGGTTCAAGATCGGCGGAGACGAGGATCGCTCCGAACGCCACCGCCAACAGGATCAGGAGCAGCACACCAGCGATCCGGGAGCCGTAGCGTGCGCGGTGCCCGACCAACACCAGCACCAGGTGCAGGAGCGACACCGGCAGCGCCGCGTAGAACAGGTACAGGGCGGTGGACAGCAGCGGGCCGTCCCAGGGGTGTGATCCGTTGGCCGTGGCCATGTACGCCCCCATGAGGAGCATGAGGGCACCCCACCCCACCACGGCCACCCCCGCGATCCACAGCGGGATCGCGAGCCAGCGGTGATGGTGGAGGAAGGTCTCGGGTTCGCGCACGGTGTTCGCCATGCCCACAGTCTGGGCTGTGGCGCGGCCACACACCTGAGTAGTCATACCTATGCGTCGCAGCGCGGGCGCTGGCTATGGACGGCCACGGCTGAGACGGGGCCTGGCCGGCTTACGAGTTGGTGCGTGATAGCGGGTGAGACATGGTGGTCTTGTCTGCCGTGTTTGTCAGGTGTGCGCGGTGCGGTCGGAGACCAATCCGGCGATGGCCCGGTAGGTGGCCGGGAGGTTCTCGCGCCGATGGGTCCAGCGCACCAGTTGCTTCCAGCGCTTGTGGTCGGCCAGGGCGTGCTCGACGGTGATGCGGTCCGAGGAGTGCGTGTGACGGTGGTGTTTCCACCGTTCGTGGAACTCGGGCAGAGCACTCTTGTTCGGTGTGCGCGGTGGGGTGATGGCCTTCCCGGGGTGGTCGCGGCGCAGACCGAGGTAGCCGTCGTCCAGTAGGACCTCCACGTCGGGGAAATGCCTGAAGCAGGCGTCGATGCCCTCGGTGCGTACCGCGGTGGCGTCGTGCATCCTCCCTGGTCGCATCGCGTCGGTCCACAGAGTGCGCCCGCGGTGGTCGGCCACGACGGTGGCCTTCATCGTGTTCTGCTCCTTCTTTCCCGAGGCGAACGCCCGCCGACCGCCCCGACCCGCCAGGGGCCTGCGCACCTGGATCTCGGTGGCGTCCAACCGTAGCTCCACGCCTTCGGTCTGGGCGTAGGCGAACACGTCCTGCAAGGTGCGCAGACGCACCCCCGCACGGTTCGGGACCGCGCACCCACGCTCGGCCGACAGGGGCGCGGATCTGGCCCACGGCCCGTGTGAGGGTGGAACGATCGGCCCCGAACAACAGCTCCAGGACCGCGTGCGGCAGGTCGTGGCGCAGGTGGATCAAGGTGGCCGTCAGGCGGTCGACGAAGACCAGACGGTGCCGGGCACCGGCACCGTCGGCCCGTTTCCTCTTCCCGCCCCGGAGCCGGTGCCGGTGGCCTTCGACGGCCGTTTCCCAGGAGTGGGCCAGTTCCTCGATGAGGGCGGCCAGGTGATGCTGGGAGATACCGGTGAGCCAGGGGTGGGCCAGGACCGCACGATTGACCTTGATCGTCACGACCAGAGCATGCCACGGCTCTCCAGTGAAACCTCACCCGCTATCACGCACCAACTCGTTGAGGCCATGCGCGCCCGTCCCAGCGCTGCCACGCGCAAGCTCTTCCAAGAGCTACTCGCCCACTGAGCACCGGCGTAACCATCCGTGTTTCGTGCCAGAGCCTCCATCACACCCGGAACGAAACAACCAGCGCCCTCTGGAGTCGGTCGTCATCGAGCTGGTCGAGCAGGGCGGGTAGGCCGTAGCGGCGGTCACATGGAGCATGCGGGATGTTGATGGTGGACAGATGACCTATCAGTCCGAGGGTTCGCCTGCGGCGGCGAATGGTTGCGCGAATGGGATGGAGGAGAGGCACGGACCACGGGGGATAGCGCATCGGGCATGTGGTTTTACGGATAGTGGTGTCTCGATACCTCCATGATCCCTCAGGCCCGTGCCCGTTTTTGCATGTCAGAGCCCGGATATAACCCCACAACCCGTTCAGGCCTGGCGTTCGTTCCTCGGCAGGGCACGAGGACTCCGGGGTCCGTGGCTATCTCCGAACAAGCCTCGTCACCGCTTTTACCACAGAAGCGTGAAGATAGAAGGAAAACGAAGTGGCCGACTTCGGACATATTCTGATCTTGAAATCCTGACACTCTGGCTAAAAATTTCACATCGCAAAGCCATTGGCAAGGTGTGACAAGGGCAACAAGCGCCATTGCAGTCCGCCCCCAGTGCAGTAACCCATGAATCATCTAGGGCTCCTAGCTGCAATTTCTTCCTTGCGAGTGCCGCGCTTGCTCTCCCGTGTCGCTCGACAAGTCGCCCTTCACAACGCTTAGCACTCGGCCAATCACTTTGAGTGGCATCAAGTGGGTTGACAGAATCAGCGTTCCTCTCGGAGACTTGTTCCAACGCAAGCGTTGGCATTGTCTCATAATGCATTATCCGTGCCTCAGTCAAACGCATAAGATGACACGACGCGCCGGCCGTCGTGCCCAGGGAGGTCCAACGATGAAAGCACTCAAAGAGGTAATGACTTCCGTCAGTGATGCTGATGCCATCGTGGCGGGAAACGTGGTGTCCACGTATGGCGAGCTACTGGATGAAGAGGCTCGATGGGTGGAACGGTTGGCCGATGCTGGGATTTCAGAAGGGTCTGTCGTGTCACTTCAGGCCGATTACAGCACGGAAGGCGTTGCAGCTCTCCTTGCTCTTCTCCGGATCCGGGCGATCTGTGTTCCGTTGAGCCCGTCAACAGAAGTCAAACAGCAAGAGTTCATGGAGATCAGCGCCACGGAACATGTGATCGACCTTTGGGGGGCAGGCTCCACGGTTTCGACAACCGGGCGGAAAGCAGACAACAATATCTACAACAAGCTGAGAGATCAGCGAAACGCCGGCCTCGTTCTTTTTAGTTCGGGTACCACTGGCCAGAGCAAAGCTTCCGTCCTCAACCTTGAGAGTTTGACCGAAACCCATCTCTCTGAGAACAAGCGCGCGCGGCGAACGATGACGTTCCTCAATTTCGATCACATTGGTGGTATAAATACTCTGCTGCACGCTCTGGCCCATGGTGGAACTGTCATCACAACACCAGGACGAAATCCTGACGACGTTCTTCGGGTAGTTCAGGATGCGCGTGTCCAGGTACTTCCCGCGACTCCAACATTTCTCACGATGTGTCTGATCGGACAGAAACTCAAGGCCTATGACCTATCGAGTCTCGAGGTCATCACCTATGGGACGGAGCCCATGCCGGAGCAGACACTCCGGAAACTCCACACAGAACTACCCAATGTTCGACTCAAGCAGACGTACGGCCTCTCCGAGCTCGGCATCATGTCCACAAAATCACGTTCCAACGACTCTCTATGGGTCAAGCTCGGAGGTGCCGGATTCGACTACAAGGTGATCGACGGGGTTCTCTGGGTGAAGTCCGACAAGGCGATGCTCGGCTACCTCAACGCACCGTACTCGTTCGACGATGACGGTTACTTCAACACCCAAGACCAAGTGGAAGTGGATGGCGACTACGTCAAGATCCTCGGACGCCGCAGCGAGATCATCAATGTTGGCGGTCTCAAGGTATATCCGAACGAGGTCGAGTCCGTGATCCTCGAGGTCCCGAATGTGGCGGACGTGACGGTCTCCGGTCGCAAGAACCCGGTGACCGGTCAGGTCGTCCAGGCGCGGATCAAGCCTGTGGAAGGCTACTCCGCCGTGGATCTGGAGAAGGCTGTGGTGCGGCACTGTGGCAACCGGCTCGAGGAGTACAAGGTGCCGGTCCACATCGAGATCTCCGAAGACGAACACCACTCCGAGAGATTCAAGAAGGTGCGTGCATGACCACTGATGAGAGAACTGAAACGAATCGGTGTGCGGTCGTCACCGGTGCCTCTGGGAAACTCGGATCGAAGATTGCGGAATTCCTGCTATCACGCGGCTGGCACGTTGAACTCTGGTCCCGTCGAGAAAATGACGAGACCAAGTGTCTGACGAAGAACCATCCAGACACCGCACAGTGGAGAGAAGTCGACGTTACGGACCACACGACCGTCACGAACGCAGTTCGCGCCATTCCCAAGAACACACGGCTCGAACTCCTTGTCAACAACGCGGGTGCGTTACACCAGGGGCTCTTCGCCATGGAGACGCCCGCAACGAGTGAGTAGATGGTCCAAGTAAACCTCACCGGTGTCCTACACACCACCAAGGCGTGTGCTCGAGCTATGCTCGGACACGGTGGGTCGATCATCAACATCTCCTCGATTAACGCTATCCGCGGCCACCGCGGTGTCGCTAGCTACTCGGCGGCCAAGGCGGGCCTCCACGGCCTCACGGCGAGTTTGGCCCGTGAACTCGGCGCCGACGGAATCCGGGTCAACACCATCGTTCCGGGATACTTTGCGAGTGATCTGTCCGCGGAGGTTACTCCCGAAAACCTCGAACGCATCAAGCGCCGTACCCCACTGGGACAGCTCGGAACTCCTGACGACGTGGTATCGACCATCGAATACTTCATCTCACCGGGAGCGAGTTTCGTGACCGGACAGTCCCTCACCATCGACGGAGGATTGACATGTTGATAACCTCGACCATCGCCGAAGAAGTGGTGACCCACATCAGATCCCTCCTTGGTGATGCCATCGAGGACGACCCCATCACGGCGAGTGACCCACTCAATGACCTGGGTCTGAACTCTATCATGATGGCGCGTCTCATCGTTGCCCTCGAACGCGACCTCAATCTCGATCCCTTCTCCGATGGCAGCCACGCCATCGTCGACATTCACAGCGTCGGTGACTTGGTTGAGGCCTACCAAGACGCTGCTTCCGCACCTGAGAACTCCGCGAACAAGGAAGGCTGACGTGACGTCGAAGTTGCTCCTGAATTCGATCGACGATTATCTAGGGCCAGCCGGTGAGCGGTTCTTCGGCGCAGGATACCGCCGATCGGTGTATTCATTCAGTACTCCGGTGGTTACCGATGAGGGTTTCCGCGCCACTGTCGACGTCAACTACCCGGCTGACTGGTCGAAGAAGGATGTCGGCGACGACCTGACGCCCCATCTTTCGACCATCGACGTGATGGTGATCGGAGCACGGTGCGCCGAGACGTTGCTTGAACGAAAATTCGGATTATCTGAGGACGATATCGGCGCCGCCTGGATTCGGAAGGTGGTCATCAGGGCCGGCACAAGTCCACAGGAGGACCTGGTCGGTGTCCCGCTGACGGCCACCGTCTCAAAGTCGACGCCACAGGACGACGAAAAGCGGGTCGTCTCCACCTTCGACACGCGCGTCGGGCCCATGCTGGCCCGCGTTCAGGTCGAACACCCCGCGGGCACGGAGAGCGACGTCGACGACTGGTCCACCCTGGGCGGCCGCGCCGACAGGTACTGGGGAACTGGCTTTCGTCAGGAGGACCAGTTGATCGAGAACGTGGACGTCGACCTGAACGTGCTGCGCTGTCGCGCCGATGTCAAGCTCCAGAAGGTTGACCACGCCGCGGGCCTGGGATCACGCCAACCGTCAAGGGTGACAGTGGTCGACGGCTTCGTGACGCTGCTACAGCTGGCGCAGGTGCTGCTCTACGAGCTCGACGGCCTTGACCGATCGAGCTCGGACACCCTGTGGATGCAGCAGGTTGTCCTGCGTCAGGGGGACTCGTCCTCGACGGCTCGGGACACCGGTGCCGTGTCCCTTGTGATCTCCGACCACCAGCTGCTGGACATGCCTGACGGCCAGTGGCGTAACGCAGAACTCCGGGGAGAGGCAGGGACCGTGGCCATGACAGCCGCTTTTGCTCACCGGGTCTCGAAATCCTACGAGGAGACGGCATCATGAGACTTTCCATCTCCGGGACATACTCTGTGGGCAAGACGTCCACGACGATGTGCCTGGCCCACTACACGGGGATTCCCCGCACACTGGCTAAGGCGATCCGTGAGATCATGCCGGACGCGGTTCCCGGCAAGAAGCTCGCTGAGGTGACACCGGCCGAGTTCCTCCAGCTGATGATGCGCCGCCACTGTGGTCGTGCTGTGGCAGAGGCCGAGCTCGGTCAGCACTATCTGTCGGACGGTTCGTCTCTCCAGGAATGGGCCTACGGCCACGCCCGGCTCCGCTTCGGCATGAACCCGACCGACCCCGACCTCCCCAACGAGACAGACCGACCCGAGATGGGTTTCTTCGCTGAGGTCGTCGAGCAGTACGGGCATGCCTTCCGGCAGCACGTGCGGGCCAACTACGACGCCATGGTGCACCTGGAGAACGAACGGCCGATCACCAACGACAACCATCGGCCAATGAATGAGGAGTTCCGCCGGTACTGCGATTCGCTGTTGCGAACGACGGTGGAGGAACTCGGCATCCCCCTGCGTGTGATCAGCGGGTCTCTCCGGGACCGCGTGGAGACCATCGTCCAGACTTTCGACCTCCCGACCGTGATGGGCCTGGACGAGGCCGTGGCGCTGATGGAGGCCGACTACGCGAGGATCGACATGCGGCTCGAGACGGAACGGCAGGCTTCGCATGGCCAGTACGTTGTCTGAGCGCGTCAAGCTGTTCTGCCTGGCTCACGCGGGTGGGACCGCGTCCACGGCCTACGCCGCGCTCGGAGACCTACTGGCCGACGTGGCCGAGGTGATTCCGCTCGACGTTCCCGGGCGGGGAGAGGCTCCTTCCCGGGCGGTGCGCTCGGTCGACGATCTGGTCTCCTTCTTCGGGGAGTCCATCCTGGATAACGTGGACGGCCCGTGGTGCGTTCTGGGGCACAGCTTCGGAGCTGCCTTGGCTCTCCAAGTGGCCCGGACCACCGAGAGGCTCGGACGTGGACCGGCCTGCTGCTTCGTCTCCGGCCGCAGACCTTCCGGTACGGGCCGAACCCGGGTGCCGCGGGCGAGGCCACGATCGGACGAGGAACTACTCGAGCAGGTCGCCTCCTGGGGCGGCGTTCCGCCGGAGTTCCTCGCCAACCCCGGTCTGCGCCGTATGGCGGCTAACCGGCTGCGTCGGGACATCGAGTTCAGCGATCAGCTGCACGAGCTCCGCGACCAGGCTCCCGTGGCTGCGGCGCTCCACGTCTTAACTGGGCGCTCCGACCCGTTGGCACGGCCAGACGAGGCACGTGGATGGGTCGAGCACAGCACGGGGCGGGTCACGTTCGACGAATTCGACGGGGGGCACTTCTTCATCTCCACGAACGATCTTGTCGCTCCGACCATCGCGACATATCTGACCACCTATTCGACGACCTCGGGAGTTCCCGCATGACCGACGAAGCGACCATCGAACGACGCAAGCGACGCGCCGCCGTCCTGTTCGAGGAGATCATCACGGACAACCGTCTGGAGCTCGCGGACGAGATCTTCGCCCCTCACTTCTACTGGCCCCAGTTCGACCTCCGGGGACCCGAAGGTGTCCGCACCTGGGTCCGTGCCTTCAGAACGACGTTCCCCGACATGGACGACCGTGTGCAGGAGCAGATCGCGGAGGGCGACGTCGTCGTCAGCCGGGTCCGCTGCGTCGGGACCCAGATGGGCGCCTTTCGCGGCCTGCCACCCAGCGGGAACAAGGCTGACTTCACGGCGATTGGCATCGACCGGTTCGAGGGCGACATGATCGTCGAACGGTCTGCGCACTTCGACCTCGCCGACCTCATGCGTCAGCTGGGCCACCGGTCGATCGAGATTCCCCCCGTCGACAAGCCCTGACGCCGACGGACTGGTATCAGGGCGTACGCGTCAGGCGCCGCGCCGCTTCCACCACGGAAGCGCGGCGCCTGGCGTGTTCCTGTTCTGTGGGAGGCCCGGTCATCATGCGTGCCACCTGCGGAACCGCCGACCACCATCCCGAGAGGGACAGGATCAGGAAGATGAGGTGGTCGGCCTCGATCGACGTCGTGATGGTTCCCCGCGCCTGACCATCGGCCATGGCCGCCGACTTGTATCCGTAGTACTCACGGCGCAGCTCCTCGTCCGGAACCTCACCCTCGAAGGCCAGACCCTCCCAGCGCATGAGTCGTGCGAGCTCTGGCCGCTCCCGGTGGTAGTCGTACACCCGCCCCGCGTATTCACCCACGTCCTCGACGGCGAAGGACTCGACGGGGAGCGACTGGGCGACCTTTGCGAGCTCGTCCCGGAGGACGTGGGAGAAGAGGCTCCGCTTGTCTCCGAAGTAGTTGTACACCCGCTCCTTGTTCACGCCGGCGGACCTGGCGACGCGCTCGATGGTCGTGCCGTCGGGACCGAACCTGGCGAACTCACGGACGGCTGCTTCCCTGATCTTGCGCTTCGTGCCTTCCGTGTCCCAGGCCATACGTCTCCTCAGGTCGCGACAAAAATCCAACGCAAGAGTTGCTGTGGGCGGTTCATGCTACTACGCTCATTTCCAACTCCAGCGTTGGAAAAGGAGCTTCCGTGCCCCCTAGGCCTCCCAAGTCTCAGCCACCCGTCGAGACGGCCTCGTTCTCCGGGCGGGACGCCTCCCACCCGGCCAGCGGAGCCACCGTCGCGTTACTCGTCTTCACGGCCCTGTTCGTGCTGACGCAGCTGTACTCCGCGATCCCCCTCCTCGGCCCCATCGGTGAGGAGTTCGGCGGCGACGTTACGTTCGCCCTCGCTACCTGCTTCAGCCTCTGCTACGCGACGGGCTTCCTCATCTGGGGCCCCGTGTCGGACCAGTTCGGCCGCAAGAAGATCATGGTGCCGGGGATCCTCGTCCTCTCCCTCGCCACGGTCGCCTGCGCCTTCGCGACGTCGGTCGTGTGGCTGGCCGTGCTCCGCGGTGTCCAGGGACTNGCCGGCGGCCCTGGCCTACCTGGCCGAGGCGACGCCTCCCGCGCGGCGGGCCTCCGCTATCGGAGCGGTCTCCATCGCCTTCCTCGTGGCGGGCATCTTCGGCCAGGTATTCGCTTCGTACGTGTCCCTCTGGTTCAGCTGGCCCTGGGTGTTCGTCGTCTGCGGAACGGTCCTGATCGGCGCGGGCCTGGCGATGGCCTTCAACGTCGTCGAACCCCCTCGGAAGGTCTCGGGGCACGTCGGGCACCGCTTCGTGGCCCTGGGCAAGGTCGCCACGAAACCGTCCGTCCTGACGCTGTGCTGTGCCCACATCGCCCTGCTGCTGACGTTCGTGGGCATGTACACGGCGCTCGGTCCCCACCTCGGCGACCTCGGTCTCGATCCGTCGAGTGTCATCCTGCTGCGCTTGGTCGGACTGCCCGGGATGTTCGCCGCGCTGGCCACCGGCCCTCTCGCGCGACGCATGGGCATGGCCGGCGTCGCCCGAACGGGGTTCCTGGTCGCGGCCTTGGGTATGGCGGGCGAGGCGCTCCTGTCCCAGTCCCTCGTCGGAACCTGTGTGGCGAGTCTGGTCTTCGTCATTGGTATCGCTCTGGCCATTCCGGCGATGATCACCCTCTTCGGCGAGGCGGCGGCCCCCGACCGCGCTGGTGGAATGTCCCTCAACGGTTTCGTCCTCTTCGTCGGAGCGAGCATCGGTCCGCTGATCGCGTCGATCACGGGCGACTTCGGTCTCCTCCTGCTTGGTTTCGCGGGGCTGCTCGCCTTGTCCGTGGCCTTCCTCGCCCTGTCCGCTCTCTTCTCCAGGAAGGAAAGCGCCGCCACATGACCCGGGTCGTCGTTCTCGGAGCCACCGGACGTGCTGGTTCGGCGGTCCTGACACAGCTCCCTCCGGAGGTCCAGGCCACCGCCGCCCTCCGGAAGCCGGACGACCTGTCCCGGCTGCCGGTGTCGGACGGATCGGTGACAGGAGTCGTCGTGGACATCGACGACACGGAGAGCCTGCGACGGGCCACCGCCGAGGCGGACGTCGTGGTCAACGCCGTTCGACTGCGCGGCGACATCGACCCGATGGCATTGGTCGATCTGCACGAGCGCGTCACCGAGGCGACGCGCTCGTCGGCGAACGCCTCCGTCCTCGTCGTGACCATCGGCGGCGCGGGAGCGTTGATGATGCCTGACGGCACACGCTTCTGGCAGCACCCGTCGTTCCCCGAGGTCACCCTGCCGCGGGGACGAGCGCACGCGAGACTCCGCGCCCACCTGGAGGCGCGGGAGGACGGTCCGCCCTGGGCGTACCTGATCCCACCCCCCGCCTTCGTCCCGGAGGGCCCCCGCACGGGGAACCACAGCATGTGGCCTCCGGCTGCCGACGAGAGCGACTTCCGCGGTCGCTCCATCAGCTACACGGACTTCGCCGACGCCGTGTGCACGGTGGTGGAAGGTCGTCTGACGGGGGTGCGGTTGGTGGCCGCGTCCTACTGAGTTCTTCGCTGGCTACGCGGGGCTGGAGAGTGAGTCCCCAGCCCCGCGTGGACCGGGAAGGGCCATGGGAACCGGTTGTCTTCGCGGATACGGTTGATGCCTCGTTCTGCTGGGTGGCGGCCTTGGCGCCGTGCCTGCCTCGCTCATGCCCGATGATGCGCCCAAGGCAAGAAGTGGGATGACCACCGACGCATCATCAACGCGATCCTGTTCCGCGTCCGCACCGGAATCCCGTGAAGTAACCTGCCCGAACGGCTACGGTCCCCGGGAGGCCGCCACCGCCGCTGGTGCATCGACAGATCCTGACAGAGGATCGCCGACCGGCTCAGGATGATGCCGCCAGTGGCGAAGACCTCATCGCGACCGCGCCCCGCTCAGAGCGCCAAGCTCCGCGCACGCGGAGGTGGACTGGCGTGTATGGATCTCGCTTGTTCTTCCCGTTGAGGACGGCCGTCAGGGTGTTCGGCTAAGCGTGCGAACGGGGTGGGTGCCGCTGACGGGGCAGGCCAGGGGCGGTTCGGGGTGTTCGTTCGGGTGCCCCGACTTATGGCGTCCTGCGGCTTGCTGTTCGTGTGGGGGAGGGGTGGGCGCGGGAAGTTCTCGCCGCTCTCGCCGCTGGGGTGTCCAAGTCGAGGGGTGCGGGTGGCTTCTTCTGAGGGTGAAGGGCGGTTCACCCGACGGGGAAGGCGTGCGCATGTGGGCTTGGGATGAGAACGCCAGTTGGTGGTGCCGGGGCGGGAGGCGCTGGTGCTCGACGAAGGGTGCTGGGGGCCAGGACCGGTGTCGGCGCGGGAAGGAGCCCGTGGTGCCGGTGGCGGACCCGGGAGAGCGCCAGGGGTTGTTGGGGGACCTGCGGACGCTGGTGATGTATCTGGAGACCCGTCCGGAGCTGCCGGTGGGGGAGATGGCCCGGGTGGAGATCACCTACTTTCCCGAGGGGTGTGACGACCGCCAGGAGCGTGAGGTCGTGCGTCTGGCCGAGGCGCTCGGTACGCGGCCGCGGTGGGAGGGGGACCACTTCGTGTGTGACAAGTGGTTCGGGCAGGCGGGGTACCGGGTGGTGTCCATCCCCGAACGGGTGCGGAGGGGTGGGCTGGCCGCGGTGATCCCGCTGAGGGTGTGAGCTGAGCTGTGGGAGCGGTCCCGGTGCTGTCGGGGCCGCTTCGTCGTGCACAGGGTTCGCGGAATCGGTGGTGGGGAGGGGGAGCAGTCCGTAGTGGTGGACTTCCTGGAAGTCATCGCTTCGCGGGTTTTACCCGGAAGTTCGCAGGCCTTTCCGCAGGTCGGTTCGGGACCCTCAGCAATCGCCTTGTAAGCGATAGGTTAGGGGTTCAAGTCCCCTCGCTGGCTCTTCTATGGTCTGACCTGGGCGAACTCGTGAAGCAGGACAGCCTCCCTAGGCTGGAGAGCTTGACGAGGTATCGCTTATGGCCACCGGCCGTGTCCGTCGAGGTCCGCGCAATCTGGCCGCGGGCCCCTGAGGGCCCACGTCGACTCCTTCGTGCTCCACCCGCGCGCCCACAGCAGGCACGAGGATGACCTCACCAGCGACCTACCCGGCGAAGCCGAGGCCGGAGGAGAACCCGCCCAGCTCGGTGAGGTCCGCGGTGTCGGCCCCTACGAGCGCGTACTCCCCGTGACCCTCACCCCGTGGCCGACTTCTACGAGTTGGAGATCACAACCACCGAGATCGCAGCCGTCACGTTCGGCGAGAACGCCTCCGCGGACCTGGGGAAGGTCACGGGCACGGCCGCCTTCTCCCAGGAGGAGGCGCAGGTGATGAACCCGGTGGTGGTCGAACTGTGATCGTGGCGGTGCTGGTGTGACGGGAGGCGTGGCGGTCCGCCCGTGCGACCGGGCTCCGCGTACGTGGAGGCGGTGCTTCGTTCCGGGTCGGTTGGAGGATCTGGTGCGTCCTGCGTTTGTCCGAGTCGGGTTTCCGGATTCTGGGACCACGCGACCCCGAAGAGGACATCGTGGACGACCGACTCCGGGTCGCTGATGTCACCGAGCACCCGCCCGGGGCGGCGGGGTGTACTGCGCGATGGTGCTGGACGCGTGCTCTCGACGCCTGGTCGGGTGGTCGATCGACCTACGGCGGCATCGGACACGAACACGCCGGGCACGGCCATCGATAACCGTGGACCGGGCCCCGGGGCGGTGTCCCGCTCCGGTCACGGGCCCGTGGCCCCTGGAGCGTGTCGGACACCGGAGCGCCGGAGGTCAGCGGGATATCGCCCCGATCTCGATCGCCTTGTTGATCGAGTCGATCCGCGAAGTGGCACCGATCTTGACGAATATATTCCTCATGTGGCGCTTCACCGTGCCCTCGGTGATGTTCAGTTCGCGTGCGATCTGTCGGTTGCTCCTCGCGTTGGCCACGCGGGCGAGGATCTCTGTCTCGCGCTTGGATAACGGATTTCTGGCCTGTAATTCTTGCGGGGCGACGCGTCGGATCGGCAAATGGATCGAACGGGAGCGGGAGGTTATGCGCTTCCGGGCCGCGTGCATGACGTCGACCATGATGTCCGGTGCCACATCCTTGTGGAGATACCCGTGGGCGCCCAGGTTGAGCCAGCTTCCGATCGAATCCAGGTTTTCTGCGCTCCCCAGAAGGATGACCCGGAGGTTCGACATTCTTCTGACAGCGTTCCTGAGGTGAGCGAGTCGGGAGTCATCGGGGGAGTCGACGTCGACCAGCACCAGGTCCACGTCGGACAGCTTCACCAGATCGCTGATGGAGTCCAAGGTTTCAGTGAATGTGAAACCGAAATCACCTCGGCGTACAATGGAATCGATGAACTCCGAACATCCAAAGGAAGCCACTCTTGTCTTTTGGCGTGTCGGGGGTTCCATGGTTTTGGTCACGTCGATCCTATTCCGTCATCTGTTGTGATGCAGATCGGGCCGGCGAATACATCGGATGCGGATGTTTGTTTTGGTGTTTTGTCCCGCCCTTTGATTCTATGTTTGGGGAGTTGTGCCGGCAATGTGTTATGGGTCACACCTGGGGTGCTTTGGGGTTTAGGGGGGTGGGGGTCCGCCGAAGGCCAATTGATCTGCGGTTATGTTTTGTGAGGAATTTGAAGTTATTCTCTCCTTGTCTTTCTGGGGGCCGGTGACAAGCAGAAAGGGTCGGCCGTCAGGTCTGTGAGAACTGACGGCCGACCCCGGGGCCCCGCTCCTAGGTCAGTCGGGCCAGTGCCACCCTGATGGGAAGCGGACCGCTCGCGACCTCGAACGTTCGGTTGATCGTCGCTGACTCCCCGAGAGAGGCGACGACGGTGTCCGCGAGGTCCGCCCGGCTGAGGGACCCCCCGCCCACGTCGTTGATGACGATACGGCCGCCGGCCGGCGCGTCCGTCAACCACGGTGGCCGGATGACCGTCCACGCCATCGTCGTGTCCGCCAGTCGCGCGTCCGCCGCCCGTTTCGCCTCCGCGGCCGCCAGCAGGAACCCCGGTAGGACCTCGGGCCGGTCGACCCCGGCCATCGAGATCTGGATCCACCGGGTGACGCCGACCCGCTGAGCGATCGACATCGCGGCGACGGCTCCGTCGCGGTCCACCCGCGCGGCTTGGGAGGTGTCGCGGGCCGCCGCGGTGTTGACGACGGTGTCCACCCCCGAGAACGCCTTCTCCATCTCCGCGCTCTCCCCCGTGAGGTCGAGGAAGCGGCGCTCGACCCCCCGCTTCGCGGGTGCGTTCGCCTGCCTCGGGTGGTGGACACCAGCGATGACGGACGCACCCGTCGCCGCGAGCGCATCGACGACCAAACGTCCTGTGCCACCCAGAGCGCCGATGACGAGTGTGCTCACGAGATCGTCTCCTTCGCGCGTGGTCCGGTCTCCTCCTGCTCCTGGGGCTCCGGCTCCCGGCCGCCCCTGACGAACAGCGCACAGACGGCGCTGGCGACGACCACCGCGACCCCGACCCAGAGCGCCGGCTGCATCCCGGCGATGTAGGCGTCGTCGAAGTCGTTGGTGGCGGACGCCCCGAGGAAGGCCGAGGAGAAGACGGTGGTGAGGACGGCGATACCGAGCGCGCCACCGAACTCCCGCACCGTGTTGTTGATGCCCGAGGCCTTGCCCTGTTCGTGCGGCTTGACGGCACCCATGATGGCGACGGGGTTCGCCGCGAACATCAGGCCCATACCGACCCCCGCCGCCAACAGCGCCGGGACCAAAACGAGGTAGTTCACCCCCGGTTCGGCGACGTACGCGATCCACCCGAGCCCAGCGGCCTGGAGCGCCGAACCGGCGGCCATCAGCGGTCCTGTGCCGACACGGCTGATCAGCTGGCTGGCCAGCGGCACGACGATCATCGGAGCCATGGTCCAGGGCAGGGTGGCCAGACCCGCCTGGAAGGGCGAGAAACCGACCGGGCCCTGCATGAACTGGGCGAAGTAGAAGATCGAGCCGAACACGCCGAAGTACATGGCGAACGCGGCCACGTTGCTCAGCACGAACTCGCGGCTGCGGAACATGGTGAGCGGGATGAGCGGAGCGGAGGTGCGCGACTCCCAGAAGAGGAAGGCGGCGAGCAGTACGACCGACAGTCCCAGAGCCAGGACGACCGTCTGCGTCCAGCCCTCATGGGCCTGCACGATGGCCCAGACCGCGATGACGACGGTGGCCGTCACCAGCAGGGTGCCGAGGACGTCGATGGTGCGCTCCCCACCCGTGCTCTCACGGAGCACCCACAGGACCAGGAAGACCGCCAGCACACCGATGGGCAGGTTGATCCAGAACATCCAGTGCCAGCTCAGGGCCTCGGTGAGGATGCCACCGACCAGGGGCCCCATCGCGATCCCGAGTCCGTTCAGCCCACCCCACAGGCCGATGGCGAGGTTACGCCGTTCCTCGGGGACGGAGCTGACCACGAGGGTGAGCGACAGGGGCAGGATCGCCGCCGCGCCCAGCCCCTGCAACGCACGGGCGGCGATGAGGGTGCCGATGGACTCGGACATGGCGCAGGCGATGGATGCCAGGGTGAACAGCACGATTCCGCCGACGAAGATCCTGCGTCGGCCGAACCGGTCTCCCAGGCCCGCTCCGGCGAGGAGGAACCCCGCGAAGGAGAGCGCGTACGCGTTGACCACCCACTGGAGCAGGTCCTGTCCGACGCCGAGGTCCTCACGGATCGACGCCAGTCCGATCGTGACGATGAGGTTGTCCAGGGAGACCATGACCATCGGGATTCCCGTGGCCAGGGTCACCCAGAGAAGGCTTTGTGATCGTTGCATGGTGAAAATCCGCCAATCGATCGTGCGGCTCAGAGGCGCCGCAGTACGAAGGTGTCCGAGGTCCCGCCGCCCATGAGCACGCCCACGTTGCCGCTGAGGACGTAGTCGCCGAAGGGGGTGATGGCGATGTTGGTGGGTCCCTCCACCGGCCAGGGCTCGTGGCTCCTCTCGATGCGTGCGCTGTCCCAGCCGTCGTCGGAACGGAGCACGGTCACGCCGTCGGTGCCACTGGGGATGCCCGCGTTCTCGCCGATGGAGTTGGTCACGACGTAGAGGGAGCCGTCGGGGCGGAGCCGGATGCCGTCGGTGCCGAGCATCGGCTCGGGCAGCTCCACCTCGGTGACCCGGCTGCCCAGGGGCTCGTCGAGGTCGATACGGAAGAGCTCTCCGTTGTCGTAGCGGACGGCGAGAAGGTAGCCGTCCTCGTGCCACACGATGCCGTTGAGCCCGACCATGTCCGCGGCGAAGCGGGGGTCGTCGGCCACCACCTCGGGCTCGCCCTCGGTGGAGATCCCGTAGAGGGTCTGGCTGACGGAGTCGGTCACGTAGACGGTTCCGTCGGCGTCGTAGGTGAGGTCGTTGCCGAAGGTCCGGTCCAGGTTCCCGGAGATCTCGGTGTCGAAGACCAGCTCCAGGGTGTGGAGGTCGAACGCGGCCACCCCCGAGGTCGGGGGCATACCGGTGTCCATCTCCTGCCGGGTCCAGAAGTCGCTGTAGGCGACCAGGACGCGGTCGCGTTCGGTGTCGACACGGACTCCGAGGGTGGAGACGGGCCCGATGCTGGGAACGAGTTCCTCCGTCTCGCCGCCGGGCTCGATCAGGGCCAGGTTCCCGTGCAGGGCCGAACCGACGATGAAGCCGTTCCGGGTGGGATCCCAGGCGATCCCCTCCGGGTACAGCTCCGGGAAGCTACCGGTGATCTGTCTGAAGGGAGGGCCCGGCGGCCTGTGGTCGGTTTCGGCCGACGCCGAGGCCGGGGACGCGGGTATGAGGCAGGCCGTGAACACGGTTCCGGCGACGAGGGTCGCGGCCGTGGTCCGGGCGCGGCCTCTGTTCTTGGGGGTCGGACTGGGCACGGGGAGTTCCTCTCGTGTTGTGCTGAACGGACCCCTTCGGGGTCCCTGGGGTCAGAGGGACTTGAGGGCACCGCCGTCCACGACGAAGTCCGCCCCGTTGACCGACGCCGCATGCGGTGAGGCGAGGTAGACGACCAGCGAGGCGATCTCCTCGGGGCGCACGAGCGAGCCGGTGGTGATGCCCATGGCCTCGGGCAGCCTTCGCAGCAGCTCCTCCTGCGAGATGCCCTGCTGCTTGGCGAGTCGTGCCCCGTAGCCGTCCGGTCCGGCCCAGAGATCGGTGAGCACCGGACCGGGGGAGACGGTGTTGACCCTGACTCCCCGCGGACCGAACTCCTCGGACAGTGCCTTGCCGAACGAGGTCAACGCGGCCTTGGCCGCGGTGTAGTGGACGGGTCCGGCCGAGGGCATGTGCGCGGCGTTCGAGGAGATGTTGACGACCGAGCCGCCCCGTTCGAGCAGGCTCGGCATCGCGGCCCGGGTGGTCCGGACGGCGCTGAGGAGGTTGAGGTTCAGCGCGGTTTCCCATCTCGCGTCGTCCAGGGACAGGAAGTCGCTCGCGCCGTTCCCCGCCCCGCCACCGACGTTGTTGACCAGGAGGTCCACGCCGCCGAACCGCTGAAGCGCCAGGTCCACCAGCGCCTGGGGGCCGTCGGGTGAACCGAGGTCGACCGAGGCGTGGGAAGCGCCCCGTACCGGAGCCTCCGGGGCACGAGCACCGGTGACCACGTCCGCTCCCGCTTCGACGAGGGCCTCGGCGATCGCTCGCCCAATGCCCCTGCTGGAACCCGTGACGACGGCCACCTGGCCGTCAAGTCGCAACTGCATGCTTCGGATGACCACCAAACTGGATCGACAGTGCCGCTATAGAAGTATCAAGTAGGACAGTGGTGTCGCAAGTACTTGTCTATCTGCGTCTTGGGTGAGCTATCATGTGGAGTGATGGACGCAGCAGACATGGCATGGAGAGGATGAGGGCAGCGCATGGCTGAACAGCGACTTCGTGCGGACGCGGAGCGCACGGTGCAGACGATCCTGGAGTCGGCGGAGAGGGTCTTGAGTCGGAACCCCACCGTCTCGATGGAGCAGATCGCCGAAGCCGCCGGCGTGGCGCGCAGCACCGTGCACCGGCGCTTCACCACGAGGGAGGCACTCCTTGAGGCGCTGACCGAATGGGCGTCCCGCCAGTTCGCCAACGCGGTCGAGGCGTCCAACCCCGAAACCACCCCACCGATGGTCGCCCTGTACGTCGTGACCGCGAACGTCCTGCGGGTCAAGGCCAGTTGGGGGTTCGCGATGAGCCGACCGGTCGCCGAGGGCTCCGTGACCTCCGAGATCCACGCGGACGTGTCCCGGCGCTGCGTGGACCTCTTCGAGCGTTGCAAGTTGGCGGGCGTCATGCGTGAGGACGTCGACACCGAGTGGGCGCGAAAGGTCTACTACTCGCTGATGGACGAGTCCACCCGCGCGGATCCGGAGCAGATCAACCCGGAGAAGCAGGCGACGCTCGTCGTGGACACGCTCCTGCGGGGTGTGGGCACCCCCAAAGAACACTTCTGACCTCGGATAATCCCCCATTCACACTTTGGTGACATTGACATGTCCATGCCATTGAGAAAGCCTGCGAGGCGACTCTCGGAAGCAACTTGAATGGAAGGCTGCGAGCCGTGGTGTGTTACTTTCGAATCCTCGGATCACTTGAAATGATGGGCGATCGGGGGGTTTCCTTAAATGGTAGAAAAGTTCGTCAGCTATTCGGGTTGCTTCTGACGCACGCGGGAAAAATGGTTACGGTCGACTCCGTCATCGAGGAGTTGTGGGGGGACGCCGCTCCGGCGACCGCGGTGGAGACGGTGCGCACACATGTCTTCCATATCAGGAGGCAGTTGAGCGCCACCCTGGGACGCGAGGCCGGAAAGGACCTGCTCCGCACCCGGAGCCAGGGATACCAGGTCACGCTGGCCGAGGACCAGCTTGACCTGTTCCGTTTCGAGCGGGTCAGGCACCAGGGCCAGACGCTTCTGCGGGCTGGCCGTTTCGAGGAGGCGGTCGACCGGTTCGACCAGGCGATCGAACTGTGGCGGGGGCCTCTGCTCGAGGACGTGCCCAAGGGAAATGTCCTGGAGGCGGAACGCGTCCGTCTCGACGGTACGCGTAATCGTCTCTGTGAACTGCGTATCGAGGCGATGATGAAGATGGGAGGATATCGCGACGTCGTCGACGAGGTCCGCAACCATGTGAATTCCGATCCGTTGAACGAGTGGTGGCACCTCCAGTTGATTGACGCGCTTCACCGTTGCGGGCGTCGAGGCGAGGCCCTGGGCGCGATCCGTGCCCTGCGCGAACTTCTCAGAGAGGAACTCGGGTTGGAGCCGTCGGCGGAGGTCCATCGGCTCCAACAGAGGATCCTCAATCCGGTGTGACGGTTCTGTCCGACCCGTCAGGCGTCCTTGATCTCGCAGA
>NZ_ANAX01000233.1 GCF_000341065.1 Nocardiopsis halotolerans DSM 44410 | reverse complement strand
AGGCGTCCTCATCCGGAAACTGGTCCACATCACGCACCTGCACCGCCTGAGAGCTCGTCTCAGAAGTCGTCGCTGTGCTTGGCCAGGTGCTTGTAGCAGATGAGGGTGCAGGCGGTGCCGAGCATGGCCAGGAAGGTGGAGGCCGTGCGCTCCCAGCGCACGTTCGGTCTGCGGTAGGAGCCCAACCAGGCGATTGGAAGGGTAAGCCCCTCATTCCTGAGCGCGGTGTCGTTGTCTACGACATCCGTTCTGGCCTGACGCACGCCATTGATCTTTGGCAGAAGATGACTGCAGGATCCTCGTTGGAGGCAGTTGGTCCTGCCCGCCATACCGAAGCTCCTCGTGTCGAGACATCATCCACCACAATCAAAACCTAGTACACAACGAAATGCGACTGCCGTACTGGCCAGGCAACGTAACTACAACCCCGGGCGCCAAGCAGACGCTCCTCCATGAGCCGCCTGTGCCCACAACCCCGCCAAGGCACGGCAGCCGAGCCGGAGGAAGCCAGGAACCGCGAAGCGGAACAAACCAGAACGGATCCAAGGCCTGGCCGTCGCGTACGAATGCGGAACAACCGCCCACGAGCTGTCGAAGCTCTTCGGCATCACTCGGAAAACCATGTTTTCCATCCTCGGGCGCAATCTTGTGATATCTTCACCCCGTGCTTTGGTATGGTGCAACCACGTTGCTCTCCATGCTTTTTGCATTGTCATGTCGGCGTGCATGTTATATGGTCATTTGCTTGCGTGGAAATGGTTATACTGCATGAAATAATGGCCGCGGAGAGGTTTTGAATGTCTCGAAATCCTGTTCAATCCGAAGAAAAAGAGGGGCGACGGGGGGATGTCGGGGGGTGTCGAGTCAAAAAAGCTGTAACTGATGACGATCTTGCCATCAAGGTATATTCGTCAAATGGTGGGCAAGGCTCAGAGCTTATGCAGCGATGGGGTGATCTGCGCACGTACTTTGTACTCAAAGAGGGCTGGTTGACTGAAGGTGATCTGCGGGAAAACAGCCCTGATGGAGCTTCTGCAGACCGTGATCGCTATGATCTTCCGAACTCTTTGACCTACCATGTTCTTGTATGCAAAGAGGGAGGGCCCACTGCGAGAGCAGAAGAGCCGGGTGAAGGGGGGCTTGTGGCGGGTGCTCGCCTGACTCGTGTCCTTAGCGTGAAGGATTCACTCAGCAGAGAGATGGTTCAGGATAATCCTGTGATGCTGGAGGATCTTGACCTAAGAAGTAACGAGTTGGGGCTGGAGGAGATTGCTCGGCGAGGTGATCTCTGGGACGTGACGCGAATGATAAGTAACGAGGTGGAGGGCGGCGACGCGCAAAGGAGGGCTGTGCTGCAGATACTGGGTGCCGCTGTTGCGATAGTAAACAAGAATAATACTCGATCCCAGGAGGGGGTGCAGGGTGAGCCGCATTGGATATTTACAACGACATCTAAGATGCGCGCGTTTATTGAGTGGGGCGGCATGCGTCCCGTGGGTGTGCTAAGTGATGGCAGGCTGGTGGACAGGAAGGGGAAGCGTGAAAGGATACTTGTCTGCACGCTGTCGGCGAATGAGGCTTTTGGTTCAGTTCTGAAAAAAGTTGGGGCAGAAAAAGATGGACTTGCTGGCGGGGAGGGCAGGGAGCGCAGTCATGCCGGCGAAATTGCCGTCGGATGCAAAAAGATCTCAGGTGCATCGGGTGGGGTGTAGCTGTATGACGGCTATTTTTGTGATGTGACTGGGCAATCCTTGCCAGTGTCATCCTTTCTGGATTTATGTACACATCTCAGAGTTCGTCTCGAAAGCTCTGCGAGGTGGCTCTGATCCTGGAATGATCACGTGCCGTGAGCGATGTGTTGCCCGGCGGGCTCTGGGAGAGCGTCCAACCCCTGCTGCCGCCGGCCCGAAGAAAGGTCGAGCGCTCCGTCGCCTGCACCCTCATCTGCTACGAGCACCTGGCCAAGCACAGCGACGACCCCTGAGACGAGCTCTCAGGTTCGCCACCCGGGCTGGTCCAGCCCGTACACGGCGTCGCCGAAGAGGAGCTCCAGGACGGCCTCGTCCCGCTGGTCGTCCACGCCCGCGTCGATGATCGTCCGCACCGCCGGGTAGCCGCGCAGGCCGACCTCGGTCGGCCTTCCCGCGGAGATGATCGTGTAGACCTCACGAACCGGATAGGTGTGGATGGCCCCGACCTGTTCGGCGAGTTCGTCGGTGGCCACGCCCGACAGGAGATCGCCGACCACGCCCTCGGCGCGCACCGCCAGCTCGATCCAGCCGAGATAGGTCTCGTCGTTGGGCCATTGGCGCTCCACACCAGGCGAGCCCATCGCCGACCGCTCGTATGGGGGGAGCGGCTCAACGCGCAGACGCATGACGTCCGGATGCTCACTCCACAGACGTGCGACGTGCTCGGTCAGATAGTGATGGAACGCGTCAGCCGACACGACTCCGGCTCCCGGAACGAAGCAGAGCACGAAGGTCGGCACGGGGGGACGGCCCTGCATGGCGGGGTCGTTGACGCGGTCGACGAGCGTGCGTCCTCCGGGAGGCGACAGCTGGGCGCCGATGCGGCCGAGGAAGTTGTGCGCGTCGTTGGGGATGGTCTCCCTCGCCAACGGATTGCCACCGAACGCGGCCAGGTCGGCCTCGGACAGGAAGAGCCCGTGCGGCATGCCCTGGGGCTGGGCCGCGACCGGCGCGTCGAACGAGACGCCCCGGACCGTCGGCCAGAGATCGGGACGGTTGGCCGCCAGGCGCAGCTGCCGATACTGCCACAGTCCCGGAACACGGGCGAACATGATCCCGTGCACGTCGCGCCAGTAGGTCTCGCACACCTCCCGCGGGATCTCGGCGCGCCACCAGCAGAAAGCCGTCAAAGCCAGTTCGGCGGCGTTCTCGAGGTCGGCCGTGTCCACGCCCCCGGTCATCGGCTCGGGATTCGGTTCCTCCTCCGAGCGGGCAGTGTCCCCCGCGGTCTGCTTCTTGTCGCTCATGGCGAACCCCTACCCCGTGGAACCCCGCCGACGTGTTCACGGACCGGTGGCCGTGGCGGGCGGGCGCTGGGCGGGTTCGTGTCACTGGTAACCCCGGATCTCCCGGAAGACCTGCTCCAGATCCTGCTCGCGGGCGTCGAACACCTGACCACCCGTCAGTTCCGCCAGCTCGGTCATCTCCGGCACGTCCGACTCACCGAACAGCACGGTGAACACCGGCACCGTCTCCACCGCGTCCGGCCGCCCGGACAGTGACACCCCGAACTCGTCCAGGGTCGTGCCCCGGTTCACCTCGCCGTCGGTCATCAGCACCACGGACATCAGGCGCTCGTCCTCGGGCCCCGCGTACCCCTCCTCCAGCAGCTCGTACGCCCGCACCAGGGCGTCGTAGGCGGCCGTGTCACCCCCGGCCTCCAGCCCGGCCACCGCCTCGGACAGCTCCGCGTTGACCTCGTCCACCACCCCCGCCTCCACGACGAAGGTCAAAGGGGAGGCCGGCTCGGTGGCGAACGGCAGCAGCGTCACCTCCTCCCGTTCCTGGAAGGACTGCGTGCTGCTGGCCAGCGAACCGCCGCTCGCCCCGGTCAGCGCGCCCAGGGCCGCCTGGAGCTCGTCGAGCCGCTCGCCCTCCATCGACCCCGACACGTCCAGCACGTACACCGTGCGCGCCGGGCGGCGCAGGGAGGCCGCGTAGTCACCCACCAGGCCGTCCACGACCTCACGGCTCGTCGGGAACGGCAGCTCCACCAGGGAGGGCACCGGCGGGGACAACTCGGCCCCGGCCGTGACCGGGCGCCGCCACGTCTGGTCGGCGATCCGCTGCTGTGTCCGCGTCGAGGTCAGGTCCTCCACCAGAAGTCCATAGCCCTCCAGCGCCTCCTCGGAGGGATCCGACAGGAGCGTCAGCGGATAGTCGGCGGTCACCACGCCGTCGGACGGGTACACGACCGTGAGGGGCTCGTTCAGGGAGTCGGAGGCGTTCAGGGACAGGATCACCGACTCGTAGTTGATCAGTCCGTCCACAGGCCTGCTCCGTTCCGCGCGCCGTACGAAGGCGTCCGCCAGCCACCCCGACGACCCCGCCGTCATCTCCTGCCCGGAGAAGAACTCCGCCAGCTCCGGCCCCACCTGCTCCACGTCCTCCGAGCGCAGCGCCGCGCCGGTGTCGGCCATCGCCGAGGCCACCCCGATCAGCGCCGAGAAACCCGAGTTGGAGGCGCCCGGATTGGTCATCCCGTAAGTGAAGCCCTCCTCCGCCACCGCCCGGTGCACGTCGGTCCAGGTCACCTCCGCCCCATCGGTCCATCCCAGCTCCCGCGCGCGGTCGGCGCGCACACCCAGCACCACGGGAGAGACCATGATCGACGTCCGTACGTGCACCGCCGACCGGCCCCCCTCGTCCAGGCCGAGGTAGCGGTTGGAGGCGAACCACACCGCGTCGTACTCCCCGCCCTCGCCCTCGCGGTCGCCCGAGGCGATCCGGGCCATGCCGTCCAGGGTGCCCGTGTACTCCAGTTCCACCGCCACCCCGGTGCGCTCCTCGACCTCCTCCAACAGGGGCTCCAGGTCGGCGATCTCGCTCCCCGCCAGGACCCGCAGCGTCACGTCGGGGCCCATCCTGAGGACGACACAGCCCGCCGCCACCAAGGCCACCACGAGTACCGCCGCGTACACGCCGCGGATCCTCCCGCGTCCCGTTCCAGCCGCCACCTTCGTCCCGCCTCCGTGTCCCTCGTCCCGCGTGCGCACCGACTACTCCTCGCCCATGGAGCCGCCGCCCACCGCCTCCTCCGGGGCGGGCGGGCGCATCCCGTTGCTGGTGTAGGCGTCCCCGATCTCCGTCAACAGCGTTTCCAGGACCGCGTAGGCGGGCGTGTTCACCACGTCGCGGACCCGGACGCGCACCGGAAGTCCGTGTTCGGCTACCAGGTCGTCGAAGTGGGATCCGCCCTCGCCACGGAACCCGTGCGCCGCGGCGAGCTCCTGGAGCACCGGGTCCTCGGTGAGCAGCCGCCCGATCTCGTCACCCTCCTCGGTGAACGGCACGACGGTGTGCACCGCGTACACGGTCGGCCCCGGGTAGAGCAGCACCACGTCGTCGTCGAGCGCGGACCCGTTGACCATCGCGTCCACGTACTGCGCCTCGTAGGCCCACAACAGCGGCGTGTGCCCAGCCCCCAGGTCGCGGAACTGGTCGAACGGCTGCTGGGAGGACTCGGGCGGCTGCCCCTGGGCGAGGAACAGGCGCGACAGCGTCGCGGTGAGCTCCTCGTCGACGTCTCCGGGCGTGAGCACCCTCTCGCCGTTGAGCAGGTAGGACAGGGCCGCCGCGTGCATCGCGGCCGAGTTGGAGGTACGCGGGTCGGTGGTGCGCACCAGCACCTCGTTGCGGTTGCTGGAGCTGACCGCGTCCCCGGGCAGATCACGCCAGCGGGTGCGCTCCTCCGTCAGCTCCAGGTAGGCGGCCAGGTCGAAGGACCACGTACCGTCCTCGGCGCGTTCGGCGACGCCGACNCTCCAGCGCGTCCACCATCGGCTGGTAGCCGAGCAGGACCATCGGTGTGCTGAAGGGCCGGTACTCGGTGGAGATCCCGTGTAGCTCCCGCACGTGCTCCGAGGCCGGACCCGAACCGGGGGAGACGAAGTCGGCGCCGTCGACGTCCTCCGCCATCAGCCGGGAGCCCCGGGGGCGCACCCGCACCTCGTACCCGAGCTCGGCGAACCGTTCCCCGACCCGCTCGTCGTCGAACAGGGCGACCTTCTCCGAGCCGACCACGCCCTCCGCCAGCACCAGGCCGTGGCCGGTCAGGCGGTTGACGACGACGAAACCGAGCGCCACCGCCAGGACCACCGCGAGGGCCGACGCGGCCACCACGAACCAGAACGCGCCACGGTCGGACCTGGGGGGAAGTCCACGCACCTCGCCGATCCTCCTCGGGAACCGTCCAGTGGAGGCCCCAGGGTTCCAGATCCCGTCGGCACGGAGCCGGCCAGAAGGTGGCCGGGTGGTGGCGCGTCGGGAAAGTACGGGAGCGGCGCGGGTCCCGCGGCGCCGGGGAGCGGGGGCGGAACCGGGCCTGTGGACGGCGGTCGGAAGGTCCGTGGGGAGAACTACCCTGGAGACCGTGGCAGGCCGGATCAGAGACGAAGACATCGCACTCGTGCGCGAGCGCGCGCCCATCGCCGACGTGGTCGGCGAGTACCTCCAGCTCCGTAACGCCGGAGGCGGCTCGTTGAAGGGACTGTGCCCCTTCCACGACGAGAAGTCCCCGTCCTTCAACGTCACCCCCTCCAAGAACCTCTGGTACTGCTTCGGCTGCGCCGAGGGCGGGGACACGATCTCCTTCCTCCAGAGGATCGACAGCCTCAGCTTCACCGAGGCCGTCGAGACGCTCGCCCGTCAGGTAGGCATCACCCTGCGTTACGAGGAGGGTGGGCGCAGCACCGCCAGGCACGACTCGGGCAAACGCCAGCGCCTGCTCGACGCCCACCGGGCCGCCGCCGAGTTCTACGCCGAACAGCTCCTGACTCCGGGAGCGGTCACCGCCCGCCGCTTCCTGGACGAACGCGGGTTCAACCGGACACACGCCGAGCGCTTCGGCCTCGGTTACGCCCCCGCCGGGTGGGAGAACCTCACCGGCCACCTGCGGCGCAGGGGGTTCACCGACCAGGAACTGATCGAGGGCGGCCTGGCCACCCAGGGGCGGCGCGGCGCCTACGACCGCTTCCGCAACCGGCTGCTGTGGCCCATCCGCGAGGTCACCGGCGAGGTGGTCGGCTTCGGCGCCCGCAAGCTCGACCCCAGTGAGGACGGACCCAAGTACCTCAACTCGCCCGAGAGCCCCATCTTCCACAAGGGACGACTGCTCTACGGGCTCGACCTGGCCAAGCGGGACATCTCCCGGGAGGGCAAGGCGGTCGTCGTCGAGGGCTACACCGACGTGATGGCCTGCCACGACGCCGGGGTGACCACCGCCGTGGCCACCTGCGGCACCTCCTTCGGCGAGGACCACGTCAAGATCCTGCGCCGGATGCTGCTCGGACGCACCAACCAGGGCGGCAGGGTCGTCTTCACCTTCGACGGCGACAAGGCGGGTCAGAAGGCGGCCGTGCGCGCCTTCGCCGAGGAGCACGGCTTCACCGCCGAGACCTACGTCGCCGTGCAGTCCGACGGTCTGGACCCCTGCGACCTGCGCTTCCAGCAGGGACCGCAGGCCGTGGTCGACCTCGTCGAGGACGCCGTCCGGCTGTACGAGTTCATGATCCGCAACGTCATGGAGGGCTACGACCTCTCCTCCCCGGAGGGCCGGATGGCCGCCCTGGACGCGGCGGCGCCGATCGTCGCGAGCATCCGGGACGAGGGGGTGCGGCGCAACTACGGACAGAAACTCGACCGCTGGATCGGCATCCTGGACGAGGCCTTCGTACTGCGCCGGGTCAACCAGCACATGCGCCGGAGCGCCCGCCCGCAGGAGCCCGCCCGGCCCGCACCCACCCCGGACGCCCGGGAGGCCCCCTACGACCTGGGCGACCCCTCCGTGCAGCGTGAGCGCCAGGCCCTCAAGATCGCCGTGCAGTACCCCTGGCTGGCCGTCGGCTTCGACGCGTTCACCGAGGAGGACTTCACCGTCCCCCAGCACCGGGCGGTCCTGCGGCTCGTCAACGAACGGGGAGGAGTGGCGGCCGCACACGATCCCGCCGCGTGGGTCAACGGGTTGCGCGAGGCCGCTCCCAATGACACGCAGCGTGATTTCCTCACACGTTTGGCGGTCGAACAGCTGGAGTTCTATGGAGAACTCGACGAGCATTACGCCCGACAAATACTGGGCACAATCAGGACTCATTCCATCAACCGGCGTGAGTCAAACCTGAGATCGGAGCTCTCCCGACTCGAAGGAACTTCCCAGGTGGACGAACAACAGCGTCTCCTGACCGAACTCATGGCGCTCCAGCAGCAAAAACGTGCTCTCCTGGAGGAGCAGGCGGGCAGCATGTAGCACCGGGGTGACAATAATAGTTCTCCCTTCCGAGGTACCCGAAAGGGCACAATGGAGGGGTGGCTTCCACGGTTGTGACCAACGAAACGCCGTCCGTTCGACAGGTGGCCCGGCTGCTCCCCGACACGGGCCGGGGCGCCGTCAGCCGCGACGAGGTCGCCTCGGCCCTGGAGCGGCTGGACGCGCCCCCCGGCCACCTCGACCAGGCGGTCGCCCACCTCGCGCGGATCGGTGTGGACGTCTTCGACCCCGAGGAGGCCGGTGCCGCAACCGACGGCGGCAGACGCTCGGGATCCGACCTGGTCCGGCTCTACCTGCGCGAGATCGGCCGGGTTCCGCTGCTCACCGCCGAGCAGGAGGTGGAGCTGGCCAAGGCGATCGAGGTCGGCCTGTACGCGCAGCACCGCGAACCCGCCGGGGACGTACGCGAGGAGGAGCTCTCCGCCCTCGTCGAGGAGGGCGGGAGGGCCAAGCGGCGGCTGATCGAATCCAACCTGCGCCTCGTCGTGTCCATCGCCAAAAGGTATATGGGGCGGGGTCTGCTTTTCCTCGACCTCATACAGGAGGGCAACCTCGGCCTGATCCGCGCCGTCGAGAAGTTCGATTACCGCAAGGGCTTCAAATTCTCCACCTACGCGACATGGTGGATCAGACAGGCCATCACGCGGGCGATCGCGGACCAGGCGCGTACGATCCGTGTTCCCGTGCACATGGTCGAGACGATCAACAAACTCGTCCGGATCCGGCACCAACTGCACCAGCAACTCGGCCGCGAACCCAGTACGGAGGAGATTTCCTCGGCCGCCGGATTCGGCGGTGAACGCGTCCTGGAGATCCAGCGCATCGCCCGGGAACCCGTGTCGTTGCAGTCGCCCATCGGCGACGAGGAGTCCGACTTCGGCGACTTCATCGAGGACTCCGACGCGGTGCTCCCGGTCGAGGCGGTGTCCTTCACCCTTCTCCAGGAACAGCTGGGGTCCATCCTCGGCGGTCTGTCCGACCGCGAGCGGCGCGTCATCCGGCTGCGCTTCGGAATGGTCGACGGCCACCCGCGCACCCTGGAGGAGGTGGGGCGCGAGTTCGGGGTGACCCGCGAGCGCATCCGTCAGATCGAGGCCAAGACCCTGGCCAAGCTCCGCCATCCCTCGCGGGCCGGAAGCCTGCGCGACTTCATCAGGACCGAGTGACCCGCTCCACCGGTCCGGTGCGCGCGGGGTCCACCACCAACGTGCGGGCCTCCCCACGGGTTCCCGCGGGGGAGCGGACGGCCTCATGTGGCCGATCCACCGGTAACCCGAGCATCCGCGACGTGCGGCGTCTACCGTCGGAGGGGTGAATGCCACACCAGCTCCGCCGGGCACCGGAACGCCCTTCCGGCGTCGCCCCCTGCTCGCCCTGGGCGCGGTCGTGGCCGCCGTCGTACTGATCACGGGGGTCTTCGTGGCCGTGAGCGGAAGGAACCCCGAGCGCATCGGGTACTTCGCCGACTGGAACGTGGCCAACCGCGGCTACACCATCGGGGAACTGGACGAGAGCGGCGCCCCCGAGCACCTGACCCGCCTGATGTGGGCGTTCGGCGACATCAGCGCCGAGGGGCTGTGCCACATCCCCGGAAACCACGCCCAACCCTGGGAGCTGTACCAGCGCCGCTACGAGGCGGACGAGAGCGTCAGCGGGGTGGCCGACGAGTACGAACAGGAACTCGCGGGCAGCCTCAACCAACTGCGCCAGCTCCAGGAGAAGTACCCCCACCTGCGGGCCAGCGTGTCCCTGGGCGGCTGGAACTGGTCCACGTACTTCTCCGTCGCCGCACGCACCCAGGAGTCGAGGGAGGCGTTCGTGTCCTCCTGCGTCGACCTGTGGCTGCGCGGAGACCTGCCGGTGCTCGACGGTGAACCGCAGGGCGGCGAGGGAGCGGCCGCCGGGATCTTCGACGGTATCGACCTGGACTGGGAGTGGCCCGGCCCGGGAGGCCACCCGGACAACGTGGAGCACCCCGACGACGCGGCCAACCTCACCCTTCTGGTGGCCGAGTTCCGCCGCCAGCTCGACGCGCTGTCCGAGGAGACCGGTGAGGACTACGTCCTGTCCGTGTCCATGCCCGGCGGGGCCGAGGACGGCGAGGCCTACGACGAGGAGATCTTCGACCACCTGGACTTCGCCACCGTCCAGGGCTACGACTTCGCCGGCCCGTGGAACGAGGAGACCGCCTACCACTCGAACCTGTACGCGACCTCCCCGGACACCAACAGCGTCGCCCGGGCCGTCCAGCGCTACGTGGACCTGGGCGCGCCCCGGGAGAAGCTGGTGATGGGCGTCCCGGCCTTCGGACGCGGCTGGCGGCTCGCGGACCCCTCCGAACCCGGACCGGGCGAACCCGCCGCGGGACCCGCCGAGGACCACTACGACGGGCCGACCATGGCCTTCTCCCAGCTCCAGGAGGTCGAGGGTCCCCGCTCCCTGGACGAGGAGGCGGGCGCCTACTGGGTCCTCGACGGCGACGAGTGGTGGACCTACGACAACCCCGACGTGGTCCGGCTCAAGGGCCGGTACGTGCTCGAACAGGGCCTGGGCGGGCTCATGGTGTGGAACCTGGACATGGACCCCGACGGCGCGCTCGTCCAGGCCATGGACGAGTCCCTCGGCGGCTGACCGCGCGCGTGCGGGGCGGCGGAACCCGGCTACCGCGCGGGTGGGCGAGGTCCGCCGAAACCGGCCGCGCGGCACGCTTGCGGCGCCACGGCCGCAGCCGCCACGCTGTGCAGCATGGCCGACCCGCACAGCAGCACCGCAGACCGAACCGACGTAGCCGCCCTGCGCCGCGACCTGGAGAGCCGTGTCCGGGGCACGGTCGCCTTCGACGCGGGGACACTCGCCCTCTACACCTCCGACGCCTCCAACTACCGCCGTGTGCCGCTCGCCGTGGTCGTCCCCGAGACCGTCGAGGACTGCGTGGCGGCGGTCCGCGCCTGCGCCGAGCACGGCGTGGCGATCGTCCCCCGGGGCGGCGGCACCTCCATCGCGGGCAACTCCATCGGCACCGGCGTGGTCATCGACACCTCACGCCACCTGCGCGCCATCGAGAGCATCGACCCCGCGGCGCGCACCGCCACCGTGCAACCCGGCGTCATCCTCGACGACCTGCGCGCGGCGGCCGCCGAACACGGGCTCACCTTCGCCCCCGACCCCTCCACCCACAGCCGCTGCACCGTGGGCGGCATGGTCGGTAACAACGCCTGCGGGTCCCACTCGGTCGCCTGGGGCACCACCGCCGACAACATCGTCTCCCTCGACCTGCTGCTCAGCGACGGCACCCGGCTCACCGTCGGCTCCCACGACAGCGACGAGGAGGTTCGCGCACTGGCCCGGCGCCCCGGACGCGAGGGCGAGATCCACGCGGCCCTCGCCCGCCTCGTGGACGCCCACCGCGCCGAGCTGCGCACCGCCATGCCCGACTTCCGCCGCCGCGTGTCCGGGTACTCCCTCGACCGGCTGCTTCCGGAGAAGGGACGCAACGTCGCCGCCGCCCTCGTGGGCACCGAGGGCACCTGCGCGTTCGTCCTCGGCGCCACCGTGCGCCTGGTCGAGTCGCCGCCCGCACGCGCCCTGGCCGTCCTCGGCTACCCCGACGCCCCCGCGGCCGCCGACTCCGTCCCCGACCTCCTCGGCCACCAGCCGCTCACCGTGGAGGGCATCAACCACCGCATGGTCGCCGCCCTGGACCAGTTCGGCTCCGGGGCCCGCGTGCCGCTGCCCGAGGGCGGCGCCTGGCTCCTGGTGGAGATCGCCGGGCAGGACCCCGCCGACGCCGCCGACGCGGCCGAGCGCATGCTCGCGGAGCTCACCGGTTCCTCCCGCCCCCGGGACGCGCTCGTCGTCTCCGACCCGGCCCACCAGAAGGCGCTCTGGCGCATCCGGGAGGAGGGCGCCGGGCTCACCCAGCGCACGCCCACCGGAGCCGAGGCCTGGTCGGGCTGGGAGGACGCCGCCGTGCCGCCCGAGAACCTGGGCGGTTACCTGCGCGACTTCGAGCGGCTCATGGACCGCCACGGCCGCTTCGGCGTGGTCTACGGCCACTTCGGGGACGGCTGCCTGCACGTGCGCATCGACTTCGAGCTCACCTCCGAGCGGGGCCGCCGCGAGTACCGGGAGTTCATGGAGGAGGCCGCCGCCCTCGTGGTCGAACACGGCGGTTCCCTGTCGGGCGAGCACGGCGACGGCCAGGCGCGCTCCGAACTCCTGGCCCGCATGTACCCGGAGGGCCTCATCCGCGCCTTCGGTGAGTTCAAGCGGATCTGGGACCCCGAGAACCTCATGAACCCCGGCATCATCGTCGACCCGCTCCCGCTCGACGCCGACGTCCGCGTGGCCGCCCTCCCGTCCGTGGCCCCCGACGGCCCGCCCGCCGCCCCCCACGGAGCCCGGGCGCTGCCGCTGCTGTCGGAGGCCACGCTGGCCTACCGGGAGGACGACGGCGACCTCGCCAAGGCGCTGCGCCGCTGTTCGGGGGTCGGCAAGTGCCGGCGCCAGGACGGACCCGGCGTCATGTGCCCCAGCTACCAGGTCACCCAGGAGGAGAAGCACTCCACCCGCGGACGCGCCCACCTGCTGTTCGAGATGGCCAACGGGGAGGTCATCACCGACGGCTGGCGCTCGGAGGAGGTGCGCGAGAGCCTGGACCTGTGCCTGTCCTGCAAGGGCTGTCTGAGCGACTGCCCGGTCAACGTGGACATGGCCAGCTACAAGTCCGAGTTCCTGCACCAGCACTACCGGGGCAGGGTGCGCCCGGCCGCCCACTACTCGATGGGCTGGCTGCCGCTCTGGGCGCGCCTGGCCTCGCTCGCCCCGGCCGAGGCCAACCGCGCGACCCGGATTCCGGGGGTGTCGCGCCTGGCCAAGAAGGTCGCGGGGGTGGCCGCCCAGCGCGACCTGCCGTCGTTCGCCCGAACCACCTTCACCCGGGCGTTCCGGCGGCGTGCCGCGCGCGGCGGGGCCCGCGTCGACGGGCCGAGGGTGGTGCTGTGGCCGGACACCTTCGGCAACCACCTCAACCCGAACGTGCCCGCGGCGGCCGTGCGGGTGCTGGAGGACGCCGGGTTCACCGTGGTGCTGCCCCGGGGACAGGTGTGCTGTGGCCTGACGTGGGTGTCCACCGGGCAGCTGGACGTGGCCCGTACGGTGATGCGCCGCGCGGTGCGCGCCCTGGCGCCGCTGGTCGAGGAGGGGCTGCCCGTGGTGGGCCTGGAGCCCAGCTGCACCGCGGCTCTGCGCCACGACCTGGTGGAGGTGCTGCCGGGGCCCGGGAGCGAGCGGGTGGCCGGGGCCGTGCACACCCTGGCGGGTTTCCTCAACGAGTACGCGCCCGACTGGCGTCCGCCTCGGATCGACGCCTCGGCCCTGGCCCAGGTGCACTGCCACCAGCACGCGGTGATCGGCTTCGACGCCGACCGCGAGCTGATCTCCCGGGCGGGGATCGACGGCGAGGTGCTGGACTCGGGCTGCTGCGGGCTGGCGGGCGACTTCGGGTTCACCGAGGGCCACTACGAGGTGTCCGAGGCCATCGGCGAACGCGAGCTGCTGCCCCGTGTGCGGGGAGCCTCCCAGGACACGCTGGTGCTCGCCGACGGCTACAGCTGCCGCACCCAGATCGAACAGGGGGCGGGCCGTAGGGCGCTGCACCTGGCCGAGGTCCTCGCGCGGGGGTTGAAGCCGTAGGGGAGCGGGGGTGTTCGGGCGTTCGTCCTCCGGACGCCCGACACGGGAAGTGCCGCAGCCGTCAGGGTTCACCGGTCCGGGGCCGGAGCACTTCGGCCACACCGGCGACGCGTCCGGTCAGCTCATCAGACGCCCATCTGGTCGTGGAGGGCGTCCAGGGCCCGGGAGACGGCGTCGGACAGGCGCGGGTCGCGCGGGTCCACCCCCTCGCCCAGGTGGATGCGCCAGGCCACGTCGGTGCCTCCCGGAGGGCGGCGCGCCACCAGCCGGAACCCCGTGGAGGAGTCCGCCTCGGGGAAGGCCACGAAGCGGTTGACCAGGATGGACGCGGTGACGCGCTCGGAGACGGCCTCGGCCAGACGGCGGTAGTCCACGCCGTCGGTGTCGGGGTCCGAACGCAGCCGGACGGTGTGCTCGCCCGCGCCCTCCTCCAGGAACGTGAAGGCGTCGGGGCTCCAGCTGGCCTGGTCGATGTCCTGCCAGGGCACGGCGCGGCCGTCGGGCAGGTGCAGGGCGCGTGTGGTGGCGGCCAGGACGGGCCGGTCCTCCCCTGGCAGGGAGGCGACGGGCGCGTGCGCGAGCACGCGCTCGCCGCGCTCCAGCCGTGTGCGCAGCGCGGCGGGCACGCCCTTGGAGAACAGGGACACTAGCGGTCCTCGCCGGTGCCCGGAGAGCCGTTCTCCCCCGGCGGCTGGGTGCCGTTGGACCGGTGGGTCTCCCACTCGACGAGTTCGATCTCCTCGTCCGTGGGCCGTGCGAGGAAGTCGCGCAGGGACGTGACCGGCACCTTGTGCACGGCCTTGTCGTAGACGGTGCGGCCCGCGCTGCTGACCTGGGCGCCGACGAGTCCGGCGACCTCCTGGACGACGGGGCTGTCCGCCACCTTGCGGGCGGTGCGGGCGAGCTGTTCGTAGCGGGCCCTGCCCGCCCGTGTGCCCAGGACGTAACCGATGGCGAGTCCGGCGGCGAACGTGATCCGGTAACGCATGGTGTACCTCTTCACCCTTGGAGACGATCGGCGTGATCCGTGCTCGACGTTACCCCGTCGGGACCCCGGCACACATGCCGACACCGGTCACGAGCACTCCCGGAGGGCGCTACTCTAGATGTGTCGCCGCGGCCCAGGGTCAGCGGAGGCAGACCATCCCGCGTAGCTCAATCGGCAGAGCAGCCGGCTGTTAACCGGCAGGTTACTGGTTCGAGTCCAGTCGCGGGAGCGCCTGAGGGCCCGCTGACGGTGTTCGGCGGGCCCCGCGTGTCCCCATCCTCCTGGCGCGTGCGGAACCCGGCGGGTGACGGGAAAACACGTCGCGAGCACCCTCCGGAAGGCGCTAGGCTGGGGGCGTCGCCGCGGCCCGGAGCCAGCGGAGGCAGACCATCCCGCGTAGCTCAATCGGCAGAGCAGCCGGCTGTTAACCGGCAGGTTACTGGTTCGAGTCCAGTCGCGGGAGCACGGTGGACAGGGCTTCTCCCCGCAGGGGAGGGGCCCTGTCGTCGTTGTGTCCCGGGTCCTTCCGGGCCTGGGAACCGGACGACCGGGCGGATCGTCCGGGAGGTCGCACCGGGCGACGACGGAGGCGGCGTGGTGGGGAACGTGCGGCCGGGCGCGGAGGCCTGGCCGTCCAGTGTCGAAGGGATCCCCTGGTCGAACGTCCACCACCCGTGGTGGCGGTCCCGGACCCGCTGGAAGGCTCCGGCGGACCCATCCGGGTGGGCGGCCCTCGCCCGCTGCCGGTCCGGAACGGCTCCGACGCGGGGGAGAGGGAACGGGGGAGGGTCAGAGCCCGCCGATACCGCCGAGGAGCAGCCGTCGGTTGCGCTGCGGCATCTGGTAGCAGCCGGGCACGGGCGGGGCCACGGGCAGCGTGCGCCAGCGCTGGACCTCGATCACACCGGGCTCGGACACCCGCCAGCCCTCGAAGAAGGTCTCGATGGTCTTCCGGGAACGCCAGCGGCCGGATCCCAGCTGCTCGTCGAACACCTGCTCCAGCTGCTCGGCCCGCGCCGCGTCCTTGGGGAATGCGGCCGGGTCGGGGCGGCAGTAGTGGCTGAGGACCATGTGGCTGCCGGGGGCGAGGGCGTCGCGCAGGGCCGCGATGTGCCCGCCCGGGTCCTCATCGTCGCCGGTGTGCGCGACCACGCCGGTGAGCAGCAGTCCCACGGGCTGCCCCAGATCGATGAATCCCCGGACCTCGGGGTCGTCCAGGAGCTTGTTCGGCTCCGTGAGCGAGGCCCGCACCGACGTGGTGGTGCGCCGGTCGCGGATCAGGGCGAGGTGGTGGGTCAGGACCACCGGGTCGTCGGTGGCGTAGACCACGCGCGCCTCGGGATCGCTCTCGTGTGCGATCTCGTGCGGGTCTCCCGGAGCGGGCAGACCCGCGCCGAGCTGGACGAACTGCCGGATGCCGAGTTCGGTGCCCAGGTGGCGGACGGCGCGTTGGAGGAAGGCGCGCTCGCCCAGGACGAGGTCCTGGAACCCCGGTGCGGCCCGTTCCGCCCGGGTGGCCAGGTCCCGGTCCACCTCGAAGTGGTCCTTGCCCTTGAGGTGGAAGGAGTGGAGCCGCGCCAGGCTGGGCCTGGTGAGGTCGACGGCGGGCGGGGGATGGGCCCGGAGGTGTTTGCCCCCCGCCTGCCTCAGGAAATCGGGGGAGGTGAATCGAGACATCGCCGTCCTCTGTCTGAGGTGGGGAAGTGTGACCGATCACTGGATTGTATTCCTCATGAGCGGTGTTGTTAACCGAGTCACAGATACAGGTCAAAAATTCCTCCTCAGGGTGTGTCCGGGAAGTACTGTGCGGTGTGCGAGAGGGCGCCCCTGGGTTGGCTAGGACTTATATGCCGAATGTCCATTATGCGAGGAATTGGGACTGCGGTGCCGAGGTCACAGGCCCACGGGGGCGGGCTTCGTGCGTTCCGGGTGTGCTCCCGTGTGACTGTGGTGGCCCCTGGGGGTAGCCGTCACGGGCAGCTCGGGGCGGGGGGCGTTCTCGTGCGTGGCCAGGTGAAAAAGGCCCCTCGACGCATATCGAGCGACAATTCCCTCCCGTCACGGAATGCGACACGGCGGCCGAAGAAATCCCGCTCCGTTCGGCGCCGTGGCTCCCGGCCCCGCGCCCGGTACCCGATTGGCCGTTCCCGCCCGGAGCCGCGCGTCCTCGGTACAATCGGCGCGTGGACCGCCCCTACACCATCCTCAGCTGCGCCATGTCGGTCGACGGACGCATCGACGACGCCGGACCGGAGCGTCTGCGCCTGTCCAACGACGCCGACTTCGCCGAGATCGACGAACTCCGCGCGGAGTGCGACGCGATCCTCGTCGGCGCGGGCACCCTGCGCGCCGACAACCCCCGCCTGCTGGTGCGCTCCCCGCTCCTGCGCGAGCGCCGACGCGAGCAGGGACGCACCGAGAACCTGCTCAAGGTCCTGGTCACCCGCAGCGGGAGGTTCGACCCCGGCGCGCGCTTCTTCTCCACCGGGGACGCGGGCGCCGTCGTCTACACCGGGGGTGCGGGCACGGACACGGCCCGGCGCGCGCTGGCCGGGCGGCCCGCCGACGACCCGCCCGCCGAGGTCGTGGACGCCGGGGACCCTCCCACGGCCGAGGCCGTCCTGGCCGACCTGGCCGGCCGGGGCGTCTCCCGCCTGCTGGTCGAGGGCGGCGGACACGTCCACACCCTCTTCCTCGCCTCGGGGCTGGTCGACGAGCTCCGGCTGGCGATCGCCCCGTTCCTCGTGGGGGAGGAGGACGCGCCGCGCTTCGTCGTGCCCGCCGCCTTCCCCCAGACCCCCGAAGCGCCGATGCGGCTGGTCGAGACCAGGGCGCTCGGCGACGTGGCCGTCCTGCGCTACCGCCCGGGCCCTGTGGGGGACGCGTGAGCGCCGGTCCGCCGCCGTCCGGCGGGGAGGCCGACGCCCACTGGCTGCGCCGCACCGTGGAGCTGTCCCGTTCCTGCCCGCCCTCGAACACCGCGTTCTCGGTGGGCTGCGTCGTGGTCGCAGCCGACGGCACCGTCCTCGGCGAGGGCTACTCCCGCCGGGAGGACCCCCACGACCACGCGGAGGAGGTGGCCCTGCGCGAGGTGGACGCCGACGATCCCCGACTGAACGGGGCCACCCTGTACTCGTCGCTGGAACCGTGCAGCTCACGGTCCTCCCGACCGCTGCCCTGCGCCGCCCTGATCCTGGACACGCCGATCCCGCGCGTGGTGTTCGCCTGGCGTGAGCCCGCCCTGTTCGTGGACTGCGACGGGGCCGAACGCCTGCGCACGGCGGGCCGGACGGTCGTGGAGCGGCCCGGACTGGCCGGGGGCGTGCGCGAGGTCAACGCCCACCTGCTGGGCTGAGCGGTCCACCGGGCTGAGCGGGTTCTCCACAGGTCGCGTCCGGCTGTGGCGCCGCCCGGTGTCCGCGGTGTTTCCTTGATATGGGGGCCATCCCCCGGGTCGGCTTCCGCGTGCCCGAGAACCGGCCACGCCACGGCCACCGCCGCCGCCGTACTCCCCGGCAGGGCCCTGGCCCGCCCCGCGACCACAGCCGGAGGCGGGTCCCCGGGCCTGAGGCGCCTCACAGCCGGTTGACGTCCACCACGTGCACCACCGCGCGCCCCTCGGCGTCGGACGCGGCCAGGTCCACCTCGGCGCTGATCCCCCAGTCGTGGTCGCCCGCCGGGTCGGCGAAGATCTGCCGTACCCGCCACAGCTCCGGCTCCTGCTCGATGAGCAGCATCGCCGGGCCGCGCGCGTCCGGGCCGGTCCCGATCTCGTCGTGTTCCTCGAAGTACTCCTCCAGGGCCTCCTCCCAGGCCTCGGAGTCCCACTCCCCGCCCTCGTCCAGCTTCCCCAGTTCGTCGTAGCGGCCGCGGGCGGCCAGTTCCACGCGGCGGAACATCTCGTTGCGCACCAGGACCCGGAAGGCCCGCGCGTTGGTGGTGACGGGCCGCACCCTCTCCTCGGCGGTGCCCTCCTCCTCCGGGGCCTCCGCCTCCGGGTTGGTCAGCTGCTCCCACTCGTCCAGCAGACTGGAGTCCACCTGGCGGACCAGCTCGCCCAGCCACTCGATGAGGTCGCGCAGCTCCTCGGTCTTGGCGTCGTCGGGCACCGTCTGGTTGAGCGCCTTGTAGGCACTGGCCAGGTAGCGCAGTACCAGCCCCTCCGAGCGGGCCAGCTCGTAGAAACCCACGTACTCGGTGAAGGTCATCGCCCGCTCGTACATGTCGCGGGCCACCGTCTTGGGCTGGAGCGGGTGGTCGCCCACCCACGGGTGGCCGCGCCGGTACACCTCGTAGGCGTGGCCGAGCAGCTCCTCCAGCGGCTTGGGGTAGTCGACCTCCTCCAGCCGCTCCATGCGCTCCTCGTACTCGATGCCGTCCATCTTCATCTGCTGGACGGCCTCGCCCCGGGCCTTGTTGAGCTGGGCGCCGAGGATCTGCCGGGGATCGTCCAGGGTGGACTCCACCACGCTGAGCACGTCCAGCGCGTACGTGGGCGACTCCTTGTCCAGCAGTTCCAGCGCGGCCAGCGCGAACGTGGACAGCGGCTGGTTGAGCGCGAAGTCGGCCTGGAGGTCCACGGTCAGCCGTGCGGTGCGCCCCTGCTCGTCGGGCTCGGGAAGCGCCTCCACGATCCCGCCGTCCAGCAGCGACCGGTAGATGGCGATCGCCTCGTGGATGTGGCGGCGCTGCGTCGGGCGGTCGTCGTGGTTCTCGGTGAGCAGGTGCCGCATCGCCGAGAAGCAGTCCCCGGGACGGGCGATCACGCTCAGCAGCATGGCGTTGCTCACCCTGAACCGGGAGGTCAGGGGTTCGGGCTCGGCCTCGATGAGCTTGTTGAAGGTCGCCTCGTCCCAGGCGACGAACCCCTCGGGTGCCTTCTTGCGCACCACCTTGCGTCGCTTCTTGGTGTCGTCACCGGCCTTGGCCAGCGCCTTCTCGTTCTCGATGACGTGCTCGGGCGCCTGGGCCACCACGTTGCCGACGGTGTCGAACCCGGCGCGTCCGGCCCGTCCGGCGATCTGGTGGAACTCACGGGCGCGCAGGCGGCGCACCCGCGTCCCGTCGTACTTGCTCAGGGCGGTGAACAGCACCGTGCGGATGGGCACGTTCACGCCCACGCCCAGGGTGTCGGTCCCGCAGATGACCTTGAGGAGTCCGGCCTGCGCCAGCCGTTCGACCAGGCGCCGGTACTTGGGCAGCATGCCCGCGTGGTGCACGCCGATGCCGTGCCGCACGTACCGGGACAGGTTGCGCCCGAACCTGGTGGTGAAGCGGAAGTTGCCGATCTCCGCGGCGATCGCCGCCTTCTCCTCCTTCGTGCACATGTTGATGCTGGTCAGCGACTGCGCGCGCTCGACGGCCTGCGCCTGGGTGAAGTGCACGATGTACACGGGCGCGTTCCCGCTGCCGAGCAGTTCCTCCAGCGTCTCGTGCAGCGCGGTGACCCGGTAGTCGTAGTAGAGGGGGACGGGGCGCTCGGCGGAGGCGACCACGGCGGTGGAACGTCCTGTGCGCTTCTCCAGGTCCTCCTCGAAGCGGCTGACGTCGCCCAGGGTGGCCGACATCAGCACGAACTGCGCCTGCGGCATCTCCAGGAGCGGCACCTGCCACGCCCATCCGCGGTCGGGCTCGGCGTAGAAGTGGAACTCGTCCATGATGACGGTGTTGATGTCGGCGTCCGCGCCCTCGGCCAGCGCGATCTGGGCCAGGACCTCCGCCGTGCAGCACACGATGGGCGCGTCGGCGTTGACGCTGGCGTCGCCGGTCATCATGCCGACGTTCTCGGTGCCGAAGATCCTGCACAGGTCGAAGAACTTCTCCGACACCAGGGCCTTGATGGGAGCGGTGTAGAACGCGCACTCGTCGCGGGCCAGGGCGGCGAAGAGCGCGCCCGTGGCCACCATGCTCTTACCCGAACCGGTGGGGGTGTTGAGGATGACGTTGGACCCGGAGACGACCTCGATGAGGGCCTCCTCCTGGTGCGGGTAGAGGGTGAGGCCCCGTTCCTCGGCCCACAAAGCGAACGCCTCGAAGAGGGAGTCGGGTTCTGGTTCGGCCGGAAGCACATCGATGAGACTCACGGTCTCTATACTGCCTGCTTCGCGAACCCTCTCGGGACGGCCGCACACCTCGCCCGCTCCGCACCCGGAGACGACGACGGGCGCGTCCCGTGCGGAACGCGCCCGTGTGCCGTCGGCGGTCGGTGCCCGTCAGACCAGGCCGAGCTGCCTGACGGTGTCGCGCTCCTCGACCAGCTCCTTGACGGAGGCGTCGATGCGGGCGCGGGAGAAGTCGTCGATCTCCAGGCCCTGGACGATCTCCCACCTGCCGTCGCGGGAGACGACCGGGAAGGAGGAGATGATGCCCTCGGGCACGCCGTAGGAGCCGTCGGAGGGGATGGCCGCGGAGGTCCAGTCGCCCTCGGGGGTGCCGTTGACCCAGTCGTGGACGTGGTCGATGGCGGCGTTGGCGGCGGAGGCGGCCGAGGAGGCGCCCCGGGCCTCGATGATCGCGGCACCGCGCTTGGCCACGGTCGGGATGAAGTCGTTCTCCAGCCAGGACTGGTCGCCGACGGCCTTGGCCGCGTTGGAGCCGTTGACCTCGGCGTGGAACACGTCGGGGTACTGGGTGGCGGAGTGGTTGCCCCAGATCGTGAGCTTCCTGATGTCGTTGATCGACACGTCGAGCTTCTTGGCGAGCTGGGTGAGCGCGCGGTTGTGGTCCAGGCGGGTCATCGCGGTGAAGCGCTCGGCCGGGACGTCGGGGGCGTGGCTCTGGGCGATGAGGGCGTTGGTGTTGGCGGGGTTGCCGACCACCAGGACGCGGACGTCGTCGGCGGCACCGGCGTTGATGGCCTCGCCCTGGGGCTTGAAGATGCCGCCGTTGGCCTCCAGCAGGTCACCGCGCTCCATGCCCTTGCCGCGCGGGCGGGCACCGACCAGCAGGGCGACGTTGGTCCCCTGGAAGGCCTGGGTGGCGTCGTCGAAGATGTCGATGCCCTGGAGCAGCGGGAAGGCGCAGTCGTCCAGCTCCATCGCCGTGCCCTCGGCGGCCTTGACGGCCTGCGGGATCTCCAGCAGGCGCAGCTTCACCGGGGTGTCGGTGCCGAGCAGCTGGCCCGAGGCGATCCGGAACAGCAGCGCGTAGCCGATCTGGCCCGCGGCGCCGGTGACGGTGACGTTGACGGGTGCTTTGGACATGACGTGAACTCTCCTGACGACGTTGTGCGACCCGCGATGCTAGCAACGGGTCCGACGCGGCGTCGGTACCGGGCGCTGGGGGCCGTCCAGGCGCGCGCCGCACCTCACCACCCTAGACCGCGCGCTCTCGCGGACCGTGACGCAGGTACGGAGTACGTGTCCCCGTGGGCTCCGCCCCGGGTGGGCGCGAGGCCCTGTCCGTTAACGGATTCTGGGCGGGGAAACGTCGGACCCACCCTGTTAGGATGGCGTTTGCCGATAACGGCGGGCCGGTAGCTCAGTTGGTTAGAGCAGGGGACTCATAATCCCTGGGTCGCGGGTTCGAGTCCTGCCCGGCCTACCCCTCTCACGCACGAAAAGGCGCCCCCTGGTCCCGGGCGCGTGTCGGCGGTGCTTTCCTCACCCCGCGGACGTGTGCGGAGCGTGCCGGAACGACGGCCGCGACGGTGTTCTCCGGTCACGGCACGTCGGAGAACCGACGCGGGTGGTCGGCCGGAGCCGGGCGCACGCCCGCACGTCCCCGTGCGGGTGCTTCGCGGACCCACCGCGTTCCACGGGGCCGGGGCGACGGCGGTGGAGCGGGCCGCGGAGGTGCGGTGTCTGGTGTGGATTCGTTGGGTTATCAGTTATCTGGTGCTTTCTTCCCCTGTGCAGTGGTTCGCCCCGTTCTATCCGATTAATGGGTGCCCGTTTTTCCGTCCTGACATCGGATGAAATGGGTGGCGCTCGTCACTGAATCCGAAGGTGCCTTGCCTTTTCCGTTCTGTGCAGGTCGCGACCCATACGACCCGCGGTCCGGAACCTCCCGGAACCTCCCGGGCCGGCGCGGTCTCCTCGTTTACACTGGCGGCCGGTCAGGGGGGCGTGTGGTGTGCCACGTCTCAACAACCACCGTGCGCCCCGGGGCGTCCGACAGTCGGTGGACAGGCGTATTCCGGGAAGAGGCGAGCGTTGGGAGCGTACGGGACACGGCGGTGCGGCACGCACCGCCAACGCGCGGGTCTTGTGGCCCACCTGCTGCGCGGCGTGGCCGCCGTGGTCGTGGCGGTGGTCCTCGTGGTCGTCGTCAACACCACCATCTCCCGTGACGTCGACGCCCGGCCCTCGGAACCGGCGGATCGGCCGACCGCAGAGGTGACCGGCACGCCCTTCCGCGAGCTCGTCGACGAGATCGGCATCTCCCGGGACACCTCCGTCGCCAACGTCGACCTCGACGGCTCGGGCCACAGCCTGTCCGCGCAGGCGCTGGCCGCCGCCGGATGGACCCCCGGCCGCGAGATCGTCCTCCTGGGCACGCCCCTGACACTGCCCGACTACGCCCCCGGCCGCCCTGACCACCTGGTCTCGGACGGCCAGGAACTCCGGCTTCGGGAGGAGCGTTACCGGTCGCTCACCTTCCTGGCCACCGCGACCCGTGCCGACACCACCGGAACCGGCACCGCCAGGACCGACGACGGCGGAACCGACGTCCACGGCACCGGCCGCGTGGTCTACGCCGACGGGGGGAGGCGGGAGTTCGTCCTGTCCGTCCCGCACTGGGTCGCCGGGCCCGCGAGCGAGGCCGCTCTCACCCTGCCCTACGCCAACTCCGCCCAGCACTCCGGCCCCAGCCCCACCCTCGGCGCGGTGCGCCTGTACGCCCTCAGCGTGCCCGTGGACCCCACACGCGAGATCTCCCACGTGGTGCTGCCCCGGGTCGGCGAGGGGCGGGGCAGCATCCACCTGTTCTCCGTGGGCGGGCGCTCAGCCGGGTCGGAGTGGACCGGCACCTGGGCCCGGGCCACCTCCGGCTACATGCAGGTCGGCCCCTGGGAGGACCAGACCCTGCGGTTGTCGGTGCGTACGACCACCGGCGGCCACACGGCCCGGATCCGCCTGGACAACACCTTCGCTCCCACGCCCGTCACCATCGGAGCGGCCTCCCTGGCGTTGCGGGGAACCGGCGCCGCCACCCGCGGCGCCGCGGTCCCGCTCACCTTCGACGGACGTCCCGGCACCGTGATCCCGGCCGGGGGCGAGGTGTTCAGCGACCCCGTCGGGATCCTCCTGCCGCCGCAGACCGACGTGCTCGTCAGCATCCACCTCCCCGAGCAGGTGACCGCCGCACCGGTGCACTACGCGTCGGTGGACACCAACTACGCCAGCGCGCCGGGCAGCGGCGACCTGACCACGGACACCACCGGGGAGCCGTTCACCGGCGGCGTCGAGCGGTGGCCGTTCCTCACCGGGGTGGAGGTCCTCGGCGGCCCCGGAGCGGTCGTGGCCCTCGGTGACTCCATCACCGACGGGATACGCTCCACCCCCGACGCCCACGCGCGCTGGCCCGACGTGCTCAGCGCCCGCCTGGCCGGGCATCCCGACCTGCCCAACCCGGGCGTGCTCAACCTCGGTGTGTCCGGGAACCACGTGGTCAGGGACGGTTACCCGGGCGTGGGAGTCTCGAACAACCTCACCGGTGTGGCGCTGACCCGCCGGGTCGACCGGGACGTGCTGGCCCAGAGCGGGGTGGACACCCTCGTCGTCTTCGCCGGGATCAACGACCTGCGCTGGAGTACCCCGCCCGAGGCGGTGATCAACGGGATCGAGCGGACCGCGCTGCTGGCCCGCGAGTACGACCTGCGCGTGTTCGTGGCCACGCTCACCCCGTGCGGGGGAGAACTCCGCTGCACCGCGGAGGTCGAACAGGCCCGTCAGCAGGTCAACGCCCACCTGCGCTCGCAGGTGAACGACCCCCGGTCGCCCTTCGACGGCGTGTGGGACTTCGACGCGGTCCTGCGCGATCCCGAGGACCCGACCCGCATGCTGCCCGTCTACGACTCCGGGGACCACCTCCACCCGGGGGACGCCGGACTGCGGGCGCTGGCCGAGTCCGTGGACCTGGATCAGCTCGTCGGCGGCTAGGACGGTGTTTTTCGGGGCCTCCGCTTCGCTTCGGCCCTCCCGTCGCCCGCCGGGGCGCTCCGCGCCTTGGCGGGCTACCACCCTCAGACGACAGCCTTCGGCCGCGGTGCTCTCCTTGTTTGGGCGCCCGAGGAGCCAGGGATTCTTCCTCCTCGGCTGTGCCTGCCGCTCGTTCCTCGCTCGCGGCTTGCCTCGTCGCGCAGAACCCTGGCGGCGCCCGAAACACACCTCCGGGGGGAATGTTCCAAAGAACAGACTCTTTGACGCCCAGATTTCCCGGAACCCGTGGCGGGGGCGCTCAGCGCGGGCACTCCAGGTGGTGGTGGATGACGAGGTCGACGTAGACGGCGCCGAGGTCGTCCAGGCTCAGGCCGCCCTCGGGGTCGTACCAGTACAGCAGGGAGTCGAAGGTCTCCAGGACCTCGTCGGCGGCCCGGCCCGGCTCGCGCACGCCGAAGACCCCGGCGGCCACTCCGTCCAGGATGATCGCGCGGACGTGTTCGCGGTACGCCCGTGTCAGGGAACTGATCTCACGGTGGCGGGACGGGTGGACGGCGCGCAGCACCGGCAGTAGCTCCCGCTCCAGGGCGGTCGCCGAGCGGTGCTTCCACCCGAGTTCCACGTGCCGCCTGACCAGGGACGACATGCGTTCGGTCGCCGGCCGGTCCGGTTGGTCCGCGGCCAGTTGCCCGTTGACCCGCTCGCGGACGGAGCGCAGCACGACGGCGTAGGCCAGGTCGAACCGGGTGGGGAAGGCCCGTCTGAGCGAGGCGGTGTCGGTCCCGGTCTCGGCCGCGACGCGCTGGGTCAGCGCGGACATGGCCAGGCCGCGTGTGCCGTGCTCGGCGAACAGCCGCGCGGCACAGTCCAGGACGGGGGCCGTGGTGCGGAGCGCGTGAGGGGAGGTGTCGGCCGTCATGTGTGGATTCTCGTCGCTCGGGGAGCGCCCTCGGGGTTGTGGGCGCGGGATCTGCACGGGGTTGCCACCATTGAGGATATCCGTGTCACGTCGACAGAAAGCGGAGAATGACGGAACCCGGAACGCCTTGTTCGCGAACCGCCTCCGGCGGTGGTGGCACCCCCGACGGGGCGGGTCGGCCGCTGGCATCCGGATGGACCGGAACCCGTCCGTGCGCCCGCCCACGTGGGGATATCCTCCGTGGTCAGACCGAACCGGCGGTCGACGCCTCCTGCTCCCGTCCGCTGGTCAGGGACACCAGGTCCTCGATCCGTTCCGTGGCCAGAGCGTCCACCCCCATTCCGATCACCCGCGCCATCTCCGGAAAGTCATTCACCGTCCACGCCGTTACGAAATAACCGGAACGGTGCATTTCTATGACCAGTTCTCGGGTCAGCAACGTGTAGTGCGTGCCGAGGACGGCGGGCCGCAGGGTCCGTACCACGTCCTCCGGGGGGAGGCCCGGCTTGTCCCAGGCCAGCATCAGCCGTGCGTCGGAACTGCGGGCGCGCAGGGCGTCGAGGGTCTCGGTGGAACCGGTGAAGAGCACCTGGTCGCCGAATCCGCGTCCGCGCAGCAGGGTGTCCGCGGCGAGCGCGGCCTCCGGCTCGCTGGCGTCCACGAGCAGGGGAGGGGGACCGGAGTCGGTGAAGTCGGCCAGCACCTCCATCAGGGTGGGTACGCGCCGCTCCACGTCGTCGCGGATGGCGGCCAGTTCGGCCAGGGTGAACTCACCCACGGGCCGCGGTGGGGAACCCGGGGCGGTCACGAGGCGTTCGTCGGCCAGGACCGGGTATCCGTCGGAAGTGAGGTGGAGGTCGATCTTGACCAGGTCCGCCCCGGCACGCGAGGCTGAACGCAGGGCCGGGAGGGTGTTTCCCGGGAAGCGTGCGGTGTCTCCGCGCAGTGCGATGGACAACGTCATGCTGCCAAGGGTGGCAAAGACTCGCGTCGTACGTGGGGCAAACAGGAAAAACGCCTACCGGGCGAGCGGTGCCGGCCTCCTCGCGGGACGGTGGTGTGCGGTACGTGGCGTCGCGATTGCGAGCGGACTCACGTCGTGAGGACGCCGACGGGGCGCCGCGAGCTGGGAAACTTTGTTACACGGCGTCGTGACCGCACGGCGTTCCCACGACCGTCCCTGGAGTGTGAGGCCAACGATGATTCCGGACCAGAGACGAGAGCACATTCTCAAGCTCCTCCAGGAGCGCCACGTGCTGAGCATCAACGAGCTCACGTCGATGCTGTCCGTGTCCCACATGACGGTCCGGCGTGACATCCAGGCGCTGGAGAACGACGGCAAGGTGCTGTCGGTCACCGGCGGGGTGCGGCTCGCGGCGCGGCTCAAGAGCGAGCCCTCCTACCTGGCCAAGGCCCAGCTGGAGGTACCCGCCAAGCGGGCCATAGCGCGGGCGGCCGCCGACCTGGTTCGCGAGAACTTCACCATCTACCTGGACGCGGGCACGACCACGCTCCAGATGGTCCCCCTGCTCACCGACAAGGTCGGCCTGACCGTCATCACCAGCGACTTCAACGTCGTGGGCCACCTCATGGAGTACCCGGGGATCGAACTGATCCACACCGGCGGGGTGGTCTCGCACTCCGACCACTCCTCGGTCGGGCGCTTCACCGCCGACTTCCTGCGCCAGGTGAACGTCGACCTGGCCTTCATCGCCAGCAGCTCCTGGGACGCCGAGCGGGGCTCGACCACGCCCTCCGAGGCCAAGGTGGTCGCCAAGCAGGCGCTGCTGCGGATCGCCTCCAAGAGCGTGCTCACGGTCGACAGCACCAAGTACGGCAAGTTCGGCACCTTCAGGGTGGCGAGCCTGGAGGAGTTCGACCTGATCATCACCGACGACCGGCTCCCGCGTTCGGCCGTGGACGACCTGGCCGAGCGCGACGTGCGCCTGAACCTGGTGGGGGTCGAGTAGGCCCGTACCCCGAACAGGGTCCCGGCCCCGGCGGAGCGGTCCGGGCGCCCACTCCCCGGGTGCCCGAAGGGGAGAGGGGGCCGCGGCCGGAGGCCGTCGTCGGGGATGCCCCTCCTCGGAGCGGCGGTCCGGGGAGACACCACGCGGCGCGCGGTGCGCGCGCTCGTGACGGGTTTCTCAGTCCTCGCCGGCGTCGAGCTCGGCGCGGGCGAACAGGGCCAGTTCGGTACCGTCCGGGTCGTAGAAGAGCAGCGTGGAGCCCTCCTCACCGTGCATCACGGGGGAGTGCTCCACGTCCATCTCCGCGAAGCGCTCCTCCCAGGCCTCCAGCTCACCCAGGTTGTCGACGCCCAGGGTGAGGCGGTCCAGGCCGCAGTGCCTGCGGTCGAACCTGCCCTTGAAGTTGTCGCGGTGCTGGATGAGCGCCAGCAGCAGCCCGGTGGCCGGATGCTGGCACTCGGTGCGCCGTGTGCCCTCGTGGTCACGCTTACTGAGGACCCGGAAACCCAGGACCGTTCGGTAGAAGCGCACACTCTCGTCACGGTCGCGGACCGACAGGGTGACGCGGGCGAGCCCGTTGAGCTGGGGCACGGGCACCTCTTTGCGGCGGGGGCCGATGGTGGCCAGTAGATCGAGCACGATCATCGAGCCTAGGTCGGAGTCAGAATGTTGGGTGCCTCTTTAACGCGGGTTTAACGCCCGATGTTCCCCGAATCACCCAGGATGTGCTCCCTGACCTCCTCCGTTACCCGGAGCGGGCCGTGCCGCGGTCGGGGACTCCCCCTCCTCCTGACGCGTGTACCAGCGTGCGCGCATGACCAGGACGGTGACCGCGAGGGAGACCAGCCCGCCCAGGGTGGCCAGCGCGAACGCCCCCTGGTGGCCGTGGGCGTCGGCCAGCGCTCCCGAGACCATCGATCCCAGCGACTGCCCCAGGATCAGGCAGCTCAGGATGAGGGCCATCGACTGGGACAGGCGGCTGGCCGGGGCCGCCCGCTCGATCAGCCCGAACAGGCTCACGATGTGCGGGCCGATCGCCGCGCCCAGCACGAAGATGGCCACCGCCAGACCGACCACGCCGTGGTCCAGGTACAGCGGCAGGGTGAGCAGGAACAGCGCCCCCGCCGCGGCCCGGGTCCGCGCCGTGAGCGGGAACCCCACGGGCACGGAGGCCATCAGCAGGCCCGCGGCGGCGCTGCTGGTGCCCATCACCGCGTACATCAGGCCGGACAGGTCGCCGTGCCCCGAGGCGGCGGCGAAGGCGGTCACACCGGTGGACATGCCGCCGAAGAACAGGCCCTGGCAGAACATGGGAACGGCCAGCACCAGCAGCGCGGGCGTGGCGATGCGGCCCTCGGCGCCGCGTACCGGCGGCGCTCCGGGCGGGGCGGTGGGGTGCAGGGCGAACACGGACCCGAACACGCCGATGAGCACGGCGGCGCCCAGCACGCTCGCCGCCGGTGAGATCGTCACCGTGAGCACGCCCACCAGGGCGGGGCCCAGGACGAAGGCGGCCTCGTCCAGCACGCCCTCGACCGACATGGCCGCCGACACCGAGCGTTCCCGCTCCACGCCCCGGTCCGCTCCGCGCCGGATGAGCACCACCCAGCGGGTGCGCGCCATCGGGCCGATCTGGGGCATGCACATGCCCGCCACGGCGGCCAGCGCCGCCAGGACGGGGGTCGGGGCCCCGGCCAGGACCGCGGACACGAGCGCGGTGACGAGCACGGCGTCCACGACGGCGGTGACCAGGACCGGCGTCCGCTGCCCGTGCCGGTCGGCGAACCGGGCGATGACGGGGCCGCCCACGGTCTCCCCGAGCGCGAAGGCGCCGGTCACCACACCGGCGGCGGCCACGCTCCCGGTCGTGGTGGTGACCAGGGTCAGCAACCCGATCAGGGACATGGAGATGGGCAGGCGTGCCAGGAAGGTACTCAGGAGCAGTGGCCATCCGGCGATGCGGTGCATGCGCCGCAGCGTTTCCAACGGTGACATCGGTCCCGTTTCCGTGGTGGTTCCTCGCCTCCGGGGACCGCGGCCCGGCCGTGGGGCACGAGCGATCGCAGAGACCCGGAAATCATCCCATGATGTGGTTGGCGGCCGTCCGCGGACCCCGCCACCCCGTCGTCCCCGCACCGTGTGGCGTCGCGCGACCGCGCGGGGAGTCCCGTCCCTGACGGAGGACGGGACACGACCCTGACTTTCGACGGTGCCGCCGCCCCGGACGAATGTGTAGGTTCACCGGCATGGACCTCACCGAACCGCGCATGATCGTCCGGCGGGCGCTGCGTCCGCTGGAGGGCTGGCCCAGCCGGGGCGCCGTCCTGCGCGACGTGCTGTTCGGCGCGGTGATCACCGCCCTGTGCCTGGTGGAGGTGCTCGGCCGCTGGTCCCTGGGGGAGATGTCCGCGGCCCAGGCGCTGACCACCGCGGGCGCCGCCGTCGTGCTGACCGCCCTGACCGTCGTGCTCAGCCGCCTCTACCCGCTGCTCTCCCTGGTCGTGGCGCTGCTCGGCTCGTTCTGGGTGTACGGCTTCGGTGTCCTGCTGTTCTGCGTGTCCTACCTGACCGGCCGCCGTATGCCCGACGTGCGCTCGGCGGGGACGCTCTTCACGTCCGGCACCGCGCTGTGGCTGCTGGTCGTGGCGCTGCTGTGGCCCACCGGGCCGACGGGGGTGTGGGTCACGACCATGGTCACCATGGTGTTCAACATCGTGCTGCCCTGGCTGGTCGGGGTCTACCGGCGCCAGCACGTCGCCCTGGCCACCGCGGGCTGGGAGCACGCCCGCCACCTCCAGAGGGAGCACAGGCTCACCGTCGACCAGGCCAGACTGCGCGAGCGGTCCCGCATCGCCCAGGACATGCACGACTCCCTCGGCCACGAGCTCAGTCTCATCGCCCTCCGGGCCGGAGCCCTGGAGGTCACCCCCGACCTGGACGAGGAGCACCGCCAGTCGGCGGCCGAGCTGCGGGCCACCGCCGTCACCGCCACCCAGCACCTGCGGGAGATCATCGGGGTGCTGCGCGCCGACGCCGAACCCGCGCCCATGTCCCCCGCCGGCGAGGGCGTCCCCGCCCTGGTCGACCGCGCCCGCGACTCCGGCATGCGGGTCGCGCTGGTACGGGAGGGGGAGACCGGTGACCTGCCGCCGATGGTCGACCGGGCGGTCCACCGCGTCGTCCAGGAGTCGCTGACCAACGCCGCCAGGTACGCCCCGGGCGCCGAGGTGACCGTGTGGATCACCGCGAGCGGGGAACGGGTGGAGGCACGGGTCACCAACTCCGCGTGTTCCGGCCCGTTCCCCGACACGGGGAGCGGCGGCGGGCGCGGGATCATCGGTCTGCGCGAGCGCGTCCGCCTGACCGGGGGCTCCTTCGCCGCCGGACCGGACGGCGACGGCGGCTGGGAGGTCTGCGCGACCATGCCGCTGGACGGCGTCGCGGAGGTGGGTCCCGACGAGGACGGTGAGGTGACCGAGATCGACCAGCTCCAGTCGGCCGCCCGTCGCCGGGTGCGCGGATGGTCTCTGGCCCTGGCCCTGTTGCCGGTCCTGGCGGTCGTGACGGTCGCGTTCGTGCTGGTCGGGTCCACCCTGAGGAACCTGGAACGGACCGAGTTGACCCCCGAGGAGTTCGCCTCCCTGGGGATCGGAGACCCCCAGTCCCGGGTGGAGGGGGTACTGCCGGAGGCCTCGGTGCCCGTGGAGGCCCGGATGCTGGAGGAGGACGCCGTCCCCCCGGGCGCCACGTGCGACTACTACCGCAGCGACTCCTCGTTCTTCGGTGGGGAGACGGTCCTCTACCAGTTGTGCTTCGCCGAGGGGCGCCTGCTGACCAAGGGGGAGGCGCCGCTACGTTGATCGCGGACCATCGAACCGGACACCAGAGGGGGAGAACGGACGTGATCAGGGTGCTGCTCGCCGACGACGAGGCGATGATCCGCGCCGGGGTACGGGCGATCGTGCGCAGCGACCCGGAGATCGAGGTGGTGGCCGAGGCCGCCGACGGCCGCGAGGCCGTGGACCTGGTGCTCTCCCACCGCCCCGACGTGGCGCTGCTGGACATCCGCATGCCCCGGATGGACGGCCTCGCGGCCACGACCGAGATCCGCCGGATCGCCCCCGCCACCGCCGTGGTCATCCTCACCACCTTCGGCGAGGACAGCTACATCTCCCAGGCGCTCAGCGGCGGTGCGAGCGGCTTCCTGCTCAAGGCGGGAGACCCGCGAGAGCTGATCACCGGGGTGCACGCGGTCGCCGACGGCGGCGCCTACCTGTCACCCCAGGTGGCGCGGCAGGTGATCGCCCAGTTCGGCGGGGCCCGGGCCACCCGGGAGGCGGCGGCCGCCGCACGGATCGAGGTGCTCACCCAGCGCGAGCGCGAGGTGCTGGCGCTGGTGGGCGCCGGACTGTCCAACGCCGACATCGCCGAACGGCTGTTCCTGGTGGAGGGCACCGTCAAGAGTTACGTCAGCGCCATCCTCAACCGTCTGGAGATGCGTAACAGGGTGCAGGCGGCCATCCTCGCCCACGAGGCCGGACTCGTGGACACCTCCGCCACCTGAGCCCGGTGCCGGGCGGGCGGGGGCCGATGGGAAGGACTGGTGGTATGAGCTCCGACGACCCCGGAGGCGGGCCGCGCCCGCCGGAGGACGACACGGTGCGGTTGGCCGCGGCCTGGCGCGCGCTCGCCGGGGAGGGCCCCGAGGCGGTGGCGGTCGGCGCCGAACTCCTGGAGCGCTGGAGCGAGCCGCACCGCCGCTACCACACGCCCGCCCACCTGGGTGCCACGCTGCGCGCGGTCGAGACGCTGCTCCAGGAGGAGGAACCGCGCGACGCCGACCTCGTCCGCCACGCGGTCTGGTTCCACGACGCCGTCCACGAGGGCGTCCCGGGGCGGGACGAGGAGGAGAGCGCCCGGCTGGCCGAGCGGCTGCTGCCCCTGCTGGGGATGGCGGCGGCCCGGGTCCGCGAGGTCGCGCGCCTGGTCGGCGTGACCGCGACGCACCGGCCGGGGAGGTGGGACACCGGAGGCGCGGTGCTCTGCGACGCCGACCTGTCCGTGCTGGCCTCGCCGGTCGACGAGTACCTGGCGTACACGACGGCCGTACGGGCCGAGTACCGGTACGTCACGGACGAGGACTTCCGTGCGGGCCGGGCCGGGGTGCTCCGCTCCCTGCTGGAGGCACCGCACCTGTTCCACACCCGGTTCGGCCGGGCGCACTGGGAGGCGCGGGCCCGGGTGAACGTGCTCGCCGAACTCCACCGGTTGACCGCGCCGCCCCCGGTGGAGCCGCCCCCGCCCTGAGGCGGCCGTTCCGGGGGCGGGAACTCAGGCCGGGTCGGGTGAACGCCGGGCCCGGGGACGCCGCAGCCCCGCCGCGCGCAGGCGGGTGACCAGCTCGCGGCCGCTGACGTGTTCGGCGCCCAGTTCCAGGGCCCGGGCGTGCAGGTGCTCGGGGATGTCGTAGTGGTCGCGGTCGAACGCGCGCGGGGACGCCCCGAGCGCACGGGCGAAGGCGTGCAGTTCGTCGTGGGAGTGGTCGCTGACCAGATGGGCGAACAGCCAGCCGCGCGGCCCCGGCCAGACCGGTGTGTCGATGAGAACGCTCATCCCAGAACCTTAGGGCCCCTGTCGTTCGGGTCCTCGGTCGTGCGGGGGAGCGGCACGTGGGGCGGCCCGTTGCGGTCCGCGCGGGGAAGCGGTCCTCGCCACCGCAGCCGGCGAGGACCGCTTCGTGCCGCGTCACCGCGTCACCGCGTCACCGCGTCGGCTCTGTCTCAGGCGCCGGCACCGCCGTCCACCGGCACGATCGCGCCCGTCACCATCGAGGCCCGGTCGCTGATGAGCCACGCGGCCACCTCGGCCACCTCTCGGGGCTCGGCCATACGGCCGAGCGGGGTCGCCGCGTTGTTGCGCTCGATGATGCCTGGGGACACCGCTTCCCACGCGTCCATCATCTCCGTCGCGGTACCGCCGGGGGCGATGCCGTTCACGCGGACCCCCTGCCGCCCCCAGGTCACGGCCGCGGACTCGGTGATGCTGTTGAGCGCGCGCTTCATCGCGCCGTACGCGGGGAGCGCGGGGTTCGCGCGGCGGCCGCCGATGCTCGAGGTGTTGACGATCGCCCCGCCACCACCCCGGCGCATGAGCTCGGCCTCGACCGCCATCGCGGTCCAGTGCGCCCGGAAGTTCACCGTGAACTGCGCCTCGACGTCCTCGTCGCTCGTCGTGTCCAGCGGGCCGGGCCGCTGGACCGTGGCACCGTTGTTGAACGCGCCGTCGAGCCGGCCGTACAGCTCCTCGACGCGCTCGACCGCCGCGCGGATGCTCGCCTGGTCGGTGAGGTCCATGGTCACCGCCTCCGCGTCGCCGCCGTCGGCGCGAACCTCGGCGACGATCCGCTGGAGGGTGTCCGTGCTGCGGGCGGCGAGCACGACGGCCGCGCCCTCCCGTGCGAAGAGCCGGGCCGCCGCCGCCCCGATCCCTCGGCTGGCACCGGTGATGAACACGACCTTGCCGGTGAGCAGGCCGATGGGTGAGATGTCGATGTTGTCCGTCATGTTGGCAGTGTCAGCCCAGCTGCCGGACCGGATACAGGTACAGGCAGTACCAGGATCCGCTGCCGCACGGCGTGCAGAATCGGGGTATGGACAGACAGGAACTCGGAGCGTTCCTCCGTAGCCGCCGCGAACGACTCCGACCGCTGGACATCGGCCTCCCCTCGGGCCCGCGCCGCCGGACACCGGGTCTTCGCCGCGAGGAGGTGGCGGTCCTCGCGCACATCTCCACGGAGTACTACGTTCGGCTCGAACAGGCCAGGGCGCCACGACCGTCGGGCGAGGTCCTCGCCGGGATCGCGGGCGCACTGAGGCTCACGGACGCCGAGTCCGCCCACCTCCACGTTCTCGCGGGCACCGCGCCGATCCGTGATCGGCTGCATCGGCGCGATGTCCGCCCCAGCGTCCTCGCGCTCCTCGAACGACTGCCGTCGACGGCCGGTTTCGTGATGTCCGCCATGTTCGAGGTGCTCGTGTGGAACGACCTCGCGGCCGCGCTCATGGGGGGCTTCGCCGGGCTCACCCCGATGGACCGCAACCTCGCGCGCCGGGCGTTCCTCGGACCGACGCGACCGGACATGGCGCTGTACGGGCTCGCCGACGCCGCCGACTTCCGGCACCAGGTGGTCATGGAGCTTCGTGCCACCCTCGCTCGCTACCCGAGCGACCCCGCGGTGACCGGCCTCGTCGACGAGCTTCGCGATGCCAGCCCCGACTTCGTCCGGCTCTGGGAGCGACACGACGTGCAGGCCGCGCCGATGCTCACGAAGACCTTCCGACACCCGGTGGTCGGGGAGATCACCGTCGACTGCGATGCGCTCGCGATCACGGACCGCGACCAGCACCTCGTGCTCTACAGCGCGCCGCCGGGATCCCCTGGCGCCGAGGCCCTGGCCCTTCTGAACGTCCTTGGAGCCGAGGCCGGCGTTTGTCCGCGTTAGCCGCGGCTGGCCAGGAGGCCATCCCATGGTCGACGCAGCCATCGGCGGCCTCGCCCGGCACCAGCGGTCCCACCACCGACACGCGGCCAGGCCGTCGAGAACCCACATGCGACGAGTCCTGGGGCGTGCTCGGCGGACACGTGTCCGGCCCGGGCCGTCCGGTCAGCGGGGGCGCGTCACTGGTGCGGCCACCGGGCGCCAGGGCACCGGGCTGGACATGACCATGGTGCTGGAGGGGCGTCCGTGTTCGGCGAGCTTGTCGATGACCTCCTCGAAGTGCTCCATGGAGCGCACCGCGATGAGCAGGACACAGCAGTCGTCACCGGTCACCCGGTGCACCTGGAGGATCTCCGGCAGTTCCAGCGACGCCCGGTCGCGCAGCAGGCAGTGCGCGCCGAAGCACTCCATACGCACCAGCGCGGTCACGGGCAGTCCTGCGGCGGCCGGGTCCACGTGTGCGTGGTAGCCGGTGATCACCCCGCGGTCGGTGAGGCGGCGCACGCGGTCGGCGACGGCGGGCGCCGACAGGTTCACCCGGCGGGACAGTTCGTTGAAGGACAGACGCCCGTCCTGCTGGAGTTCGGCGAGGATGCGCTGGTCAACGCCGTCCAACGGGGTAGCCAGTCGTGAGGCCATGCCTTGCGTTCCCAAAGTCGAGAGTCACTACCTCTTACGGATGTTAGGTCAATGTCCCCTTCGCGTGTCCGGCGACCCTTCCTGTCGGCGGCGCGCGTGTCCGATGATGTGACCTCACGCTCGTGGTGCCGTCCGCGGAGGTGATCCCTCCCCGCGGCGGCCCGTGGGCGCGCAGACGTACACGCGAGTCCGACAAGGGGTTCCCATGCTCTCCACCACCGCCCAGCAGTGTCCGTACGCCGGGGACGCCGGCGGGGCCGAGGCGGCCCGGACGGGCGAGGACGGGAGTCCGACCCTGTCCTTCGAGCGCAACACCCCCTACGTCGACTACGTCGGCATCGACACCCTCCTGAGCCTTCAGAGGCCGCGCACCGACGAGCCCGCCGAGTCGTCGTTCATCATCGCCACCCAGGTCATGGAGCTGTTGTTCGCCCTGGTCCAGGAACGCTGGGAGGCGGCCCGCGACGCGCTGGAGGCCGACGACGTGCCCGGAGCGCTGGCCTGGCTGCGCCGGGCGTGCAACGCTCAGGACGTGCTCAACGACTCCTGGGGCCTGCTCGCCGACATGACGCCCACCGAGTTCAACCGCTTCCGTGACTCCTTCGGTGAGGCCTCGGGCTTCCAGTCCCACGGTTACCGCAAGCTGGAGTTCCTGCTCGGGAACAAGTCCGCCGCGATGATCCGCCCGCACAAGGGCATGAGCGACGTCGCCAAGGAGCTCACCGACCTGTTGGAGCGTCCGGGCCTCTACGACGCCGCGCTGCGCCTGCTGCACCGCCGCGGGCTGCCGGTCCCGCAGGACCGGGTCGACCGCGACTGGACCCGGTCCTACGAGGCCAGCGCCGAGGTCGAGAAGGCGTGGCTGACCGTCTACGCCGACGACACCCCCGGCAACGAGCTGTTCCTGCTGGCCGAGGCGCTGCTCGACGTCGCCGAGCGGGTGACCCGGTGGCGCCACCGCCACCTCGTGGCCGTCAAGCGCACCCTGGGCGGCAGGCCCGGCAGCGGCGGCTCCAACGGCCTGAGGTGGCTGGCGCGCAACGCCGAGCAGGACGTCTTCCCCGAACTGTGGTCGCTCCGCAGCACCGTCTGATCCACCCACGTCCCATCAGGAAGCAGGAACCGATGATCCCCACCACCCGTGAGGACTGCCTCGCGCTCGACGCGGCCGACCCCCTCGCCGCGTTCCGGGAGGAGTTCGTCCTCCCCGAGGGTGTGGTCTACCTGGACGGCAACTCCCTGGGAGCCCTGCCGCGATCCACCCCAGGCCGTGTCGCCGACATGATCGAGCGCGAGTGGGGTCGCGACCTCATCCGCAGCTGGAACGACGCCGGATGGTGGGACAAGCCGCGCACCCTGGGGGCCAAGGTCGCGCCGCTGGTCGGCGCGGCCCCCGACGAGGTCGTCGTCGGTGACGGCACCTCGGCCAACCTGTTCAAGACCCTGGTCGCGGCACTGCGCATGTCCGACCGCTCGGTCGTGCTGGGCGAGGCGGGGAACTTCCCCACCGACCTCTACGTCACCGAGGGCGCGACCTCGCTGCTGGGCGCCACCCAGCGGCGGGTGGACCCCGACGGACCCGGGCTCGCCGAGGCCCTGGCCACGGGCGACGTCGCGGTTCTGCTGCTCAGCCACGTGGACTACCGCGGCGGCACCCTGCGCGACATGCCGGGGATCACCCGCCTGGCCCACGAGCACGGCGCCCTGGTGGTGTGGGACCTGTGCCACAGCGTGGGCGCGGTGCCCGTCGACCTGTCGGGCGGCGGCGCCGACTTCGCGGTGGGGTGCACCTACAAGTACCTCAACGCGGGACCGGGCGCACCGGCGTTCCTGTACGCCGCCCGCCGCCACCACGCGGTGGCCGACCAGCCGCTCAGCGGTTGGCACGGGCACGCCCGCCCCTTCGACTTCACCGCCGACTACGAGCCAGCGCCGGGGGTGTCGCGCTTCCTGAGCGGTTCGCAGCCGCTGGTGGCCGACGCCGCCCTGGAGGCGAGCCTGGACGTGTGGGCTCGGGCGGATCTGGACCAGGTGCGCGCCAAGAGCCTGGCGATGACCGACCTGTTCCTGGAGCGCGCGGCCAAGGTGGGGATCTCCTCGATCACCCCGGCGGAGCACGGGCGGCGCGGCAGCCAGGTGGCCCTGGTGCAGCCGGAGGAGGGGGCCGGGTACCCGATCGTGCAGGCGCTCATCGCGCGCGGCGTGATCGGCGACTTCCGTGCCCCCGACGTCATGCGGTTCGGTTTCACCCCGCTCTACCTGCGTTACGTGGACGTGTGGGACGCCGCGGAGGCCCTGACGGAGGTCGTGGAGAGCGGTGAGTGGCGTCAGGAGCGCTTCTCCCGGCGCGGCCAGGTGACCTGACCGGCACACGGTGTCCGGATGACGTGTTCTTGACCACGTGCGTCCGGGTTTGTCCCTCGCTGTCGGGTCACGGAGGGCCGGGGTTGTGGCGAGGGACACCCCACGGGCCTGCCTGTCGCCCCCGGGCAGGTCCGTAAACCCTTTTGCAGCAGGGCCTTTTCGCCTTTTCGGCCCCTCGAATGCCCTGCTTCGCACCGTATTGCGAGTGACACGCAACGTCATTTTACCCCACGGGCTTGCGCTCTTTGCCCAAACGTGGGTTAGGGTCCCTCGTGATCGGTTCGTTATTGCCTTTTGGCGGACCGATGCCGAGCCCTTGACCGGCCGCGGGCCGCAAGGGAGTCGAGACCTCTTCCGGGGAACAGGGCCGCGCGACCCACGCGCCCGAGCCAGCGGAGACACCTCCCGTTCCCGCCCGCCACTCGCCGCCAGCGACGCGGGAGAACCCTGCCATGACACGCCCTCGCGGGGCGCGCGCCACGTGTGCCCGCGTTGCGGTGAGCCATGCCCGTGGTCTTCTCGGCCCTGTCGTCAACCGGGCTTTCCTTTCATGAGCAACGAAACTCCCATTCAGCACGGCGAAGTCACCGCGACCTACTTCTGGGACGACGGTTCCGGCATCAACGGGGACACGGGGGCTCCCGCGAGCGGAGAACCCATGCAGAAGGGCCTCTTCTCCAGTCCCAGCTGGCCTCTCGGAACCGAGGGCTACATCGTCTACGAGGGCAGGAAAGCCGAGTTCTTCATCGGCGACCGGGGCCCGGGCGCCCCCTCCCAGGGCTGCGACGTGCTGCTCGACATCGACGGCAAGACCTTCGCCGAGATCACCGGCGAGACGTGGAACGACAGCAACTACACCGTCAGCGGCGGCAACGGCCACCTCGAGGTGGAGTACTACATCACCGAGTGGGGCGACGGTCACGGCACCGAGGGCGCGCCGCACCCCTTCCAGCAGCCCGGCGACAAGTGCGAGGACGCGGTCTCCCCGATCCCCGAGGAGGTCGCCTCCGGGGGTGACTCCGAGGAGGAACCGGAGGAGAAGCCCGAGGAGAAGCCGGAGGAGAGCGCCGGGAAGGACGAGGAGGACGGGGCCGAGGAGCCGGCTCCGACCAAGGCCGAGGGCGACTCCGGTGACGCCGAGGAGGGCAAGTCCGAGGAGGGCGCCTCCGGCGGCGGGGACGGGGGCGACGACGGCGGGGTGAGCGCCGAGACCGCCGCCAACGACCTCTCCGGCTTCCAGCTCATGGGCGCCGACGGCGTTGTCGGGGGCGCCGGGCTGCTGGCCCTGGTCCTCATCCCGGCCGTGCTGATCGCCATGCTCTTCGCCGGAACCCGCCGCCTGAACGGTGCGCACGCCGGTGCCAGGGGCGGGGGCGGAAGCCTGATCGCTCGGAGCACCGGCCGCCACAGCCTGGGCTCGCGCCTGGGTTCCGTGGTCGACGGGCTGCGCCGCAAGTAGGCGGCGAGCAGGCCGGACCCGGCGGGGCCCGCGGACGCGAGGCGGCCCCGCCGGGGCGCCCCTACGTGGCGGTGGACAGGGGGCGGCGCTGGTCACCGGCGGCCGTGTGACCGCGTACGAGGGACGCGACCCCCTCCGCTCCGGCGTCGGAGGAGGCCGGGACCCCGTCCGCCTCCTCCGGGGTTCCGAACGCGCCCTCCGCGCGCAGCAGGGCCTCCGTGCGCAGCAGGGGGTCGCGCGCGGTCCAGTACACGGCCTCGGATCCCTCCCCGTGGTGGCGCGGGGTGTCGGAACCGCCCGCCTCCACCCGGTGGGTGACCGTCTCGACCATGGCGGGGCCGTCCCCGGCCCGGGTGTGGGAGGCGTTCGTGGCCAGCGGGGTGCACCGGGGTGCGCACCGCTGACGGTGGGGGGCCGTACCCGGGGTGCCAGCCCCCACGGAACGGGGTCAGGGCCCGCGTCGGATCGACGCCCCCGGTGACGAGGGCGACGCTGTCCCGTTGACATCCTCCCCGCCGTGAACTGACGGGGATTCCGACCCGCCCTCGTGGGCGGGTGGTGCTCGCGCCTCACGACGCGCGCGGTTCCTGTTTCGCTGGCTGGTGCCCCACCCAGAAGGTGGTGGTCTTACCCTGCCTCCGCAGGCGTTCGACTTCTCCGCCAGCCCGGCGGCGACACATCGACGGGTGTGATTCCCACCTGCCGACAACACTCAAAGCACGGGAGCGCCAACACACTGTGCACACCAGGGCCGATTCACCTCTGGCCTGAAGGCAGGAGCACTCTCGGACAAGGCCGGTGGCTGGGGAACAGCCAGTCCCGTTCCGACCTGGTTGAAGCGGCGGCCGATGACCATGACGCGGTGGAGGTCGGCGAGCAGGGTGTGGTCGGGAGCGGTGAACAGCGGATGCTCCACACGCCGGCCGTGCCGGTCCACGAGACGCGCCGGCTCCGCCGAGGGGAGCGGAGGAGCCTGACGAGAACGCTCATCGGTGTGCTTCGTGTCTTGAATATGAGGTGAATTACCCCATATTGTCGATAACCTCGCGTTGATGCTGGACGAACTGCCCGGTATCGGTCCGTGAGGTTCCGGATGTTCTCATGTGATCATCGTGCGACCGGTATGAGGTAAGACACATGGCCGTGCAGTTGGACGACACCGACCGTCGCATCATCTCCCTGCTCTGCGGCGACGGACGCATGTCCATCCGTGCGGTCGCCGAGCAGGCGCACATCTCCCGTGCCAACGCCTACTCGCGCCTGGAGCGCCTCCGGGGTGAGGGCGTCATCCGCGGGTTCACCGCCGTCATCGACCCGGAGAAGTACGGCACGGCCCTGTCCGCCTACGTGTCCGTGCGCATCGAGCAGCACTCCTGGGAACGCTTCCGCGGTTACCTGCGCGACATCCCCGAGGTGGATCACGCCGCCCTGGTCTCCGGTGACGTCGACCTGCTCCTGCTGGTCCGCGTCACCGACGCCGCGGCCCTGCGCACCTTCGTGCTCGAACGCCTCCAGCGCCTGCCCGAGGTCAAGAGCACGCAGACCATGTTCATCCTCGACGAGCCGCCCCTCTAGGGAGGGTCCACCGTGCCCGCGAGTGGACCTTGGGCAGCCGCCGGGGCGCTTCTAGGCTGTGCGCCATGCCTGAGTACCGCGTGGTCGACGCCTTCACCGACCGGCCCCTGGCCGGAAACCCCGCCGCCGTCCTGGTCCTGGACGAGGCCTACCCCGATGACTGGGCGCAGGGGGTGGCAGCGGAGTTCAACCTGTCCGAGACCGCCTTCGCCCGTCCGGTGGACGGGGAGGGAGCCTCCTACGAGCTGCGTTGGTTCACGCCCACAGTGGAGATCGACCTGTGCGGACACGCCACGCTGGCCACCGCGCACGCGCTCACCGAACTCGGCGTCCCCGGGCCCTACCGCTTCACCACCCGCAGCGGGGTCCTCACCGTCGAGCAGCGGGACGGGCGCCTGTGGATGGATTTCCCCGCCAAGCGCCCGGCGCCCGTGGAGGCACCCGAGGGTCTGGCCGGGGCGCTCGGCGCCGAGCCCCGGTGGGTGGGCCTGGGCGGCGGTGACGACCTGCTGGTCGAACTCGCCGACGAGGCCGCCGTGCGGGAGCTGGCGCCCGACGTCGCCGCGCTCGCCCGCCTCCCGTACCACCTGGTGATCGTCACCGCCCGGGCCGACGAGGGGTACGACTTCGTCTCCCGCGTCTTCGGTCCCCGTGTCGGTGTGCCCGAGGACCCGGTGACCGGCAGGGCCCACACCGTGCTCACCCCGTTCTGGGCCGAGCGCCTGGACCGCGCCGGACTGACCGCCCACCAGGCCTCCGCGCGCGGAGGCGACCTGCTCGTCGAGGACCGGGGCGAGCGCGTCCTGATCGGCGGAGAGGCGGTCACCGTGGCCACCGGGGACCTTCGCCTCTAGGCGGTGCCTCCGGCCCTCGGCGGGGCGTCCGAGGAACGGGGCCCCGGACGCCCGAACCGCCGTGCCGAGGGCCGGGCCCGGGAACGGACTCCGGGCCGCGTCGGACGGTCCGACGACACGGCGCCGCCCGCACGCCCCGCCCCGCACGGGCGACCACCGGCATCAGGACGGCCGGGGCCGCCGTAGCCCCTGAAGGAGCAGTTCGACCAGTCGGCGGGGGTCGTAGCGGGGATCGCCGTCATGCCCGACGACGCAGAGGTTGCCGATGCCGCGCATCAGTTCGTAGGCGTGCGTGCCCGGCTCGGTCTCGCCAGCGTCCACCGCGGCGTCGAGCAACCGCTCGCAGACGGGCACCAGGCGGTCGAGGAAGTAGGCGTGCAGGGCTTCGAAGCCACCGCCGTCCGACCGCATCGCGTCGGCGAGCCCGTGTTTCGTCACCAGGAAGTCGACGAAGAGGTCGACCCACTGCCGGAGCGCCGAGAACGGGGAGTCGGCGCCGGCCAGCAGGGTCGGCCCGGCCTCGGCGCAGGCCTCGACCTGGTGGCGGTAGACGGCGACGACGAGGTCCGCCCGGGTGGGGAAGTGGCGGTAGATCGTTCCCATCCCCACGCCCGCCTCCGCCGCGATCTCACGGATCGGCGCGTCGACGCCGGAGGTGACGAACACCGCCGCCGCGGCGTCGAGCAGCTTCCGCTGGTTGCGCCGCGCGTCAGCCCGCTTGCTCCGGGTCGGCCCCTCTCCGGACCCGCCTGTGGTGGGCACCGCACTCCCCTTCCCTGGTCTTTGACAAAGCGGAACAGTGCTCCGTATATTAAGCGGAGCGCTGATCCGCTTTCAGCGTATCCGAAGCCGGACGCTCCCGTCCGCATGTCCGCATGCCTGTTCCGCCCGCCGTCAGCCGGGCGCGACCGGCGGCGGAGGCCATCGAAGGGAAAGCACCATGAGTGAACCCACCCGCACGGCCCACACCCCCGGCCCGCCCGCCCCCGTCCTCTCGGTCAGCCCGGTGGTGCTGCCCGCTCCCGGCCGCGCCGTGGACCTGGAGGTGCGGGTCTCCGCGCCCGTGACCGGGGACGACCTGCCGGTCATCCTCCTCTCGCACGGCCAGGGCTACTCCAACCACCTCTCCTCGCTGAACGGCTACGCGCCCCTCGCCAACTACTGGGCGGCGCACGGCTTCGCCGTGATCCAGCCCACCCACCTGAGTTCGCGGACGCTCGACCTGGACCCCAGCACTCCGGAAGCACCGCTGTACTGGCGGTCGCGGGCCGAGGACATGTCACGCGTCCTCGACCGGTTCGACGACATCGAGGCCGCCGTCCCCCAGCTCCGCGGGCGCCTGGACCGCGGCAGGGTCGCCGTGGCCGGGCACTCGATGGGCGGACACACCGCGAGCCTGCTGCTGGGCGCACGGCTCACCGACCCCGACGACGGAACGGAGGTGAACCTGGCCGATCCCCGCATCACGGCGGGTGTGCTGCTCGCCGCGCCCGGCAGGGGCGGCGACGCCCTCACCGAGTCCGTGGCCCGGGACTGGCCCTTCTTCCTGACCACGGACTTCTCCACGATGACGACGCCCGCGCTCGTGGTCGCGGGGGAGAAGGACGACTCCGCCCACCTGACGGTGCGGGGCCCGGACTGGCACGCCGACCCGTACTTCCTCTCCCCGGGCCCCAAGTCCCTGCTCACCCTGTTCGGCGCGGAGCACGGACTCGGCGGGGTCTCGGGATACGACGTCGCCGAGACCACGGACGAGAGCCCCGAACGGGTGTCCGTGGTGCAGCGGCTCACCTGGGCCTACCTCCGCACCGCGCTCCATCCGGGGGACCCCGCCTGGCGGACGGCCCGCGACGCGCTGGCGGCCGGGCCCGCCCCGCTGGGACGGGTCGAGTCCAGGGAGGCCGGAGAGGTGCCGTCTCCGTGACGGGCCAACGGCACGGGAGGGGTTCCCCGACACGGCGCTGGGTTGGTCACCACCGTCGAAAGGAGCACCGCCGTGGAACAGTGGGCCGCCAAGGAGGAGATCATCGCGGTCCGTGAGCGACTGGTGGTCGAACACCCGGGCTGGCGGCGGCTCGTCGCGGTGTTCGTCGGCGATCTGGCCGACGACCCCGTCGACGACCACGACCGCGCTCTGCGCGCCGCCCCGGAGCGGTGAGTCCGCGGGACCGGACCGGGACGGGCTGAGCCGGGCCTCCCCGGCCCTTCCGCGAACGCACTGGTGGCGGAATCCGGGTTTCCCCCTCAGCGCGCCCCCGGTTCCGGTAGAACAGAGATTGAGGCACCTCCCCACCCCTCCCGGGGAGGTGCCCGCCGCGGCCCCCCGGCGCGCCCCCTTGGTATCGGGGGCCGCGGCACCCTTCCCGTACCGGCCGTACCGGCCGTGGCGGGCGTCCCCCGGAAGCGCGGAGCCTGGCCGTTCCCCCCGCGGGCGGTCCCGTCGCGCCCCAGCGGGAGACCGCGCGCGGCTCGTCGATCCGGTGCGGGTTCTCCTGGCGGAGGCGGACCGACTCCGGGGCCTCCATGTCGTTGTGCCTGGAGGACGTACGCCCGGCGCCGGAGGGCGGCGCGCCCCGGACGCGTGTCCACAGGCCTCTGCGACGGGTCCGCGAAACACCTAACCTGGCCGGAGTAGCAGTAGAAGCCACACCCAGGGGGCAGCGATGACCGGACGGTACGGCGGCGGCCAGGGACGCCGGCACGGCGGGGGCGGCGGACACGGTGGCGGCCGCGGGGGCGGCCGCGGGGGCGGCGGTCGCAGGCCCGAGCCCGAGCCGATCCGCGGCGTCCGCGACGACGCCCGGCTCTCCGACGAACTCCTGCGCATGGACGGCGCGTCCTACGGGCGCTACAAGTCCCTCAAGGGCGACTGGGACTTCGGCGACTTCACCCTGACCGTGCAGCGCGTCCAGTCCGACCCCTTCGCCCCGCCCTCGCGCGTGCGCGTGCTCGTCCCTGACACCGGTATCCCCAAGAGCGCCTGGGGCGATCCGGTGCGCCGCCGCGCCACCGCCGACTACCTGGGGCGACGCGCCCGCAGACTCCTGCGGGGATCGCTGCTCAAGATCGACACCGGCGGCCAGGAGGTCATCGAGCGCTCCTCCTGCCAGCTCACCGACGGCGGTATCGACCTGCGCATCGGTATCGACCTGCCCGGTCACGGCCGCCGCATCGACGGGCGCACCGCCGAGCGCGAGCTGTGCCGGACCCTGCCCGACCTGGTCGACGACCTGGACTGGGAGGAGATCGACACCGAGGAGGCCACCGCCTTCGCCGACACCGTCGCGGACACGGTCGCCCTGCGCTCCCAACTGGAGGAGAGGCGGCTGGTCGCCTTCGTCGCCGACGGCGCCGTCCTGCCCCGGCGCAGTGGTGTCAGCGACGAGCCGATGGCCCGGGGCGCGGTGCCCTTCGAGGCGCCCGAGAGCCTGCGGGTCAGCGTGGACCTGCCGCACCGCGGCACGGTGAGCGGCATGGGCGTTCCCGAGGGCATCACCCTCATCGTCGGCGGTGGCTTCCACGGCAAGTCCACCCTGCTGCACGCCCTGGAGCGCGGTGTCTACGACCACGTGCCCGGCGACGGCCGCGAACTCGTGGTGACCAGGGACGACGCCGTCAAGATCCGTGCGGAGGAGGGGCGCGGGGTCGAGCGCGTGGACGTGAGCCCGTTCGTGCGCAACCTGCCCACCGGCGCCGACACGAGCGACTTCCGCACCGAGAACGCCTCCGGATCCACCTCGCAGGCGGCCAACATCTGCGAGGCCGTGGAGGCGGGATCGCACACGCTGCTGGTGGACGAGGACTCCACCGCCACCAACCTGATGATCCGGGACGAGCGCATGCAGGCCCTCGTGCACGGTGACCGGGAGCCCCTGGTCCCCTTCATCGACCTCGTCCGGCCCCTGTACCGCGACCACGGGGTTTCCACGGTCCTGGTCATGGGCGGCAGCGGCGACTACTTCGACGTCGCCGACCAGGTCATCATGCTCGACGCCTACCATCCGCACGACGTCACCGAGAAGGCACGCGCGCTGGCCCACGAGCGCGTCGACGCCGACTTCACCCTGCCGCGCGCCCGGGTGGTGGCACCCGCCTCCGTGGACGACACCGCGCGGGGCAGGGGCCGGATCAAGCGCCGCGACATGGACGTGCTGGTGTACGGCGAGAACGACGTCGACGTGCGCGCGATCGAGCAGTTCGCCGACCCCGGGCAGATCACCGGCGCCGGACTCGCCCTGCGCGAGCTCGTCGGTGGACGCCACCTGGACGGCACCCGCACCCTCGCCGAGGCGCTCGACTCCCTGGAGGAGGCCCTGGACAGAAGGGGCGTCACCCTGCTCGGCGCCGACTTCGGCGGTGACTACGTCCTGCCGCGCCGGTTCGAGATCGCCGCCGTCCTCAACCGGCTGCGCTCCCTGAGGGTGGACGACCTGCGCTGAGTCCCCGGTCACGGCCGCGGCGGCGCGACCGCCGCGGCCGGAGCCGCTCCCCGGGGCACCGGACGGGAGGAATTTCTGGCGGGGCGAGGATGCTGTGCTCCCATGGTCCGGTTTGCGGGCCGCCGGCCGCGAGGGGCTTCCGGCGGGGTGTGGGGGACGTTGCGCCCTCTCGGCTCAGCCCCAGGAGCTCCGGTCGGTATTGTGGATAAGCAGGACACAGCGTCCCAGGTGGTGCGGTTCCGGACCGTTCCGGCCGTACCCCGGCGGCTGGACAGCCGCGTGAACGCCCCTGCGCCCCGACCAGCTTTGGAGACGAGAACCCGGTGCGTGACCCCGCAGATCTGTACGAACTCCACCCAGGTTTCGAGGATGTCGCCGGGCTGGCGATGCTGGTCTGTCTGGACGGCTTCGTGGACGCCGGACACGCCGGACGCCAGATGGTCACCTCGCTGTTCGACCGGTTCCCCGCCGAGGAGGTCGCGACCTTCGACGCCGACCGCCTCGTGGACTACCGGTCGCGCCGCCCGACGATGACGTTCGTCGAGAACACCTGGACCGCTTACGACGCGCCCAGGATCGCCCTGTACCGGATGCACGACGAGGAGGGCGCCCCCTTCCTGGTCCTGCACGGGCAGGAGCCGGACCGCGAGTGGGAGGCCTTCGCGGCCGCGGTGGGCCGTCTCGTCGACCACTTCTCCGTCACGCTGTCCATCAGCACCCACGGCATCCCCATGGCCGTTCCGCACACCCGGCCGGTCACGGTCACCCCGCACTCCACACGGCCCGAACTGGTGGAGGGCCACACTCCGTGGATCGGCCGCGTCGAGGTGCCCGGCAGCGCCACCTCGCTGCTGGAGTACCGGCTGGGGGAGAGCGGCCACGACTTCGTGGGCTACGCCATCCACGTGCCCAGCTACCTGGCCCAGTCCCAGTACCCGCGCGCGGCCATCGCCGCCGTCGAGTACGTGGCCGGGGCCACCGGCCTGGCCCTGCCCACCCGGGAGCTGGAGGAGGTCGCCGCGACCACCGACGTCGACATCGCCGAGCAGGTCGCCTCCTCCGAGGAGGTCCAGCGTGTCGTGGCCAACCTGGAGCGCCAGTACGACGACATCATGTCCTCGCGGACCGATCCCCAGGAACGTCCCACGCTCCCGCTGGCCGACGACGACGCCCAACTGCCCACCGCCGACGAGCTCGGCGCGGAACTCGAACGCTTCCTCGCAGAGCGCGAGGGCGACGGAAACGGATGACCGTGTTCTACCAGATGCTCTTCCGCTCGGTCCTGCGCCACATGGACGCGGAGAAGGTCCACAGGCTCAGCTTCGCCGCCCTGCGCGGCGTGACCGCCCTTCCCCCCGTGGCCAACGCCATGGGCAGGGTGCTCGGGCCGCGCGAACCGGAGCTGACCGTGCACGCCCTCGGTCGGGAGTTCCCCGGACCGCTGGGACTCGCCGCGGGCTTCGACAAGAACGCGGAGGGCCCCGCCGGACTGGCCGCGCTCGGCTTCGGCTTCGTGGAGATCGGCACCGTCACCGCCCAGCCCCAGCCCGGCAACCCCCTGCCGCGCCTGTTCCGGCTGGTGGCGGACCGCGCGATCGTCAACCGGATGGGCTTCAACAACGAGGGTTCGGCGCTGGTCGCCGAGCGCCTCCACCACCGGAGCGGCACCCGCCGCCCCGTGCTCGGCGTCAACATCGGCAAGACCAAGGTGACGCCCGAGGAGGACGCCCCCGCCGACTACGCCCTCAGCGCCCGGCGCCTGGCCCGTTACGCCGACTACCTGGTGGTCAACGTCAGCTCGCCGAACACCCCCGGGCTGCGCGACCTCCAGGGCGTGGAGCGCCTGCGCCCGCTCCTGGCCGCCGTCCGCGAGGCCCTCACCGAGGCCGGTCGTCCGGAGCTGCCCCTGCTGGTGAAGATCGCCCCCGACCTCGCTGACGAGGACGTGGACGCCGTCGCCGACCTCGCGCTGGCCGAGGGCCTCGACGGCATCATCGCCACCAACACCACCATCTCCCGGGAGGGACTGGCCGCCTCCACCGCCCAGGTGGAGGCCGCCGGCGCGGGCGGTCTGTCGGGCGCCCCCCTCAAGCGGCGCTCCCTGGAGGTGCTGCGCCGCCTGCGCGCCCGCGTGGGCGACCGGGTCACCCTGATCGCCGTCGGCGGCATCGAGACCCCCCAGGACGCCTGGGCCCGTATCCGTGCCGGAGCCACCCTCGTGCAGGGCTACACCGGACTCATCTACGGCGGGCCCCTCTGGCCCCGGCGCATCCACCGCGGCCTCGCCCGGATGGTCCGCGCCGCCGGTTACCGCTCCATCGGGGAGGCCGTGGGCGCCGACGTCCCGGCCACGCCCGGGAGGGAACCGGGTTCCGCGGCGGTGGCCGCGAACGGCTGAGACCGGTTCGGCGCCGGGCGGGGACGCCCCCGCCGGGCGCCGACGCGTGTGCCGGGCCACCAGCGGCCCGCGGTCTTAGCCGGGCCCCGTGGCCTCAGGAGCCGACGGGTGAGGTCAGCCCCTCGGGCGGGTAGCTCTCGCCGGGCTCCGGGCCGTCGTAGACCTGGCTGACGGTCGCGAACGCGTACCCGTCCTCGCGCAACCGCTCGATGATCTCCGGAACCGCCTCCAGGGTCGGTGCCATGGTGTCGTGCAGCAGCACCACCGCGCCCGGCTCGGCCTGCTCCACCACGCTTTCCACGATCTCGTCGCGGCTCAGGCCGGTCCAGTCCTCGCTGTCCTGGCTCCACAGGATCTCGGCCATGCCCTGCCTGCCGATCTCCGCCAGCACCTCCGGGGAGCTGTCGCCGAACGGCGGCCGGAACAGTTCCACGGTGTGCCCCGTCTGGCGGCGCACCATCGCGCTCACCGCGGCCACCTGGTGGACCAGCTCCTTCTCGTCGAACTTCTTCGGCATGTGCTCGTGCAGGTGGTTGTGGCTGCCGATCTCGTGCCCCTCGGCGTAGGCGCGCCGCAGCACGCCGGGCCGGGTCAGGGTCGGATGGCCGTTGAGGAAGAAGGTGGCCGACACCTCCTCCTCGGCCAGCAGGTCCAGCAGCGCCGGTGTCGTCTCGTTCGGGCCGTCGTCGAAGGTCAGCGCGACGCACCTGTCCTCGGAACAGTCCAGTTCCGGGTCGCCGGCCTCGACCACCCCGGGCACCTCCGGTGCGGGTTCGGGCGTGGTCTCGGGTTCGGTGGCGGGTTCCTCCACCGCCAGTACGGGCTCCTCCGCCAGGGCCGCCTCCCGCGCCCGCTCGCCCAGGTCGGACAGCAGCGGGGCGGCCTCCTCGGCGGGGACCACCGCGACCTTGCGGCCCGGCTCGGACGAGGGAGGATGGCCCTCCACGGTCGGGGACAGGTGTCCGTCGTCGAACTCCACCACCAGGTCCCCGTCGGTGTTGAACCCCATCGAGTCGTACGTGCGCATCACCGGGTGCAGGCCCCGCACGTCCACCTGCTCGTCGTCGGCGAACTCCTCGCGGACGATCCCGTCGAGTTCCTCCAACGCCGCGTCGTCGGCCAGCAGCTCCGTGGAGTAGGCGGTGTGGCCGGTGGACACGTCGTACCAGTACGTCCCGTAGGCCTGGCGCAGTCCCTGGAAGTCCTCCTCGGTACGCACCAGGCGCACGCCCAGCACCCCGTTCCCCGCGGCGACCACCTGCCAGTCGATGCTCAGGTTCACCGGTTCGCGGCTGGCCCCCCGGTAGTCCCGCACCTCCTGGTCCACCTGGGCGGCGAGCTCCTCCGCGAAGGCGTCGGCCCCCTCGAACACCGGGTAGCCCGCGTCGATCCGCAGGCCCTCGGGCTGGTACGGATGGTCCTCGAAGTCGCCCGCGTCACCGCGCCACTCGGTGACCCCGTCGCCCGGCTGCTCCAGGACCACCGTCATGAGCGTCTGGTCCTCGCCCATCCCGACGATCCCCTCGTCGCCGCACGCGGTCAGGGACAGGACGAGCGCCACCAGTGCGGCTCCCGGCCACCACGGTCCGCCTCTCCACGGCCGACGTGTCCCACCGCCCGGGGCGGGGACGGTCCTGCTCGGGTGGATTCGAGTCGACGACAACACCGGGCTCCCTCATCCCTCAGTACAGCTGACGCGGCTGCTGCTGGGAGCAACATAGAGGACGCCGTTCCCCGTCCCGTGACGGTGACCACATGTGGTCACCGTCACGGGACGGGGAACGTGCCCGGGATCGGTTCCGACGCGCTCCCGGCGACATTCTCCTCCAGGCCGGTCGACACCGCCGGGACGCCGCGCCCTCAGGCCTCCTCGGAAGCCTCGTCGGAGGGCGTGCCGGAGGGTTCGTCGTCCTCGGACGGCTCCGTGCCCTCCTCGGGGGCGTCGTCGGGGACCCCGTCGACGTAGACCTCACCGGGTGTCGTGGTTCCGAGCAGCTGGGACACCGTGACCATGGTGTACCCGCGCGCGTCCAGTTCACGGATGATCGTGCGGGAGGCGTCGATGGTCGTCCCGTGGATGTCGTGCATGAGGATGATCGCCCCCTCCGAGGCGCCCGCCATCACCCGGTCGTGGACGACCGAGGCGTCACGGTCCTTCCAGTCCAGGGGGTCCACGCTCCACAGGATCTGCGCCAGGCCCATGTTCGCGGTCACCGACGCCACGCCCTCGTCGGTGGAGCCGTACGGCGGTCGCATCAGGTTCATGGTGTGCCCCGTCTCGCGGTACACCAGCGCCTGCACCACGTCCAGTTCGTGGCGCACGCCGCCCTCGCCCAGACCGGCCAGGTCGGAGTGGTCCAGGGTGTGGTTGGCGATCTCGTGCCCCTCGGCGTAGGCGCGCCGCACGGTGTGCGGGTGCTCCATGACGGGGCGGCCGGTGACGAAGAAGGTGGCCCGCGCGTCGTACTCGGCCAGGGCGTCCAACAGCTCGGGGGTGCGCGCGCCGGGGCCGTCGTCGTAGGTCAGGGCCACGCACCTGGTCTCGGGGGCGGAGCAGTCGACGTCCTCGTTCACCGCGGTCGGTCCACCCGGCACGGGGCCGCCCTCGTCCTGGCCGTCCTTGTCGGCCTCGGGCGGGGCGGCGATGGCGAAGTCCTCGACGCCCACGGTCGCGACGTCGCGCACGTGCCGTCCCAGGTCGGACAGCAGCCCCTCGGCCTCCTCGGCGTCGATCACCGCGTACATGCGGCCCTCGCCCGCCGGGGCGACCTGTCCGGCGTCGAACTCCACCACCAGGTCCCCGTCCGGGTTGAAGCCCACCGAGTCGTACAGGGAGCTGATCGGGTGGATGGTGTCGGGGTTCGCGGCGCTCCCGTCACCGTCCCCGTTTCCGACGCTCTCGCGCACCAGGCCGTTGAGCTCCTCCAGTTCCCGCTGCCCGGCGACCAGGGCGCTGGAGGGATGGTGCGCCGCGGTCGCGGTGTCGTACCAGTAGGTGGTGTACCCCTCCCTGGAACCCTCGGAGTCGGTCTCGGTCCGTGTCATGCGGACCCCGAGCAGGCCGTCGCCCGCCGCGGTCAGGTTCCACTCCGCCTCGAAGGAGGCCGCGCCGGGGTTGGCGGCCTCGAAGGCGTGCACCTCGTCGGTGAGCTCGCGCTCGAGGAAGTCGGTCAGCGGCGCGGCGTTGGGGATGACCGGGTAGGTCACCGAGACGTCGATTCCCCCGTCGTAGGCGAGTTCGGCCTCCTCGACGCCCACCACGTCCGCCGCGTCCACCACGGTCAGCCCGTGGGGCTCACCGGAGGCCGGGGGCGGCGACTCCTCCACGGGGGCCGGGGCACCACCCGACTGCGGGGCCTCGCCGGACGAGCGGGTCGCCAACAACACCAGACCCGCCACGACCACCAGCGCCACCACGGTGGTGATCAGGGGGTGGTCCGCTCGCATGGTGGGGTCAGGGCGCTTCTTCACCAGGGATTCTCCACGTTCATCGATCAGACGAACGTCCGCGGGGAGCCAGGGGGAGCTCACCCACGTAACGCTTCATTCGGGTGTGACGCCGGTCAGGGGACAGGAGTTCGCCTGTCGCGGCCAGGCGCATGGAGCCGCATGCCGGATGCAGGGGCGAAAGGGGGCTCTCCCTATACTCGCAGGCGTGGAAGGTACATGCTCCACCCCGTGGTCCGGGCCCCGCCCGGAGCGGCGGGAGCGTGTCGCAAGAGGGAACCCGGTGCGAATCCGGGACTGCCCCGCAGCGGTATGGGGGAACGAACGTCGCCATAGGCACTGGTCATCCGGTCGGAAGGGTCGGAAACCGGGAAGCGGCGGCCAGTAGGCAGGAACGGTGTCCGCACCGTCCGCGCCCCCGAGTCCGAAGACCTGCCTCCACCCGGCGGTGCACCGGTGCCGCCGGTGGTCCCGCGCCCCGAGGGAGGGCCGGGGGCGGTGGCAGGTGTGCGCGCCCACGGCGCGTCCGTCGGTGTGCCCGCTCTCACCCGCCTCGTGGCCGGTACCCGGCTTTCGACGAGGGAGAGAAGCTTCATGTCCACCCCCACGCCCGCCACGTCCCCAGGGGCGTCCCGGTCCTCCGTGCGCTCCACCGTGCACGGCTACCCGCGGATCGGTCCCGACCGCGAGCTCAAGCGCGCCAGCGAGTCCTACTGGAGGGGCGCGACCACCGCCCGGGAGCTGGACGCGGTCGCCGCGGACCTGCGCCGGGGCGTGTACGCCCAGCTGCGCGAGGCCGGGATCGACGACATCCCGTCCAACACGTTCTCCTACTACGACCACGTCCTGGACACCGCGGTCCTGTTCGACCTGGTCCCCTCCCGTTTCGCCCCGCCCGCCGCGGCGGGGGACCGTGACGAGGAGCTGCGCCGCTACTTCGCGCTCGCCCGCGGCGACCAGGGAGCCCCGCCGCTGGAGATGACCAAGTGGTTCGACACGAACTACCACTACCTGGTCCCCGAACTGTCGCCCAGCACCCGTCCCCGCCTGGTCGGGGACAAGCCCGTAGCCGAGTTCCGCGAGGCCGCCGCGGCCGGTTTCCCCACCCGACCGGTCCTGCTCGGACCGCTCACCTTCCTTCTGCTGTCCAAGGCCGCCGACGAGGCCCCCGGGGGATGGGAACCCCTCCAGCTGCTCGACCAGCTCCTGGACGCCTACGCCCAGCTCCTCGGCGACCTCCGGGCCGCGGGCGCCACCGAGGTCCAGTTGGACGAGCCGATCCTGGCCACCGACGAGGGGCGCGCCGCGGTCGGCCACCTGGAACGCGTCTACCAGCGCCTGGGCTCGCTCACCGAGCGCCCCTCCCTGCTGGTTTCCACCTACTTCGGCTCCGTCGGCGCCGCCGCCCTGCGCGTCCTCAAGGACTCCCCGGTCGAGGCCGTGGGCCTGGACCTGGTCACCGACGATGAGGGCGTGGACGACCTGGTGAAGGTCTCCGGGCTGGGCGGCACCCGCCTGGTGGCGGGTGTGGTGGACGGACGCAACGTCTGGCGCGCCGACGTCCCCGCCGCCGTGGCCGGGCTCGGCACCCTGCTCGCCCTCGCCGACGAGCTCACCGTGAGCACCTCCTGCTCCCTGCTGCACGTGCCCCTGGACCTGGACGCCGAGACCTCCCTGGCGCCCGAACTGCACGGGTCCCTGGCCTTCGCCAGGCAGAAGGCCGAGGAGGTGGCCCTGCTCGCCCGCGTGCTCTCCGAGGGGGTCGAGGCCGAGTACGCCGACCGGAACGGCGGTGCGCGAGGCCCCGCCTTCACCGACGCGCGGGTGCGAGCCCGCCTCGACGCCCTGGGACCGGGCGCCTACGAACGGCCCCAGGAGCGCGGCCTCCCCACGGACACCCCGCTCACCACGACCACCATCGGTTCCTTCCCGCAGACGAGCGAACTGCGCCGCGCCCGTGCCGCGTACCGCAGGGGAGAGCTGGCCGAGGACGCCTACGAGGGGATGCTCCGCGAGGAGATCGACCGGGTCGTCGCGCTCCAGGAGGAGATCGGCCTGGACGTGCTCGTGCACGGCGAGCCCGAGCGCAACGACATGGTCCAGTACTTCGCCGAGCGGCTGGAGGGCTACGCCACCACCGAGAACGGGTGGGTGCAGTCCTACGGTTCGCGGTGCGTGCGTCCGCCGATCCTGTTCGGTGACGTCTCGCGTCCCGGGCCGATGACGGTCGAGTGGACCGCCTACGCCCAGTCGCGTACCGACAGGCCGGTCAAGGGCATGCTGACCGGGCCGGTCACCATGCTCGCCTGGTCGTTCGTGCGTACCGACCAGCCGTTGGGCGAGACCGCCCGCCAGGTGGGCCTCGCGCTGCGCGACGAGGTCGCCGACCTGGAGCGCGCCGGTATCCGCCACGTCCAGGTGGACGAGGCGGCCCTGCGCGAGCTGCTGCCGCTGCGCGAGGAACGGCGCGGGGAGTACCTGGACTGGGCGGTGAGCGCCTTCCGCCTGGCCACCTCCGGGGTGTCGCCGTCCACGGTCATCCACACGCACATGTGCTACTCGGAGTTCGGGCTGATCGTCGGCGGGATCGATGCCCTGGACGCCGACGTCACCAGTGTGGAGGCCGCACGCTCCCGGATGGAGCTGGTGCGCGACCTGGGCGGCCGTGGCCGCGGACGCGGCATCGGCCCCGGCGTGTACGACATCCACTCCCCGAGGGTGCCCCCGGTGGAGGAGATCGAGGGGGCGCTGCGCCTGATGGTCGCGCACGTCGACGCCGGGAACCTGTGGGTGAACCCCGACTGCGGTCTCAAGACGCGCGGTTACGCCGAGGTCGAGCAGGCCCTGCGCAACATGGTGGAGGCGGCCCGGAGGGTGCGCGCCGACCTGCCGGGCGCGTAGCGGCCGGGGCCCGGTNGCGAACGCCCGCGGCCCCCTCGTGTACGGATCGGTCAGCTGCCGACCGCGGCCAGAGCCTCGGCGCCGGCGTTGGCCATGATCTCCCCGATGTTCTCGGGCATGACCAGGTCCTCGGAGTCGTCCTCCTCGCCGAAGGGCGGGTGCACCTGGTACTGGACCTTGATGTTGAGGTTGGCGGTACGGATCAGCACCGTGGCCTCGGGGATGTCGTTGCCCAGGAAGTCGTACTTGGTGAGGACGTACTGGGCCTCGTCCCCGAGGTCGAGCTCCTCGTTCGCCTCGACGTTGTCGGCCTCGTAGGAGGTGTTGTACTCACCCTCGCCGTTGAGCTGCTGGACGGAGCTCTGGAAGTCGGCCGTGGCGGCCTCGACGGAGTCGGCGGCGGAGTAGGGGACACCGTAGCTGATCTTCAGGCTTCCCCACGTGCCCTCCGGGTTGCCCTCGGGGGCGGCGCCGTTCAGGCTCTCGCAGGAGGAGCTCTCCTCCTGGACGTACTTGTCGCCCTGGTCCTCCAGCAGGAAGTCGGAGACCACCTGGTCGGTGAAGGAGGTGCAGGGCTCGGTGGGCACGGCGTAGGGGGGCTCGCCCGCGGGGGCCGCGTCGGTCTCGGTGTCGGTCTCCTCGCCGCCACCCTCGCCGCCGCCACCGCCGCCGTCGGTGGTCTCCTCACCGCCCTGGGTGGGGCCGGGCTCGGGAGCGACGGTCTGCTGGCCGCCGTTGCCGTTGGTGACGAGCATGACCACGACCGCGATCACCAGGACGATGATCACGGCGCCGCCGCCGATCACGACCCACAGGCCGGCCTTACCGCCGCCCTGGGGCTGCTGCGGCGGGGGAGGGGGGTAACCGGGGCCGCCGCCGTAGGGCGGCTGGCCGCCCGCGTACATCTGCTGTTCCTGGGGACCGGGGAAACCCGCGGGGCCACCGTATCCGGGCTGGCCGCCGGTGCCCTGGTCACCGTAGGGAACGCCCTGGGGAGGGCCGTAAGGCGGCTGGCCCCCACTGTTGTCCCCTCCGCCGTAGGGGTTGTGCGGCGGTTGGTTGTAAGGTCCGTTTTCGCTCATGGCTCCCCTCGCCCGTGTGTGATGACCGTCTTGTCTGGGACGCGTGTGTGCGCCGGTGGGTTCTCACGACTTCCCGTCCGACCCGTCCAAGGGAGGGGCACGGGAACCGTGTGGGGGAGGCGCACCTGCCGCTACCGCCGTTCCGCGGGCGAGGGCGGGGGCGTGGGGCGGGTGTTCCCCGTGTCCGTCAGGGGGTTCCGGCGGATCGGGCGGGCCGACCACGGAGGGTCGGAGGAGGCCGGGGGCTTCCTGCGGGCCGATCCGGGACGTGTTGCATCCTAGCTGTGGGGAGCGCCCCGAGGGCAGGTCAGACCATGGGTAGGGGAGCGAATCGTCACTGTTTTGTGTCGGTTGTGCGCGAGCTCATCGCGTACGTGACGCAATCGTGATGGCGATTCCTGGGCGATTGGAGAGGATCCGGGGTAATGGGCGCCGCCTCGGCGGCGCCCTCCCGGAGCCGTGGGCCCGCTCCCGGGGAGCCTCTCGTCACCGTCCGCTCGGGGCCGGGCGTGTGGGGTGAGCGAAGGCCCTCCGTGTGGCCGGAACCGGTCACCCGGGCGCCCGGTGCTCCCGGCCGGCGCCCTCCCGGAGGGGAACGCCGCGGTACGGGCCCGCCGGTGACGGGCCCTCCTGCGGGCGGGGGCCGATCCCCCCTCAGAACATCGAGATGTGCACGTGGTCGAAGTGGTTCTGGGTGATGTCGCCGCGGTCGGCCATGGCGCGCCAGCCCTCGTCGCCCCGGCGGATGTCCCAGATCTTCTGCCGGTAGATGATGTACATGATCCCCAGCCGGTCGGCGTTGGCCTGGGCCCACTCCGCGATCGCGTAGCCGCGGTCGATCTGCTCCTGCGAGGGCATCGTCCCGTTGGGGTCCAGCATGAAGTCGCAGGCGCGGCCCTTGGGGTGCTCACCGACCACCCAGCCGCCGACCGCCCGGTAACAACCCACGCCGCCCACGTCGGCGCCCTCGCCGAACTCGTCGATGACCAACTCGCGCATCTGCTCGGTGCGCGGGGTGATGTTGAGCGGGCCGCCCATCGGCTGCACGGGGTGGTCGGCGATCATCCGCTGCACCTCCTCGCGGCGCCCCTCCAGCTCCTCCAGGTCCTCCTCGGCCTCGAGCAGCTGCTCCTCGGCGTTCTCCCGCGCGGTCTCGTCGCGCTCCAACGCCGCCTGGAGCCGCTCGATCTTGTCCTGGTTGCTGGTGGACAGGTAGTCGATCACCACCGCCCGGTCGACGACCTCGTCGGGTTCGGCCTCGACGAACAGCGACATCGCCAGACCGAGCCCGCTGCTGGTGTAGGTGGCGACCGCCAGGGCCCGCACCTGGTCGCGCGCCTCCTCCACGTCCTCGCGGGTGCCGTCGGCGCGCTCCTGGGCCTGTTCGGCCTCCGCGATGACGCCCTCCATGTCGCGCAACTCGCCGTTGTACTCCTCGCTCAGGGCGTCCGCGCGTGCCTGGAGGTCGCTCATGCTCTCCGGCTCCCTGGGCGGAGGCACGGCGGCGGCCGTGCCCTGGGGCAGGAACAGGAGGGTGCCGAGCATGGCCGTCGCGAGGGCGGCGACGCGCGCCCGACCGGGGCGGACGGAGGCGGAGAGGGCTCCGGGCAGGACCCCGGCAAGGACCCCGGCCAGCGCCCGGGCGTGCTCCGCCCAGGTGCGGTCGGGGGGATCGGGAGCCCAGAAGTCGGCGAAATCGTCCACTCGGCTCAGGTCGTCGGACTGCACGGTGTGGTCGCTCCTTGGACCCGCGCGGCTTCGGTCACGGAAGCGGAACGGGCACTGTTTCTCATCGTTTCCCGGGCGGTGCGCACTCGTCCGAGCGGCCGTGCCCCCCGGTCTCTCGTACGCGCCTGGGTCAGGGGGTGAGAGTAACGGGACGGTCATGAGTGTAGGCACTCGCGCGGGGGTTCCGTCGGGAGGGGACGAACCCGTCTTGCGACGAGGACCCTGATGTGGTGCATATAACCCGGTCACAAGGGATGATCCATGCTTTTCAACCCGTTTCCCCGTGGTTGAGTGGGGAAAGCGAAGGCCCCTGCGCGCGACCGAGCCACCACCGTGTCCCCGACGGGCACCACCGTGCGGTGGCGGTCGCTGTCCGCGGCCGACGAGACGTCGATGGGAAGACCGTGATTGAGGCAGTGGGTCTCCACAAGGCCTACAGGTTGAAGAAGCACCGGGTGACCGCCCTGAGGGGGGTCGATCTGCGGGTCGAACCCGGCGAGATCTTCGGTGTCGTGGGCCAGAGCGGCGCGGGCAAGAGCACCCTGCTGCGCTCGGTCAACCTCCTGGAGCGCCCGGACGCCGGAACGGTCCGGGTCGCGGGCGAGGAGCTCACCGCGCTGCGCGGTGCGCGGCTGCGGGCCGCCCGGCGCGGCATGGGCATGGTGCACCAGCACTTCGCCCTGCTGTCCTCACGCACCGTCGCGGGCAACGTGGCCTTCCCCCTGGAGGTCTCCGGCGTGGGGCGTGCCCGCCGTCGCGCGCGCGTGGGCGAGCTCCTCGACCTCGTGGGGCTCGGCGACAAGGCGCGCGCCTACCCCTCCCAGCTCTCCGGCGGCCAGAAGCAGCGGGTCGGTATCGCCCGCGCGCTGGCCTCGGACCCCAAGGTCCTGCTCAGCGACGAGGCCACCTCCGCGCTCGACCCGGACACCACCGAGTCCATCCTGGCCCTGCTGCGCCGCCTGCGGGACGAACTGGGCCTGACCATCCTGCTGATCACCCACGAGATGGACGTGATCAAGCGGATCTGCGACTCCGCGGCGATCATGGAGGACGGCGGGTTCCGGGAGTCGGGCCGGGTGCTCGACCTCATCGCCACCCCCGGTTCGCTGCTGGCGCGCTCGCTCTTCCCGCTGCCCGCGCACAGCGGATCGGACACGGTCTACGTCACCTATCCGCGATCCTTCGACGAACCGCTCATGTCCGAGCTCACCCGCCGCTTCGACGTGGACGTCAACATCCTCGGCGGCGGTGTGGAGGAGGTCGCCGGGCAGTCCGTCGGCCGTCTGAGCGTGGACCTGCGCGGTGACCGCCGGGAGCAGGCCCTCGCCTACCTGTCCGAGAACGGTCTGTTGGTCGAGGAGGCCGGAAAGTGACCCTCACCCTCGCCGCCGCGGCCGAGAACGCGAGCGCCTGGGACTCCGTCGCGGCGTTCGTCCGGGCCTGGCCCGCCATGTGGCCCGACCTGTGGCTGAGCACCCTGGACACCCTCTACATGGTGTTGTGGTCGGCCCTCGTCAGCGTGCTCGTCGGCCTGCCGCTGGGTGTGCTGCTGGTGGTCACCGACAGGGGCGGCCTCATCCCCGCCCCCGCCGTGCGCACCGCACTCAGCGCCGTCGTCAACATCGGCCGCTCGCTGCCGTTCATCGTCCTGATGGTGGCGGTGCTCGCCCTGACCCGCCTCCTGGTGGGCACCACCCTGGGTCCCACCGCCGCGATCGTGCCCCTCAGCATCGGCGCGATCCCCTTCTTCGCCCGCCTGGTGGAGACCTCCCTGCGTGAGGTGGACCGCGGGGTCGTCGAGGCCGCGTACGCCATGGGGACCCGGCGCCTGACCATCGTGGGCAAGGTGATGCTGCCCGAGGCCCTCCCCGGCCTCATCGCCGGTCTGGTGATGACCGTGGTCACCCTGATCTCCTACTCGGCGATGGCCGGCGCCATCGGTGGCGGCGGTCTGGGCGACCTGGCCATCCGCGAGGGCTACCAGCGCTTCAACGACCACTACCTGTGGGCCACCGTCATCCTGCTCATCGTCATCGTGCAGGCCGCGCAGAGTCTCGGTGACCTGATGGTGCGCAGGCTGTCCCGGCGCTGACGGACGCCGGAGGGCCGTCCGGATCCCGTTCCGGGACCCCGGCGGCCCTCCGGGACCCCGGTGCCACCACTGCCTCCCGTAACGGTTGGGTTGCGGTGCCAGGCACTTCGATCGAGATTGATTGACATCAAAGTACTTCTCTGTTTCCTTTATGGGAGCGCTCCCAAAACGATGTCCCCTCGTCACGGAAGGTGCGTACACAAGCAGTGAGCAACCGCAACGATTTCCCTGAGGGCTTCCTCTGGGGGGCGGCAACCGCCTCGTTCCAGATCGAAGGCGCCACGACCGCGGACGGCCGGGGCCGGAGCATCTGGGACACCTTCGCCGACACCCCCGGCAAGATCCTGGGCGGAGACACCGGCGACCCCGCCGACGACCACTACAACCGCTACGCCGACGACGTCGCGCTCATGAGCCAGCTCAACCTGGGCGCGTACCGCTTCTCCATCGCCTGGCCGCGGATCATCCCCGAGGGCACCGGCGCGGTGAACCAGGCCGGAATCGACTTCTACGACCGCCTGGTGGACGCGCTCCTGGCGGCCGGGATCCAGCCCTGGGCCACCCTCTACCACTGGGACCTGCCCCAGCCGTTGGAGGACGCCGGCGGCTGGCCCCACCGCGACACCGCCTACCGCTTCCGCGACTACGCCCAGGTCGTCGCGGACGCCCTCGGCGACCGCGTCAGCAACTGGATGACCATCAACGAGCCCTGGTGCTCGGCCTTCCTCGGCTACGAGAACGGCCACCACGCGCCCGGCCACAGGGACCCGGCCGCGGCCCTGGCCGCCGCCCACCACCTGCTGCTCGGCCACGGCCTGGCGGTCGAGGCGATCCGCTCCACCGGGAACCCCGCCCGGGTCGGCCTCGCCCACAACCAGGCGGTCATCCGGCCGCACGGACCCAGCGCCGCCGACGCGCGCGCGGCCCGACGCGCGGACGGCGTGCGCAACCGCATCTTCACCGACCCCCTGCTCAAGGGCCGCTACCCGGAGGACGTGAAGGAGGACCTCGCCGGCATCAGCGACTTCTCCTTCCTGGCCGACGGTGACCTGGCCATCACCTCCGCCCCGCTGGACTTCCTGGGCGTCAACTACTACTCGCCCGAGTTCGTCGCGGCCTCCGCCAAGGGCCTGGACCCCGCGCTGGTCAGCGGCGAGGGCGGTGCCTGGCTCGGCGCCGAACCCGAGGAGGTGCACGTCTCGCAGGGCCTGCCGGTCACCCACATGGGCTGGGAGATCGACGCCACCGGCCTGTACGACGTGCTCACGCGCCTGGCGGGGGAGAGCGGCGGCATCGACCTCTACGTCACCGAGAACGGTTGCGCCTTCGAGGACACCGTCACCGAGGACGGCGAGGTCAACGACACCGACCGCATCGACTACTACGAGGGCCACCTGAGGGCCGCCAAGGAGGCGGTGCTGGCCGGGGTGCCCCTGCGCGGGTACTTCGCCTGGTCGCTTCTGGATAACTTCGAGTGGGCGTGGGGATACTCCCGCCGGTTCGGCATCGTGCACGTCAACTACGAGACCCAGCAGCGGATCATCAAGGACAGCGGGCACTGGTACGCCGAACTGGCCAAGACGGGACGGTTCCCCGAGCGCTAGATTGTGCCGCCGGACCGCGGCGTCGGTCCGGCGAACCGCGGACGAGGGTGGGGTGTCTCACGGGGCACCCCACCCAGCCGTTCGGTGCGGGTACGACCGAGGATGCCCGCCGAACACGCCGCCGTTCCGGGAAGGAGTGCCCGGGACGGCGGCACACGATTCCAGAGGAGCCTCGAAGTGGCCAAGAGCGGTGGTGGTCGGAAACGTCCGACCCTGGAGATGGTGGCGCAGCGCGCCGGGGTCGGACGCGGCACCGTCTCACGTGTGATCAACGGGTCAGCCCAGGTGAGCCCGCGTACCCGGGAGGCCGTGCACACGGCGATCGCCGAACTCGGCTACAGCCCGAACCAGGCCGCGCGCACCCTGGTCACCAGGCGCACCGACACGATCGCCCTGGTCGTGTCCGAACCCCGGGACCGGTTGTTCGACGACCCGTTCTTCCCCGACATCATCCGCGGGGTGAGCACGGTCCTGCACGAGCGCGACCTCCAACTGATGCTCACCACGGCTCGAACGGAGGCCGAGCACAAGCGGGTGGGGGACTACCTCAGCGGCTTCCACGTGGACGGGGCGCTGCTGGTGTCCCTGCACGGCGACAACCCGCTCTCGGCGCGCCTGTTCGAGGCCGGTCTGCCCGTCGTGCACGGCGGCCGTCCCCACTCGCCCGACCAGCCCGCGCCCTACTGCGTCGACATCGACAACATCGGCGGGGCCAGGGCGGCCACCCGGCGCCTGCTGGACCAGGGCCGTCGGCGCGTGGCCACCATCACCGGCCCCCAGGACATGAACGCGGGCGTGGAGCGGCTGCGCGGCTACCGCGAGGTCATGGCCTCGGCGGGGATCGGGGTCGACGAGCGGCTCGTCGTCCAGGGCGACTTCAGCGTGGACGGCGGAGCCGAGGCGATGGAGCGGTTGCTGGACACCGGACTGGAGCCCGACGCGGTGTTCGTGGCCTCCGACATGATGGCCCTCGGCGGCCTGCGCGTGCTGCGCTCACGCGGCCTGAGCGTGCCCGGGGACGTCGCCCTGGTCGGCTACGACGACAGCGTCATGGCCCGGCACAGCGACCCGCCGCTGACCACCGTCCACCAGCCCTCGGTGAAGATGGGCAAGGAGATGGCCCGCCTGCTGGTGGACGTGGCGATTCCGCGCGCGGTGGACACCGAGACGGTGATGCTCGACACCCGTCTGGTCGTACGCGAGTCCGGCTGAGCCCGTGACCCGCCCCCACGGGTGGACGCGCACGTGACCACTGTGCAAGGCTGGTCGCGATTTCGCGTGAGACGGTGGGAGCGCATGGACCGGGAACCGACACACAGCCGGTGTGCGATCTCCTCGTGCGGATGGTGCGAGCAGGACGGGGTCGACTGCCGGTTCTGCTCCGGCACGGGGTGGTGGCGGCCGGAGCGGCCCCACCGCGACGGCAGCGGGGTGATCGTCTGGCTGCGGGTCGACGAGCCCTGCCGCGGGTGCGCCGGGACGGGCAAGGAACACAGCCCGACCGCCGCGCTCTGAGGAGCCCCTCCGCGCTGGACGAACCCCTCCGCGGTGGACGTGGACAAGGAGAAGCACATGCGCTGGGTGACCTACCTGTCGCCGAGCGGCGGGAGCGAGCGCGTCGGAGCCCTGGACGACGGTGACGTGCTGGGCGTTCCCGAACCCGCTCCCCTCATGGACCTGTTGGAGGCGGGCGCCGACACCCTGGCCGCGGCCCACGCGCGCGCCGTCGCCGAGCCGATCGAGATCATCGTCGAGCTGGAGGCGCGCATGCGTGCCCCGGTGGTGCCCGCGGACCCGGTGTCGGTGCGGGCGGGCGACGACGTGTGGGAGATCGGCCCCGAACTGGTCCGCGGCACGGACGACGCGGTGCCGCCCGACGCGCGCTCGGCACGCGTGGGCGTGGCCGCGGTCGCCGGGGCGCGCGCCTTCACACCCGCGTGCCTCTGGTTGGACGGAGAGGGAGGGCCGGTGCAGCTGAGCCTGGGGCCGGTGCTGACCACCGCCGACGAGGTACCGGGGGAGCCGTTGCCGGTCAGCGCCTCGGTCGACGACGGGGAGCTGGGGCGCGGCCTGGNCGGACGGGTGCGGGCGCTGCTGCCGGTGGCGACCCCGCCGCTCGAGGCCGACGACGAACTGTTCGTGGACGCCGACGTCCTGGGCTCCTTCGAGGTCCGGGTCGGCTCCCAGGTCTGAGGGGATCCCCGGCCTGGCGGGGGTTCCCGGGGCCGAACGGGGTGCGACGGTTGGTCCGGGCGCCCTCCCCGCCCCGTCGGGTGCGCTGCCCTCGTACGCCGTGCGCTGGGGGCATGCGGAAGTCGGCGGGACCGGGTGACCCCCCGTTCTCCAGTGAACCGCGAACACGCACGACCGCGCCAGGGCGGGCTCCGGCCTGTGGACGACGCTCCGTCCCGGCGTTCCGGACCGCCCGCGCCCGGTCCGCCCGTCAGGCGCTGAACTCCCAGTGCCAGGGTTCGAAACCGCCCCGGGCCCAGTGCGGGTTGTGCCAACCGTGGTCGGGGGCGTTGGCCAGCATCCACTCGTGCTCGACCGTGCCGAGTCGGTTCACGCCCCCGCACAGGTCCACGGCCAGGCCCAGTCCGTGCTGGCTGGTCCCGGGCCTGGCGGCCATACCGGGCAGCATCTCCCGGAACAGGCGCACCTGCACGTGGTAGGGCCGGTAGGAGTCGGCCACGCACATCGGCCGCCCGAACTCCTCCCGGTAGGCGCCGTCGAGTTCGATGAAGGCCTCGGCCGCGTCGGCCCGCAGCCGCTCGCCGGGCTGGGGCAGGGGACACAGCACCGACGCCGGTATCCGCCCGTTGGCGTAGGAGAACGCGTTCCTCCCCGTGCACCCGTGATCCGTGATCTCCACGACGGGTTCCTCGCCCGCGCCCTCCTTCTCTTCCTCGTTGTGCCGATGTTCGTTGTCCTCGTTGGTGGAGTTCACGGCGCGCGCGTCCCGCAGCGCCGCCTCGCGCCGCTCCTCCTCCGCCCGGGCGTCACGCACCTCCGCGAGCCGTGCCTCCAGCCGTGTCTGCTTCTCCAGCAGCTCTTCCAGCGCCGCCTCCTGGTCGGTGACGGCCCGAACCGCCTCCTCCCGNCCGCCGCGGCCTGCTCCCGCTCGGCGGCCTCGGCGATCCCCACGAGGGTGTCCGTGGCCACCCCCGCGGCCTGGGCGCGTTCCACGTCGGCCTCCCGGTGCGCGCCCAACAGGGTCAGGTAGGCGCCGCGTTCGAGCATCCCGGCGGGGCCCTCCGGTCCGGTCCAGGCGCGCACCATGCCCAGGTCGCCGCCCATGTAGGCGAGGGCGGCCTGTCGGGCGGCGGCCAGGCGGGCCTCCTCGCCGCGCTCGTCGGCCTCTCCGGCGCGCTCGTCGGCCGCCTCGCTGCGTTCGGTCAGCTCGGCGAGGCGCTCGCGCTCGGCCTCGTAGCGTTCGATCTTCGTCAGCGCCTCCTGCCGCAGGGTCTCCATGCCCGCGCGCAGCTCGGCCAGTTCCACCCGTACGTCGCCCAGCGCCGAGCCACCGCTGACGTCGGCACCGCCGGGCGCGGCGGCGGAGAGGGAGAGGAGTACCGCGAGTCCCACGGGGAGTGCGGCGCTGACCGAAAAGGTGCGCGCGAAGGACCTGCGGAAACCCTGAGCTTCTGACTTGTCACGAGGCGTGTCTGATTCAGGACATGACGAGGCACGCATTCTTGCTTCCTCCCCGGACCTGCGTGTACGTCTTGTCACGATGTCATGTCAGGGCGGTGTTGGTGGGGAAGCTGGCGGTGTGTCCAAAAAGTTACCTCGGTCCCTGATGGGGTTTCGGTCCCCATCCTGACCTGGCAAATTGGCCATAATGCCGACATTGTGGGCATTATGGCTCCGGGCAGCCGAAGATGATCTTGCCGATCGCCGTCAAACCGCCGAAGCGAGCCCTTCGCGCCCATTGGTACGCTATCCACCGCACGCGCACCTACGAAGATCTTCGGGTGCGCGGCTCCTCTCCTCCAGGCGAGTCCGGCGGACAGTCTTCACATCTCCCCACATTCCCCACCGCTCCCGGTTTCGGTGGACCCAGTGGTCTATACCGGTTTTCCGAAGGTGCTTCGGTCGGAGCGGTCGGCCCCTGGGGTTCCAACCAGCCGCTCGAAGCGGTGACACGAAAGGTTGCGAGGGTCCGTGTCGACACGAGCGACGAAAAACGGGGCCAGCGCGCAGAGCGAGGCAGCGCAGGCCGAACATGCCGATGCCACGCCCAAGCGCAGAGCCGACTGGTGGCGGCCACGTAACTGGCGGGTGCGCTCCCGACTGGTGGCCCTCATCGTCATCCCCACGGCGGTGGCGCTCGCCCTCGGCGGCCTGCGGGTCTACGAGGCGGCGTTCTCCACCGTCACCCACGCGCACATCCAGGAGCGCGCCGAGGTCGGTGTCCTCATCGTGGAGCTGGCCAACCAGCTGGGCCGCGAGCGCAGCGCCAGCTCGATCTACATCTCCGACAACGCCGACCCCGAGCGGCGGTCGGACGAGCTGCGTCAGCGCCTGGAGGAGGAGCGCGACGCCTCCCGCGAGCTCCAGCAGACCCTCACCGCCAGGCTGGACGACATGGGCGAGATGGACACCGAGACCGCCAGGTCCCGCCTGTCCAACCTGCGCACCCAGGTCTCCACGCTGGAGGCCCTGCGTTCCGAGGTCGACGAGACCCGCATCACCGTCCTGCCGGTCGTCACCAAGTACCGCACGGTCACCCGCACGCTGACCGACTTCAACCAGACGATGGCGGACGAGACCAGCGACACCAACCTCCGTGAGAGCGTCCGGACGCTGACCGCGCTGTCCAACGCCCGCGACCAGCTCTCGTACGAGACCTCGCTGATGAGTCACGCCCTGTCGCGCAACACGATGACCGGCGGCATCGCCGAGGCCATCGACTCCAGCCGCGCCCGCTACGAGAGCGAGATCGCCAACTTCGTCCAGGCGGCGAGCGAGGAACAGCGCGAGATCTTCGACACCAACTTCACGGGTCTGGAGGTCAGCCAGGTCTCCACGATGCGCATGCGCGTCATGTACCGCGCCGAACGCAACGACAACCTCACCGGTGTGACCGCCAACGACGGCCCCGAGGACTACAGGGAGGTCGCCGACACCGCCCTGGACCGCCTCCAGAAGGTGGAGGAGGGCATCGCCGAGGGCATCGCCGCCGACGCCGACGCACTGCGCGACGACGCCATGGCCCGCGCCCTGCTGGACCTCTTCATCGTCGTGGTCGTGCTCCTGGCGGTCTTCGTCCTGACCTCCCTCGTGGTCCGCTCCCTGGTGCGCCCGCTGCGCACCCTGGAGGACGGTGCCCGCCGGGTCGCCGAGCGCGACCTGCCCGACGCGATCAACCGGATGCAGGAGGCCGGGACGGTCCCCGAGAACGTCAGGGTCACCCCCATCGAGGTCGAGACCCGCGACGAGATCGGCGAGGTGGCCCGCGCCTTCGACGACGTCCACCGCGTCGCCCTCACCCTGGCCTCCGACGAGGCCGCCCTGCGCAGCAACGTCAACGCGATGTTCGTCAACCTGTCCCGCCGAAGCCAGACCCTGGTGGAACGGCAGCTGCGCCTCATCGACGGTCTGGAGCAGTCCGAGCAGGACTCCGACCGCCTCTCCGACCTGTTCCAGCTGGACCACCTCGCCACGCGCATGCGCCGCAACAACGAGAACCTGCTGGTCCTGTCCGGCCAGGACAACACCCGCAAGTGGGCCCAGCCCGTCCCGCTGGTCGACGTCCTGCGCGGCGCCATCTCCGAGGTCGAGCAGTACGAGCGCGTCAACGTGCGCGCCCCCTCCCACATCTCGGTCCTCGGCCGTCCGGTCAACGACGTCATCCACCTGGTCGCCGAGCTGGTGGAGAACGCCACCTCATTCTCCCCGCACGACACCGAGGTCCTGGTCAGCGCCAAGACCCTCGACGACGGCGGCGTCCAGGTCGACGTCACCGACAGCGGTATCGGCATGGCCCCCGAGGACCTGGCGGCGATCAACGCCCGCCTGGCCGCCCCGCCGGTCATCGACGTCGCGGTCTCGCGCCGCATGGGTCTGTTCGTGGTCTCGCGCCTGGCCCACCGCCACGGCATCAGGCTCCGCCTGGAGGAGGCGCACGGCGGCGGGACCACCGCGCGCGTCACCTTCCCGCCGGACCTGTTGATCACCCCCGTCGAGGGCCAGCACGCCCTGGGCGGTGCGGACGGCCGCCCCGAGCTCCCCTCGGGCGCGCCCAACACCTACGCCGACGCCGAGGCGGCCTTCGCCTCCACCCCGGCGGCCGCGGAGCCCACCGACCCCTGGCAGACCCAGGAGACCGGTACCAGCCCCGGCGAGATGGGCGGCCTGCCCAAGCGCCAGCCCGCCGTCACCCGCTCGGACGAGCACCCGCCCAGCGGCCAGGACCTGTGGAGCGACACGGGTTCGGCGTGGGACACCACCCGGGGCGCCGGGACCACCGGGAACGGTGCCACCAACGGCGCCAACGGCCGTACCGTCGTCGACCCCTACGAGGTCCCCGAGGACGACGA